>JAUXHA010000131.1 GCA_030621845.1 Spongiibacteraceae bacterium
CTGGAAAGTGACCGGCGAGTGAAGGGTGGTCAGCGCCGATGCGATACTGTTTCTGGCTGATGTGCATAGGGGCCACTTCAAGGACGTGTCAAAAACCAAGGATAGTATTATACATCGCAATAGCTCGGGGCATCTATTACAATCTGCAACTGACTTTCCTATTAGAGCCAGGCGGTGCATGACTGAGTTGGTCAACGAATCCCAGGCGATTAGCTCTCTTTTACCACACAGTGGCGCTATGTGTTTGCTGGAGCGTGTAGAGGCGTGGGATGAGATCACTATTGAGTGTCGGGCGATATCCCATCGTGATCCCGCCAACCCTCTGCGGCATCAGGGCCAGTTACCTGTTCAGGCAGGGATAGAATACCTGGCGCAGGCTATGGCGATTCACGGCACTTTATGTGAGCAGCGTGTGGGTCGCCCCCGGATGGGCTATTTGGCCGTTCTCTCAAGGGTGGATTGGTACTGCTCCCGGTTGGATGATTTACCCGGCGAACTGACAGTGATAGCCGAAAAGCAGGCTGTCAGTGGGGGTGGCTATAGCTACTATTTCAGGTTGTATCACGGGCAGCGTCTGTTGCTGGAGGGGCAGGCGGTGGTCGCGCTACAGGATAATGAACGCTAAAGACAGCCTGTTTGCCTGTTGGCAAGATTCTCTGAAAATCCTATGAATTTTAAGCCCTGTCTGCTTATACCCGTATACAACCATGGCCCCTTGATTGCTGCTACCCTCGCTCGGTTGAAATCGTTTGATTTACAGTGCCTGATTGTAGATGACGGTAGTGATGCAGATACGACGATGGTGTTACACGCATTGGTTGAGGGTGAATCATGGCTGACATTGTTTCGCCAGACACCCAATCAAGGCAAGGGAGTCGCCGTACTGCGGGGTATAGCGGAGGCCCGACGACTTGGATTTAGTCATGCTTTACAGCTTGATGCAGATGGTCAGCATGCACTGGAAGATATTCCTGCGCTGTTAGCCATGGCCCGGTTAGCTCCTGAGGCACTTATCAGTGCCGCGCCTATTTATGATGATACTGTGCCGCGTTCTCGTTTGTACGGCCGCTATATCACCCATATTTGGGTTTGGGTGGAGACATTGTCGTTTTCAATTATTGATTCCATGTGCGGGTTTCGCGTCTATCCCGTTGCTGCTAGCGATGACCTGGCCTCTGTGCAAAGTATTGGTCGCCGGATGGATTTTGATACCGATATTATGGTGCGTTTATATTGGCGCGGTGTGCCAGTTGAATTTTTGCGCAGTAAGGTCAGTTATCCCCCGAATGGTATATCGCACTTTTCTCCCTGGGCCGATAATTTGCGCATTAGCTACATGCATACAAGGCTGGTATGTGGCATGTTATTACGTCTACCCATGCTGTTAGGGCGAAAATTAAATAGAGGAAAGAAGGTGCTCAAAGGCAGCCATTGGTCTCAATTGCGGGAGAGTGGCGCCTATGGGGGAATGGTTCTAGGTGTTGCTTGTTATAAGTTGTTGGGTCGTCAGGGTATGCGCTTGTTGTTGTATCCAATTATTGGTTATTTCTTTTTGAGAAACGGTCAGGCAAGAAGGACTTCGCGAGAATTTCTAGCTCGTGTATATCGGTTTCAGCTTAATAGTGACTCGGGTTCACAACAGCCTGCCGGCTACTTTTTACGGCCTCCTGGCTTGCTTGAAAGTTTCCGTCACTTTATGAAATTTGGTCGTTCCGTTATTGACCGTATTGGCTCGTGGTCAGGGGATATCAAGCGCGATGACGCCGTATTTGTCGGTCGACAACAACTTCTGGATTGTATCGAAAGTGGACGTGGCGGTATTCTTCTAACTTCTCATCTGGGCAATGCCGAGATGTTTCGAGCTCTTGTTGATAAGGTGGCAGGGGTTAAAATGAACGTACTGGTGTTTAATGACAATGCTGCACAAATCAATCGGTTGATGAAACGACTCAACCCCAGGGCGGATCTTGAGCTGATACAGATTTCTACAGTTGATCCCGGAACGGCAATGATGTTGAATGAAAAAGTCACCAACGGGGAGTTTCTTGTAGTCGCTGCAGACCGAACCTCCCCAACGGCCCCGGAAAAATCGATGCTGGCGCCTTTTTTGGGACAGAAGGCAGCCTTTCCACAGGGCGTCTTTATTTTGGCCGGGCTCCTCGACTGCCCTGTGTTCTTATTGTTTTGTCTGGAGCAGGGTAAACATCATTTTTACCTGGAGCACTTTGCTGACAGTATGCCAATTCCGCGTCGGCAGCGAGCGACTTTATTACAGGGCTACATAGAGCGTTACGCACAGCGACTTCAGCACTACGTTCTGATGGCACCTGATCAGTGGTTTAATTTTTTCGATTTTTGGGCGCTGCCAGAAAGCCCAGAGCTGGGCTTGCCCGCCCAAGCGATAAAAAATGAAGAACCTGTTGCAGGTGGGAATACAGGAATGGACAATTATTAGGAATAAGAATTTCTCGAGATCGCTGAGCATGCGCGTTCGTTGATTATCTGGCGTCCATTGGTATGATAAGTTTTGATTAGAATTCGTATGAATTCTGATGCGCTGCGTTAAGGGGGTTTATGATAGCTGTAGAAAAGGTGGACGTACTGGTCATTGGTGCGGGCCCATCCGGAGCAATTGCTTCAGCCTTGTTGGCTCGCAATGGTTACAATGTTCGCGTACTCGAAAAGGAGATATTTCCTCGATTCTCCATCGGTGAGAGCCTCTTGCCCCAGTGTATGCAATATATAGAAGAGGCCGGTATGTTGGCGGCAGTGCACGCTGGAGGTTTTCAATACAAGAATGGCGCGGCCTTCCTGCACGACGGCCGCTACTCTGAGATCGATTTTCGCGAGAAATTTTCACCGGGCTGGAGTACCACCTATCAAGTGGATCGCTCTAGCTTCGACAAAATTCTTGCTGATGAGGCTGAGAGAATGGGGGCCGATATTCGCTACCAGCACGAGATTATCGATGTCGATGTCAGTGGCGAGAGACCTATTGTTAGCTATAAAGACGGTGGTGGTGAGATTGCTACGCTGGAGGCGAACTTCCTGCTGGATGCGAGTGGCTTTGGTAGGGTGCTGCCACGATTTCTGGGTCTGAATATCCCCTCCGACTTCCCGGTGCGGCAGGCGATATTCACTCATGTTGTTGACCACATTGATAGCGACTGGTTTGATCGCAATAAGATTTTAATCACTATTCACCCCCGAGACCGTGATGTCTGGTATTGGTTGATACCGTTTGGTGATGGCAAGGCATCAATTGGCGTAGTAGCGCCTGAAGACTTTCTTCAACGCTATCCTGGTGATATTGAACAGCAACTCAAGTCGATAGTGGCAGAGGAAGATCGTCTGTCATCGCTTCTGGCAAACGCTGAATATACTCACCCAGTACGAGAGATTACGGGGTATTCTATCAATGTAACAAGCTTGCACGGCCGTAATTATGCACTGCTGGGGAATGCGGGGGAGTTTCTTGATCCGGTGTTTTCCTCAGGTGTTACAATCGCGATGCGATCAGCCAGTATCGCCGCTGCGTTGTTGCATCGACAGTTTCAGGGGGAGGTTGTAGAGTGGGAGAGTGATTTTTCCGCGCCCTTGATGGTCGGAATAAACAGTTTCCGTACTTTTGTTACGGCCTGGTATGATCGACGGTTTCAGGATGTTATCTTTCACGAAAATCAGCGAGATGAAGTCAAGGCTATGATCTCATCAATACTTGCCGGCTATGCCTGGGATGAAGCCAACCCTTATGTCAAGGAGAGTGAGCGTAGATTGAATGTATTAGCGGAGATTTGCCGAGCGAATTAGTTTAGCTGAGAGGCTGAATCGGTTGGTAACGCAGAATGACGTAAATTTGGGGCTGGAGGCTTTTACAAGCGAATGCCCCGGAACAAGAGGTGCTCCGTCCAGGGGCTCGCTCGGGCTATCAGTCTATCTTGACGACGACGCCAATCAGGGCAACTCCAGCGACCACGTTGCCTGCTCCACACTGGAAGGTAGTTTCACTACTGGTTTTATTGTTTTTGTAATTTGAGCGAATATTAATCACTGCGTTACCGCCTTCAGTGATGGCCCGGTCATGTAACGAGATCATGGCGGACAAAAACGCCCAATTACATGCGCGCTCATCTGACTTTCCAAAGGCATTGGTCTTCTTGTTGGTTTGGAATTCCCCGTACCGTTGGCTCACTTTGCCTATTGAAGTGGTCCCAAAGGCAAACTTGACGCCCTCCAGCTTGGATTTGGCGTCCTCAGTGTTCATGGCGTTCTCAATCGAGAAAGATTGCACATCTTCTCTGGAAAAACTGTTTGGAATCCAGCACATTATGCTGATAACGGCTAGGATTATCAGAGGGTTTTTTGGCCCATTGGCCCATCGGGTTGCTTTCATATTTTATTCTCCTGGAGTGAACGAGCCGTTATGAAAACGCGGCTCTTGGGATATTGTACGAGGGAAATGACTGGAAGGGTAGGGGGCGCACTATTGGTACACTTATAGGTGACCTATTCCGATTTCCGGTATATGCTTAACTCCGTCATTGAAGGGATATACCGCTATGAATCGAATACTTGTGATTGTTTTAACCTTGGGGTTCCTGGCTGCCTGCAGCACCCAACAACCAATACACAATATTTCCAGGTCTTCAGTTCCACTGAGGAGCGATGGTTCATTGCTGACTCTGAAAGAGGTGAGTACGGCTATCAGTATGGCTGCCAGAATCAAGGGTTGGAAGTCGAGTAGCCTTGATGAAGGCGCGATCGAGATCAAAATTAATGTCCGAGATAAGCACAAGGCGATTGCAATTGTCAAATATTCGAGCCGCAATTATAGCATCACTCTCAAGAAGAGTGTTGGCCTTGATGAAAGGGCGGGCAAGATTCATCGCAATTACAATAAGTGGATTATGTTGCTGGACGAGAAGATTCAAACTGAACTAATAGGGGCGGCGACTGAGTAAGTGGGGTGCCGCTGCGAAGCCCGCCCCCACCGGAGCGTCGCCATTTACGGATTAGGTTGGCATTCAGATTGTGGCGTTGGGCGACTGCTGCAAGCGAACTGCCTAGCTGTAAGCTCTCTTGGAGTACCTGCGCCTTAAATGGGGGGGAGTGGCGGCGTCGGCGCCTAATCGGCAGTCTTATCTCATTTGAAAAATCCATAATAGGTGTCCACTAAAGTTTAAGTGGACACCATCGTCGCCCTCAGAAGTCGGGCCAGCAAGATGAGTTCGCCGGACGCTTACCAAGAAACTAACTCCGATTGCCATTGAAGGTTCATCTTCGAAGCCAGTTCCACAAAAGCCCATAGATAGAGCTAAGAAATTTTTGGAAAAGGTATATGATGGAACGAAGTCATACCATGAAATTACTGATGAAAATGCAATTACAGTTGTTAAATGAAGTCGCTCCGCGCCGTGTTAGCGGTCGACCTGACTTGCCTTGTTAGATGCTTTTATATCCGTGATTTCTGCCTTTATATCTTTATTCAATTCATCTAACGAGAGGTTAATAACTGTCTGCCAATTACTACCAGATGCGGTCTGAAACCTCTTTTGAACTTCACTATCAAACTCCACCCCTTCAGAAAAACCATTAACTGGCGCAGTTACAACAATTGACGTTTTAAAATTAATTCCCAAAGACCAGAACCCTGGGCTAAACCATCCCCAGAAATTTTGGATTTCAACCTCAATAGGGATTGCATTGTCGTAATCATCATCTTTTTCAGTTAATACTTTATACCCATTCTCCCTGAAGCCTTCCGATAAACGGTTTTCAACAACATCCATAACCGTTCTGCCTTCTGGCAGTAA
>JAUXHA010000056.1 GCA_030621845.1 Spongiibacteraceae bacterium
GTGATCAAACCCGGGGCGATACCACTCCAGCATGGAAAACTCAGGGTTGTGCCGACTGCCCGCCTCCCCTTGGCGAAAAGCCTTGCAGACCTGGTAGATGGGGCCGCTACCGGCAGCCAACAACCGCTTCATGGCGTATTCAGGAGAGCTTTGCAGAAAATACTGGTCATTGCCGTACTGCGGATTAGCCGTGGTAATCACCGCCATATACGGATCAGTGACCGTGTAGCGACTCATCAGCGGGGTTTCCACTTCAAGCACATCGCGAGCAGCAAAAAACTGGCGAATCTTTGCCAGCATAGCTGCGCGCAGCTGTAGTGCAGCTATGCTGGCTGAAGGACGCCAATTGTTATCTAGCATGGAAAGTCAACTTTGCCCCGGGGGTGGGGCACAGAGAATTTAGCCTTTGGCACGGCTAACGTAATCGCCGGTACGGGTATCAATACGAATCACATCACCAATATTCATAAACAGGGGGACACGAACTACCGCCCCGGTGGTTAATGTCGCCGGTTTACTACCACCCTGGGCAGTATCGCCCTTCAGGCCCGGGTCAGTTTCCACTACCTCCAGCTCAACAAAATTAGGCACGGCCACCGATAACGGCGCACCGTTATACAAGGTCACATCGCAGCGCTCCTGCTCCTTTAACCATTGCGCCACATCGCCTACCGCATTTTTATCGGCTTGATGTTGCTCGTAGCTCTCGGGCTCCATAAAATGCCAAAATTCACCGTCGTTATAGAGGTATTCCATCTCCACATCCATCACATCGGCCCCTTCCAGGGATTCGCCGGATTTTAAAGAGCGCTCCCACACCCGACCGGTCCTCAGGTTACGGAATTTAACCCGGCTAAACGCCTGCCCCTTACCCGGGCGAACGAATTCGTTTTCCAGTATGGTGCAGGGGTCACCCTCCAGCATTAACTTAAGACCCGTTTTAAATTCGTTGGTAGAATATGTCGCCATTACTATCCTCACAAAAACCATCATCAAAGATGCCTATGATAACGCGAACCGAACCCCTCTGTCAGGAACAAACCGGACAAAGCGAGAGCTGGCAGCAAGCCCTGGCCAATGTGATTCGCGAGCCCCGTGAGCTGTTTGAATTGCTGGCGCTGGATTTAACACAGCTACCCGCGGCGCTATCGGCAGCCAGCGAATTCCCCTTGATGGTACCCCGCAGCTTTGTGGCGCGAATGGAACCGGCGAACTGGCATGACCCGTTGCTACAGCAGGTGCTGCCGCTGGGTGAGGAGCTGGGC
Organism: Spongiibacteraceae bacterium; assembly: GCA_030621845.1. Lineage (GTDB taxonomy): Bacteria > Pseudomonadota > Gammaproteobacteria > Pseudomonadales > Dasaniaceae > JAUXHA01. Next base: position 1,266 of record JAUXHA010000056.1, read on the forward strand.
TTCCAGCCCGGCTTTAGCCATGACCCGCTGGCAGAAGCGGACAATAACCCCCAGCCCGGGCTTATCCACAAATATCACGGCAGGGTGTTGTTGATTGTCAGCGGCGGCTGCGCGATTAATTGCCGCTACTGTTTTCGCCGTCACTTTCCCTACCAGGCCAATAACCCCAGTCGCGCCCAATGGCAGCAAACCCTCGATTATATTGCCAGCGACGCCAGTATTTCCGAAGTGATTCTCAGTGGCGGTGACCCGCTGGTGGCCAGTGACCGCTTTCTTGCTGAGCTGGTCAGTAATATTGCCCAAATCCCCCATGTGAAAAGACTGCGCATACACAGCCGGCTGCCGGTGGTCATTCCCCAGCGTATTACCGATGACTGCCTGCGATGGCTTAGCGACAGCCGATTACAGTCAATCATGGTGATTCACTGCAACCACGCTAATGAACTCGACGCCTCGGTGCAGGCCGCGCTGGCCAAACTGACAGCAGCCGGTGTCACCCTGCTCAATCAATCGGTGTTACTGGCAGGGGTTAACGATAATGAAGCCGCATTAACCACACTTAGTGAAACCTTACTGGAACAGGGGGTACTCCCCTATTACCTGCATCTGCTCGATAAAGTGCAGGGGGCAGCCCACTATGAGGTCGATGAAAGCCGCGCTAAACAACTGGTGCGACACCTAATGGCCCATTTACCGGGCTATCTGGTACCCAAATTGGTGCGCGAAGACTCCAACCAGGTCTCAAAAGTGCCAATTTCTGTGCTTTTATAACAGGACTTATTATTGAAAAAACAGCATGTTAGCCCATACTCTTTAGTTGAAGAAATAACTTTGAACCCAGTCACTCAACAGGTGGTGAAACGGCACAATGCTTAAACAGGACGCTATCAGGCTGCGGGTACCCCATCAGGATCTCGATCGAGGCCGGTTTTTTGCCAGCGATGACGCGTCTGCCGCCGAGTGGGTCGGCGCCCTGCCACTGGCCAATATTGGCAGCACAACGCGCCAACTGTACCAGGCGCTCACCGAGCTTAACCGGGTGCGGCTGTTACCCGCCAGACGGATGGCCCTGCTCGAATTATTAAGAACGCCTATTTACTACGTGACACGGCGCTTAACCAAACACTACTTGAAACAACCAGCACTGTTGTCTGAGCAGGCGAAAAAAGTCGCCGAGCTGGCGCATGCTCTGCACCTGAACCTCGCCACGGCTTACACCATCGTCGCCACCCACAGCGCCGCGTTGGGTGATCGCAGCGGACCAGACAAAACGGATAAACTGATCGCTCAATCACTGCACCGGGCCATGACCGACCACAGTTTAAATATGCTGCGCCACTTCCAGCTCTATGAACCGGTGGATGAGGGCAGCTGGAGTACCCTGCACCAGTTTTACAGCCTGGCAAAACAACACCAACTGACCGAGCAACTTGTTGTCGACAGTGAATTTGGTGCCTGCACCATTGAACAGTGCTATATCCGCGTCCTGCTGATGGGCTGCTCACACCCCAACCAGTTGCGCCAGGAAGATTTTATGGGCATTTTTAGCCCACTCACCCAATGGGCCGAACGCTGTACCATAGCGGATAACAAGCCCGCCCTGTTTGTGATTGACCCCAGTGGTGACAAACCACCCGTATTCAGGGCGCTCTATGAATCCGTACAGCAGCCCAATTGGCTGAACTTCGACACCAGCAAGCTGGTCGCCTACCTGAACGTACTCAGCGATGAATCAGACAATGCCTCGCAGAAAATAAAGGAAGGAAACTATATCATTTCCAGTGACTTACTCGGTCACTTGATGGTGTCCTGGGCTGAAATGAGCAAGCGTATGTTTATGCGCGTGGAATCCAGCGGTGAGCTGGAGCTCTGCCTGGGGCTCAGTGCGACCCATCATTATGTTTCCGGGGAGATAGCTTTTGAAACCCTGGTTCAGGAAAAAGGCGCTCGCACCTTCACCATGCAGATGGAAAACCCGTTTTTAAAGACGCAAGACCCGGTTAAACGCAGCAAAGATGTATGGGACAGTCCCTATGAAAAAAATCTTGGCGATGCCGACATTCCGCTGGAGTCCATCCAGTTCGACATCGAGAAAAATGAACACAAACAAAGTCAGCAGGCAACAAGCTCCTATCGTTATCACAAGGTAAAAATGATCAACTCCAGCGCTCACGGCTACTGTGCGCAATGGCCCAATGAGATAAAAACCCCGTTGAAAACCGGCGAAATTATCGGCATACGCGATGCCATGAGCCATAACTGGAGTATTGCCACTATTCGCTGGGTCAGTCACAGCGAGGATCGCACCCAGTTTGGTCTTGAATTAATCAGCCCCAGTGCCGCCCCCTATGGTGCCCGAATCATTCAGAAAACCGGCTCACAAACAGACTATGTGCGCGTAATGGTTTTGCCAGAAATCCCTGCACTGAAACAACCCGCGACACTATTAACGCCCAGAATTCCCTTCAAGAAAGGCAGCAAAGTCGTCATCAATCAGCGCGGAAAAGAAGTCAAGGTTCAACTCAGTAAAAAAATCAACCAGACCGGTGCCTACAACCAATTTGAATTTAAACGAACAGCGTCTTATGATGCCGCCGGGAAAACGGACGCCGATAACAACAAAACGGACGATGAGTTTGATTCAGTGTGGGGCAACTTATAATCGACGCCCCTGACAATCACTATTCGCACAGGCAGCGCTTTATTTTACTTTGAGATAGTCGCCAAGCTTGGCAATAATGAGCGATGCGCTCGAAAACAGGAAAACAACCAGATCCATGGCCAGAAAAAAGACCATTAAATTACTGCTCATTAACGAATCGGACAATGAGGGCGAACGGTTGATCAGTGTATTTCGCAACGCCGGTCGAGTCGCCAGGGCGCATCGCGCCAGTTCTGCTGATGACCTCTTCAAAGCACTGGAAAACGAGCAGTGGGATTTATTAATAGCCGATGATAAACACCCGGAAATATCCATCGAGCAATGCCTGGAGCAACTAACCCGCATTGAGCTGGATCTTCCTGTTATTGTTATTCGCGACGACCGTGACGCCGCCAGCGCAGCAATGAAAGGTGGTGCCAGCGATGTAGTGCCCAGTGAAAATGACCCGCATTTAATCTTCGCCGCCTTCCGCGAACTCAACAATCTCGATACACGCCGTGAGCTGATCACTATCCAGGGTAAACTGGGCGAGGCGGAAATCCGCAGCGAACAATTACTCTCCCAGTCACAGGACGCCATAGCCTACCTGGCTGACGGCATGCTGATTAGTAGCAACCCCTTGTTTGTCGAGCGTTTTGGCTACAGCGACCCCGATGATGTGGACTGCTTACCCATCATTGATTTACTGGCCAGTAGCGACCACGATAACTTCAAGGGTTTATTGAAAGCACAAATCGCCAGCGGCCAGGGGGAAACCGATTTTCCCTTTACCGGGATCAAGCAGCAAGGTGATGAATTTTCTGCCGCGATGCAACTGAGCAATGCGGTTTATGATGGTGAGGACTGCATCCAGATAGCCATCAGGGACAAGGTAGCTGCCAGCTCTGCGGATGCTGGTGCCAGTGTCGATCACGACCCGGTTACCGGGCTGTTTAGCCAGGGATTTTTTAACCGACAACTGAACGCCTTTGCCAAGCAAGCCGCCGCGGGAACCAGCATTGCCAGCCTGCTCTATATAGGCCTCGATAACTACCCCGCGTTACGGGTAAAAGAAGGCTTGAAAATTACTGAACGTGTGATCAAGGACATCGCCGACTTTATCGCCGGGCAGGCCGGGGACGATAGTTATTGTGCACATTACGCCGACGATGCTTTCTGCCTGCTACTCCAGGATACCGGGGCAGAAAAAGCCCAGCAATTTGCCCGTAAACTATGCAGCGCCATGGAAGCGCATATTATAGAAATTGAGGGACAGTCCCTTCAGTGTACCCTGAGCATTGGGGTGATGGTGATCGATAAACAAAATACCGGTGATGCCATCGAAATGGTAAATGGTGTTTTCAACAGCTGCGAAAGATTGCGTATCCAGGCCGACAATAACGGTGTGGGTAATGATACCGCGCTGTATATCCCGGTACGCGAGAAAAAATCCCTGGGCAGCGCCAAGGATGATGATGAACTGGATAACACTATTGAGGAGTATATTGAAGACGGTATATTTTCACTGCTGTTTCAACCCGTGGTCAGTCTTCGCGGCAGTCTTGGTGATCACTATGAAGTGCTATTGCGCGTCGAAGAAGAAGGCAAGGTCATCGCTGCCGATAATTTTCTTGCCAAACTGAACTTCAGTAGCGTCAACACCCGACTCGATCGCTGGGTTATCCTCGAAGCCACCAAACAATTAGCTGGCATCCGCGAGCAGGGTGCCGATGTGCGCTTGTTTATCAATCTCACCGCGAATGCCTTGCAAGATAACACCTTAATCCCCTGGTTGAGCGTCGCACTTAAGGCTGGCAACTTACCCCCCGAATCACTCATTTTTCAATTCCGGGAAGAGGATGTCACCGACCTGCTGAAACCTGCCGCCAGCTTTACCAAAACCCTGAATAAAACGGGTTGCTTTATGTCTATCGCGAATTACGGCCACGGCGCAGAACCCCAAAAAATGCTCAGCCATGTCGATGCCAGCTATATCAAAATAGCCAGCCAGTATACCGAAGAGCTACAAAAAACCAATGACATTGAACCGTTGAAGATAATGGTTAGCGAGGCCGCCAAAAGTGAAACCAAAGCCATTATTAGCCGGGTAGAAAATGCCTCGGCACTGGCATCACTCTGGCAAATCGGCGTGGACTTTATCCAGGGCAATTATATGGCAGCACCGTCGGAAAAAATGGATTATGAATTCACTGATATGGGCTAGGGCAGCTCTGAATAATGGCACGCGCTCTCGACACAGCTCAGCCCGGTTAATTCGCGGTATAACGATCACTGATTCCCAATAAATACAAAATCCCATCCAGGCCCAGGGTTGATATTGACTGTTTGGCTGATGCCTTGACTATCGATTTAGCCCTGAAGGCTATCCCCAGCCCGGCAATACTCAACATGGGTAAATCATTCGCGCCATCACCTACCGCAATTACCTGCTCCAGGGCAATCTGCTCCCTGCTGGCGATTTCCTGTAATAGTTCCGCTTTGCGCGCACCATCCACGACAATCCCGGTGACATTACCAGTCACCTTGCCATCAATAATCTCCAGCTCATTGGCGTAAACATAATCTATACCCAGTTTCTGTTGCAGAAACTGGCCAAAGTAATTAAAACCACCGCTGAGAATAGCTGTTTTATATCCCAGTTTTTTTAAGGTTTTGACCAGTTTCACCGCCCCTTCGGTAATTGCCAAACCCTCGGCAACCTCGGCCAACACCGCCTCATCCAGACCTTCCAGTAGCGCCACCCTGGCGGTAAAGCTCTCGGTAAAGTCCAATTCACCCCGCATTGCCCGCTCGGTAATCGCCGCCACCTGCTCCCCCACGCCGGCGGCCTTGGCCAATTCATCAATCACCTCTGCCTCGATTAATGTTGAGTCCATATCAAAAGCCACCAGGCGGCGGTTGCGGCGGAACATATTGTCTTCCTGATAGGCCACATCAATATCAAACTCACTGGCCATGGCCAGCAACGCGCTGCGAAACACCCCCGTATCATCCAAATTGCCCCGCACCGAGAACTCAACCGACGATTTAGCTTGCTGGCTTACATCTTCAAGTGGCACCCGGCCGGAAAGCCGATCAATACGGTCAATATTCAAATGATGAGCGGAGACTATTGCGGTCACCCTGGCCAGATGCTCGGCGGTGATTTTCCTTGCTAGCAGGGTAATGATATGGCGAGGCTTGCCCTGGCCTCCTACCCACTGGCTGTAACTGGATTCATCGATGGGAGAAAATCTTACCGTGAGGCCCAACTCATGGGTGCGGAACAAAATATCTTTCATTATCGGGGATGAAACCGACCCCTCTGGCACCTCAATCAGGAAACCCAATGACAGGGTATCGTGAATAACCGCCTGACCAATATCGAGTATGTTGACCTCGTAATTCGCCAGAATAGCTGTAATCGATGAAGTCAGCCCCGGCTTGTCATCGCCGGCAATATTAATCAGTATTATTTCTTTCACTCAACATTCCCTCTGTCTGGTGCTTATTGTAACGGCAGAGCGCAACAGTACCAACCACCCAACCCAACACAGTGGCCGCCAGCCAACAGCTTGTTTATACTAATAGGCATAATCATGCTTGTTGACGGATACTGACCCTGCGCTCATTCATTAAATATTTATTGTCCCTGCCACTCCCTACCCGAGCGGCCCTGACTACCGCCTGCCTAAGCTTTGTTGCCAGCGGTGTCATTGTTATCAGTAGTTATCAGGGAAATAAACAGCTGTTACTTGAAAACACCAGCCACTACGGCAAGATCATCGCCACCCAGCTAGCCAACAATGCCCAGGATGCCCTCGTCCAACAGGACCGTGTCAGCCTGCAAGCAATGCTTTCAGAGCTGGCGGCGCATCCCCAGGTGTTACAGGCCACCATCTACGATGTACAAAACCAGCTGATTGCCGAGGCCGGAGAAGCGGGAAGCAGCCTGGACTATCCTGTGTCAATTACCTTTCAGGACAGTATTGCCGGCTATGCCGTGCTCAGTATTGCCTCCGCCACCACCTTCGCCGGCGCCGCTTCACTGGCATGGCAGTTATTGATGCTGTCAATTATCCTCACTGGCTTCGTCTACGCCTGCGCCCTGTACCCGGCCCGTTATAGCAGCCAACTGCAGCGGCAAACGAAGCCGCTATTTACCCGTACTCACCAGCAAGATTTCGATGAACTGGAAACACTGCGCAAGCAACTGGCCGAGCATGAAGCCAAGACAACCGCCGCGGCCCCCATCAATACCCACAAGGCCTTTTTATCAGTAGGCATTATCAATCTGGAACAATCTGGTAACGACGCCAACAATAGCCAAACAGCTGCTCTACAGTGGTTTCGCAAACAGCTGGAGGCCATATGCCAACTGTACGATGGGCAGCTTAGCGTCTCGAGAAGCAACGGGTTTATCGCCACCTTTGAGGACAGCGATGATAATAATTATCCCTTTCGCGCGCTCTGTTGCGCCTATCTGGTGAAAAAACTGCAGCAAGACCAAACCGCACTGCAGTGTAATTTTGGTCTGGCCCTTTATCAGCAGCAGGACGCCTTATGGGAGTTTACTCAACAACAGACAATGGATGCCGCTGGCCTGGTAGCACAGCGTCAAGCCGGGGAATTAATGACCACAGCGGATTATATTCAACATCCCAGCCTTCAGGACCGTATAGAAACCATGACCATTGATGCAACAGCGATAACCATTACTGCCTTGAAAGAACCTTATCAATCCCTGCTTAAACAACAATTCAAAACCCTGAAGCTACAACAACAGGGCTGGCACTAATCGCTCACCACCTCCACCCGCTCAACTTTCTGGAAGCCACGGGGTAATTTATGCCCGCGCCGGCCACGCTCGCCCTGATAATGTCCCAGCTCGCTAAATTTCATATTAACGTGACGCTTACCCGCATACACCCGCAAGGTATCCTTCTCGCCCATCACATTCACCGCGACCACATATTCCTCCCTGGCCTGAACACGGGCTGAGGGAATACCGATAATCTTATTCCCTTTGCCGCGGCCCATTACCGGTAAGTCGGCCAGCGGGAACAGCAGCATGCGACCCTCATTGGTCACCGCCACCACATAGTCACCATCGGGCTCAGCGACCCTGGCTGGCTGCAGCACTTCTCCTCCCTTGGGTAAACTCAGCACCGACTTGCCGGCCTTGTTCTTGCTTTGCAGGTCGGAAAATTTCACCACAAAACCATAGCCCGCATCGGAAGCCAGCAGGTAGAGGTCATCGCCGCCACTCATCATCAAACCGGGAAAAGTGGCACCGGAAGGCGCATTAATTCGTCCCGTCAGTGGCTCTCCCTGGCCTCTGGCCGAAGGCAGGGTGTGAGCGATAACCGTATAAGCCCTCCCGGTTGAATCCAGTATCACCACTGGCTGGTTGGATTTACCGCGTGCGGTCAGCTTGAAACTATCCCCCGATTTATAGCTGAGCGTGGTGGCATCGATGTCATGCCCCTTGGCCGAGCGAATCCAGCCCTTGTCCGACAACACCACCGTCACCGGCTCAGTTGTCATCAATTCCTCTTCACTAAAGGCTCGAGCCTCATCCCTGCTCACCAGCGGCGAACGGCGCTCATCGCCATATTTCTCAGCAACTTCCAGCAACTCTTTTTTTACCAGGGTTTTTAACCGCGCTTTCGAGCCCAGGGTTTTCTCCAGCTGCTTACGCTCGTCTTCGAGAGCATCCTGTTCGCCACGGATTTTCATCTCCTCAAGACGCGCCAACTGCCGTAACCGTGTCTCGAGGACGTATTCAACCTGCATTTCGTTGAGATCAAATCGCTTCATCAGGATCGGCTTGGGCTCATCCTCTTCACGAATAATCCTGATCACCTCATCGAGGTTCAGGTAGACAATCATCAGCGCCGCCAGACGCAACAGACGCTCTTCTACCTTTAGCAGGCGGTATTCAAGGCGACGGCGGGTGGTATCGGTACGGAAGCTCAACCATTCCCTTAAAATGACATCCAGCGATTTCACCTGCGGCCGACCATCGATACCGATCATATTCAGGTTGACGCGATAGGTGCGCTCCAGATCCGTGGTCGAAAACAAATGACGCATTAAGGGTTCGATATCAACACGATTCGAGCGCGGCTCGATAACCAGCCGGGTTGGATTTTCATGGTCGGATTCATCGCGTAAATCCGCCACCATGGGTAGCTTTTTAGCCTGCATCTGCTGGGCGATCTGTTCCAGAACCTTAGCTCCGGATACCTGATGCGGCAGCGCCGTGATAATAATGTCGCCACTCTCTTTCTGCCATACCGCCCGCATCCGCAAGCCGCCACGACCACTGCGGTACATTTCGAGGATATCCTTGCGCGGGGTAATAATTTCCGCTTCTGTCGGAAAATCCGGCCCCTGGATATGTTCACAGAGCTGATCGAGCGTTGCCTTGGGTTCATCCAACAGACGAATACAGGCGCTGATGACTTCTCGCAGATTATGCGGGGGGATATCCGTGGCCATGCCAACCGCAATACCGGTAGTGCCATTGAGAAGAATACTCGGTGCCTGCGCTGGCAACACACAGGGCTCGTCCATGGTGCCATCGAAATTGGCTCTCCAGTCCACGGTTCCCTGACCCAATTCCGCGAGCAGGGTATCCGCAAAAGGGGTCAAGCGCGATTCGGTATAGCGCATGGCGGCAAAGGATTTGGGGTCATCCGGCGCGCCCCAGTTACCCTGGCCGTCCACCAGTGGATGACGGTAGGAAAATGGCTGTGCCATTAACACCATGGCCTCATAAACGGAGCTATCACCATGGGGGTGAAACTTGCCAATAACATCACCCACGGTACGCGCTGATTTTTTAAATTTCGCGGTTGATTTTAGCCCCAACTCACTCATCGCATAGACGATCCGGCGCTGGACCGGTTTTAAGCCGTCGGCAATATTTGGCAACGCCCGGTCGAGAATAACGTACATGGAATAATCCAGGTAGGCCTTCTCGGTATAGACTTTAAGTGGGATTTGCTCGACGCCGTCGGCCGCGATATCGACCTGATCAGTCATAGGTTTTTTCCATTGCTATCATTTAAAAAGTGAGGGAATTATCCCTAAGAAATCATTACGTTACCAGTGAATATAAGGGATAAGGTCATCAGTTTAGTGGTAATTACCTAGTTTCAAGCCCGCCGCCGCCGCTTATACTTCACGCTCATTCACCAAACCTTGGTAAACACCATGTCCACTGCCAACAACATCATCGACTTCGAAGGCTTTAAGCGCGACAGTCAGCAGGAAATGATTGATGATATTGGTGCTCGGGCCTTCCTGTTTCTACGTGACGAAGCGGAACAAGCTAACATCCCGATTAAATCAGTCATTGTTGAGCATATCCTCGGCTTATGTATGGTAATGGGTGCCGTTGAAGGCAGCGACGAAGCCCAGCGTGTGCTCGCGAATATTGGCGAGCAACTGCAGCTACCCGCACAGGCCTGAAGACGCTCATTTAATCGCCCGCTTAACCACTGCAACCAAGCCATGAATTGCAACCAAAATATTCCTCCGCTATAGCGCCTTTACTTTTTTCTTAGCGCAGCGGCGACATTCAAACACTGTCACCAAACGTCCCTGCTTCACATCAAACTGGCGACTGGTAATAATTTTCCACTGGTGGTGCCCATTGCGACACAGCGTATTGCCCTTTTGATTGGGCTCGCGTTTTCCCGCCTTAAAGGGCAGCACCTCCCCCATTAGTCATTCTCCGGTATAATTAGCCCGTAAAAGTTCGTAACATGCCCCGAACTCATCGCTTGTGCAGGTTTATTCAATGACGATAACTCGTAATACTGTGGTTTCCTTTCACTATACCCTGAAAGACGAAACGGGAAACATTGTAGAAGATTCCAGAGCCGATGGCACACCTTCGGTCTATTTACACGGCGCCAACAATGTATTGGCCGGTGTTGAACAGGCGCTGGAGGGGAAAGCTGTCGGTGACAATGTACAGGTCACGCTGGAACCCTATGCCGCTTATGGTCTGCGTAATACCAATAAAATTGAACGAATCCCCGCCAAGTACCTCAAACATGAAGGCAAACTAACGCAGGGGAAGATCGTGCGCATTCACTCTGACCAGGGCGCGCAAACGGCTACCGTTATTAAAGTTGGTAAATTCAGCGTTGACGTCGACACCAATCATCCGCTGGCAGGCCAAACCATCAGCTTTACTATCGATATTGTCGATACCCGTGAAGCCAGTGCGGAAGAGATTTCCCATGGCCATGCCCACGGCCCCGGTGGCCATCAACACTAGGGCAGCAGCAGATACTGATTCGCATCATAGCGTAATCTGCAGTATGCTTTTACCATCAATCTCTCACAGGACTAGGGAAATGAAGAAAATTACCGCACTGGTTATTTTTACCGCCTTTCTAATCATTGGCTGTAGTGGCAACGAAACCATTGAAAGCGACCTCGGTATTAAAGGGGGGCCTGACTGGGTTAACGAAGGCACCCAGGCCGTTAGCGATAAAGACGGTCAATTGATTCAGGGCATAGGCATGGCACCGCCGATGAACGATCCGTCCCTGCAAAAATCCACGGCAGATAATCGCGCCCGGGCTGAAGTGGCGAGAGTACTGTCGACTTTCATTGACAGCACTATCAATGATTACACCAGCAGTAACGGTAGCAGTAACACCAGCAACGTTGAACGCGACATCCGCTCTGTCACTCAATTAGCCCTAAGCGGCACCATCATCAAGGGAAACTGGAAAGACAAAAGGACCGGTAATATTTATTCTTTCGCCGAAATGGATATGGAAAAGCTCGATGCGGCGATCGGAGCTGCCACCAACATGAATAACAACTTTAAAAATTATTTTTCTAAAAACGCCAACGCCAACTTTGACCGCTTTGTAGAGGATAACCAGGAATGATTAAATGGATTAGCTTTAGCCTTTCAATTTTACTGCTCAGCGCCTGCGGCACCTCCGTCAAGCGCGTCGATAGCGACGAAACCATCGATTTAAGCGGTGCCTGGAACGATAGCGACTCCAGGATGGTCGCTGAAGAAATGATCGACGATGCGGTATCGCGCCCCTGGATCGGTGACTTTGTCAGTAAAACCGGCAACATCCCCACCGTCATCGTAGGCGACGTACGCAACCTCAGCCACGAGCATATTAACGTCAAAACCTTTATCGCCGACATGGAACGCTCGCTGGTTAATTCCGGCAAAGTCGATTTTGTCGCCTCCAGCAAGGAGCGTGGCCAAATTCGCGATGAGCGTATCGACCAGGATATCAACGCCCGTGAGGAGACTCGCAAGGCGGCAGGGCAGGAAGCCGGTGCAGACTTTATGTTAATCGGCCAGATCAATACCATTATTGATGTGGACAGTAACGAGCAGGTACGCTTTTACCAGGTTGACCTGACCATGGTGAGCATGACCGATAATCGCAAAGTCTGGCTGGGCCAGAAAAAAATTAAGAAATTCGTCAAAAACAGCAAACTGCGTTACTAAACAGAGTCGGGCTCCACTGAGTCATGCGGTTTTTCGCTTCGGCCCTCACGCCAGGCTTACTGCTGGCCGCTATTCTGCTGCAAGGCTGCAGTGCCTGGAAGGTCAATTCCCTGGCCGATCAACTCCAGGTTCAGGGTCCCGAGGCGACGTTACTGGCGCTACAGAAAGTCTCTCCGCCGGAACGGGATCTCGCCCAATATCTGCTGGACATGGGTAGCCTGAAGTTCAATACCGGTGATTTCAACGGCAGCATCCAGGACCTTCAACAAGCCAAACAAGTCATGCGGGATTTACAAGCCCTTAGTGTCACCGAAACCGCCGCTGCCGCCACCATCAACGAAACCATGCGGGCTTATTCCGGCACGCCCAGTGAAAGAGTATTGAACCACCTGCTGCTGGGGCTTAACTACCTGGCCACGGATGACTTCGATGGCGCCCGAGTAGAAATGCTGCAAGCGGATGTGTTAATGCAGGAACTTGCCCAGGCCGATAGCATCAGTGGTCAACTGGCCAGCACCCGCTTCCTTGCAGGAATCATTTATGAATTGGATGGTGAATGGGATGATGCCATGATTAGCTATCGCCGGGCAGCTAATATTATGAAAGGACGTCACATGGCGATTCCGGACGCCCTTGCCACCAGCCTGCTCAAAACCAGCCGTCGCCAGGGTTTCGATAAAGAGTATCGAGGCTATGTCAAACAGTTTGGTCGTGAAGCTGAAGTCACCAAGGCCGGCGATGGTGAAGTTATCCTGTTTTACAGTGATGGCGTAGTCAGTAATATTGAACAACAGAAAATCTCCCTTTACAGCTGGCAACTGGAACAGGCAATCTCGATTGCCATACCACACTACCCTCCTGCAAAGTACTCCCCACGCCACTTAAAGCTGAATGTCGCCGGGCAACACATCGCCACCAGCCCGCTTGAAGACATTGACGCACTGGTACGAGAAGATTTAGCAGACAGAATGCCAGGCATTATTGCCACCACCACCGCCAGGGCAGTAGCAAAATACTATGCGGTCAAGGAAGCAGGAAAGCAAAATAGCTGGGTAGGTATCGTCGCCAATATTGCTACTGTCCTGTCTGAAGTCGCCGATACCCGCAGCTGGAACATGTTACCATCAAGTTTTCAGGTGGCTCGTTTCACCGTGCCCGCCGGCACTGTAGTAAGCATTAACGGGCTGCCACGCGAAGCCCACAGCGATCAACTGGAATCCGCATCATCGGGAGCAACCATCGTTATAATAGCTTCCAGTTTGCGCGACAGTTTATACTACTATCAGCAAAGCCGTTAAAGTGACGGCCACAACACAGAGGATCGCAGCAATGAACCCACATCTATTTATTTCCAGCATCCTCATCAGCCTGTTATTGAACGCCTGCAGTTCCTCGGGACAACAACCACAATGGCTGGATAAACCTTCCGCAGAGTATCCCCAGTCCCAGTATCTCAGCGCGACCGGACAAGCCGACAAGCGTGAAACCGCCGGCGATCGCGCACTGGCAAACCTGGCCAAGATATTTGAAGTTGCCATTAAAGAGCAATCGATGGATTTTTCATCCAGCGAATCCGTTAGCAGTCATGGCCTGACCGAATCTCGCAACGAGCAGCGTGTTGCCAGACACGTAAGCACAGAGGCCCGCCAGGTGCTTGAAGGCACCAAGGTGGTTGAGTATTGGCAGGGGGATGCCGGACAGGTACACGCCCTGGCGGTTTTAAACAAGTCCGATGCCAGCCGACGCTTTAACCAGGATATTGCCAATGCCGATCGCCGGGTGGCGCAACTGGTAAGCTATGCCAGCCATGAAGCACCCAATGCAATAAGCGCCCTGACCGCACTCAATCAAGCCCGTGCCAGCCAAAGCGAACGTGACAACCTGAATCGCAGCCTGAGCATTGTCAGCACCAGCAGCAATCAGGGAAAATATTCCACCGAACAACTCGAAGAACTTATCAGGCAGGCCCTGGCCACCTTGCAATTCGCGGTACAGGCCGATAAAGAAACGCTGGTCACCGAATTACAAAGTGCCATTGGTAATCTTGGTATTCAATACCAGCCTCAATCCAGTACCGTATTGTCCGCAGTAATGGATACCGAACCGGTAGAGCAAAAACAGGGTTGGTACTGGTTGCGCGGTTCCTACGAGCTGAGTCTGTCCACTGGCGGCACGGTTATTGCCAAAAAACGCTGGCCCATTAAGGTTTCCGCCACCGATAAGGGCATGGTTCAACAGCGAGCAAAGGACAGCATTAACAGCCAACTACCCAACCATGTCTTCGAATTACTCAGCTCGGCTAAAATTTAATCCTCAAGGAAAAACCGTACATCGATAATCTTTTGATTGTTCATATTAAATTCAAAAAATACCACACCTTGTAAGTCGCTGACTGGCGAAACCAGCCGACAACTGGCTGAGACCATATTCCCAGCCGACAAGATTTTTCCGGTGGACAGGGAAAACCCTGCTGCCGCCAACTGAGCCGTTGACAGCACCTCGGCACAGCAGGTTATAGTGGCACCCTCGCCATCCATCAAACTGCCCAGACCGTCCTCATTGGCGCCATTGACGAAACGCACAAAGGTATCAACCCGGTTCTTTCCCGGTTCACCCACCGAGTGAATAGCACGCATAAAACCCAGCATGCCACTCACACCCAGATGGCGAAACATACGCAAACCCGCGCGACAGCCAACCACCACACTGGCCCAGCCATAAGACATTTGCTGCTTTAATGAAGCCATCACTTCCCAGTGGGCGGCGAGGCGAAAAATTTTCAATTCTCCCCGCTCTTGCCGTAATTCATACACCAGGTGCATTGGCACATGAACCGTCACCAACGGAGACATGCGTATCTCAATGGTCAGGTCCCTGACCACAGTCAAACCCTCAACCACATCCCGGTCAACATGAAAACGAATCTCATAGGGGGCAATAAATGTCTGGTAAAACCGCAGCAGTGGCCCATTGCCACGTTGCCCCTGCCGTCGATCAAACAGACCACTAACATGTGCTGGTGAGCCCAGGGGATCCTCCACAATGTTATAGCGGCAAAAAATATTGAGCCAGGCTTGCCTGTCCCCCGCAGCCACCGCTGCGGGAGATTGAAGCACCGTGTCGATACATTCTTCTCTACTGAAACTCTTCATAAGCTGACCCCTAATCAACGAACAACAGCAACAAAGCCCTTTAATCGCTATACGTTGCGCAATGTACCGCTACATTAATTACATATTCACGTTTATAACTATCAGTAACGCGGGTCAATTATGCAATAATTCTGCTGATTTCCCCCAACAATGATAATTTCACTCGTATGAGCTTGCGTCTCCTTATTCTTACCACACTACTGCTGCTACTGGCACCTCTTCAAGGGCTGGGCGAAGAAATTGATGAGGTGCGCCTGAAGCTTATCGAAAATCAACGCAACATCATCCAACTGCGCCAGGAAAAAACCCGCAACGAGGCAGAACTGGAATCTGTCATAACCCTGCAAACCACTAACAGCAGTTCGGAACTGCAACGCCAGGCTGAACAACTGCAAGAAGAAATCACCGAAGCTGGCAAGCTGATTCAAACTCTCTCGACATTAACATCACAACAAAGGCTGGATCTATTAACTCTGGAACGTGGCAGCCCACCCAGTTCACTGGATATTGCCCTCAATAAAGCGCTCAACAGTAACTTGCCTGAACTGGCCAAAAAACTTGCCAACAATGAAGCCGCTCACAAGGACGTCGCACGATTGCAGGCACTGCTAAAAGAGGAAACGCAGCTTGGCAATCGCCACCCCACCGCCAGCACGTCAGTTTCTGTGCTGGTCGATCAACAGCTTGCCGAGGAAGAATTCTTAACGGTGCTGTCTCTGTTTAGCGAAAATGAAGCGAATAATGCCGCAGACAAGGTCATCGTCATCAGCGGCACCGAGCATCAAACTCCCTATGTTGAAGAGGGCATCCTTAACTATCTTGGTCACCATCGATACCATATGGAGACCACCGTTCACGCGGGAAAAATGGCCCTTACTATCGATGATCGTAGCTGGAAGCTAAGCATTACTAAAAAAGATCATCGCGCTACCTACGTCGTTATCTATGACCTT
>JAUXHA010000037.1 GCA_030621845.1 Spongiibacteraceae bacterium
AAGGGTTTATCGGCATACTGTGCGAGCTTGCAGCACAAGGAGGTGCCGTATGAAACATATCCCGGGTGATATACCCAGACCTATTCCGGATCAACCGGTCAGGTTTCTTGATCAGCTACGTCAATTTATACGTCAGCAAAATAAAGCTTACAAAACAGAAAAAACTTACCTGCACTGGGTTAAGCGCTTTATCCGGTTTCATGGCAAGAAGCACCCCGGCGATATGGGTGAGGCAGAAATCGAAGCGTTTCTGGGGGATATGGCGGTGCGTCGCCACGCTTCTGTTTCCACTCAGCGAACCGCATTAAATGCGCTGGTTTTTCTCTATAAGCAATTTCTGGGTCGTGATTTACAGGCGCTGGATTATAAATATTCATTGGCTCAAAGGAATATCCCGGTGGTTTTTTCGCACCGGGAGGCAACACTGATTATTCAATTACTGGACGAACCTTACCGCTTACTGGCTCATTTGATGTATGGGGCCGGGTTGCGAATATCCGAGTGCTGCCGATTGCGGATTAAGGATGTGGACTTTGAAATGAATGCACTTGTGGTCAGGAAGTCCAAAGGTAATAAGGACCGGGTGACCTTGTTACCCCGGATAGCGATTGATCGCCTGAAAGAGCAAATTGAGTTAGTGAAGGCCATCCATCAACGTGATATCGCCAATGGCTGCGGGGAGGTTTATTTGCCATTTGCCCTGGCAAAAAAATACCCGTCAGCGGCGACGGAGCTGGCCTGGCAATATGTTTTTCCGGCACAAAATCTTTCTCGTGACCCCAGAAGTGACGTAGAGCGGCGCCATCACGTTATGGATTCTACTGTGCAGCGTTGTGTTCGGGTAGCCTTACAACAATCGCGAATCAATAAAAAGGCGAGTTGCCATACGTTTCGCCATAGCTTTGCTACTCGCTTGCTTGAGAACGGTTACGACATAAGAACTATCCAGAAACTATTGGGCCACAGTGATGTAAAAACCACCGAGATCTATACGCACGTGACTAAGCAGGGGGGCTTGGGTGTTAAAAGCCCGGTAGACAGTTTGTGAGAGCGAGCTACGAAGACCGTTACTGGTGGCGACAACAGGACCATG
Source organism: Spongiibacteraceae bacterium (assembly GCA_030621845.1). Taxonomy (GTDB): domain Bacteria; phylum Pseudomonadota; class Gammaproteobacteria; order Pseudomonadales; family Dasaniaceae; genus JAUXHA01. The sequence goes on from JAUXHA010000037.1 coordinate 1,094, forward strand.
AGATGTGCCGTTGTGAGGGCAGCACAGCGCCCGCCTACAGCGACTTCACGAACACCTTGGAGTTACGCTGGAGGTTATACAGCGCCTGTTTTTGTTGCGGCAGGGTATCCGGGCTGGCTTCAATAAAGCCCTGTTCCAGGAACCAGTGCGCGGTGACCGTGGTTAACACAAACAGCTGCTTGAGCTGTTGTTGTTTAGCCTGTTGTTGCAGGGCGACCAGTAGCCGTTCGCCACGCTCACCGCCGCGGTAGTCGGGGTGGGTCACCACGCAGGCGATTTCTCCTGTGCCGTGGTCGGGGTAGGGGTAAAGTGCCGCGCAGGCGATGACCATGCCGTCACGTTCCATCACGGTGAAGTGGTTAATTTCATTTTCCAGTAATTCCCGTGAGCGTTTGACCAGGGTGCCGTTTTCTTCCAGTGGCTGGATCAGTTCCAGTACGCCGCCCACATCGTCGATGCTGGCGGTGTGAATTTGCTCGTAGTGGTTCTGCGACACCAGGGTGCCAATGCCATCGCGGGTAAATAATTCCTGCAACAGGGCGCCGTCATCGCTGAAGCTGATAGCGTGGCAACGGCTCACACCGTTTTCGCCGCAGTTAATAATGGCTCGCAGTAAGCCAGCCGTGTTGGTATCACTGCACTGGCCGAGCTGGTTTTTAATGGCGGCGATGTCACACTGGTTGATTAACTCACCCTCGTTATTGAGCACGCCGTCGTGCTCAGAAAAGGCAATCAGCTTATCGGCCTGCAGGCTGATCGCAGTTTGGGTGGCGATATCTTCCAGCGACAGGTTAAAGACCTCACCCGTGGGAGAATAGCCCTGTGGCGATAACAACACGATGGAACCTTCATCGAGTTGTTGGTTAATGCCGACGGTGTCGATTCCTCTCACGGTGCCGGTGTGTTCATAGTCAACCCCGGCCTGGATACCTATTGGTTTGGCGACCACAAAGTTACCGGAGCACACACGGATGCTCGCGCCGTGCATGGGCGAGTTGGCCAGCCCCATGCTGAGCAAGGCTTCTATATGTGCCCGCAAAGAGCCGGCGGCATCTTTAACGCACTCCAGGGTTTCTGCATCGGTTATACGAATGCCGTTTTCAAAGCGACTGTTGACGCCGCGTAGTTGTGCCCGCTCTTCAATCTGCGGACGAGCACCATGCACCAGCACCATGCGTACGCCGAGGCTATTGAGCAGGGCGATATCGTGGATGATATTAGCGAAGTTGGAGTGGGCGACCGCCTCGCCACCAAACATCAGCACCAGGGTCTTGCCCCGGTGGGCATTGATGTAGGGTGCCGAATTGCGGAACCACTTTAAATAGTCTTTGTTGTTCACGATGTCGCCAGTTACTTTGTTGATAAAAACAGTGCTCATTGTGCGGATAAATAATAAGCAGCACAAGGGGGGCGTGGCCGCTTGCTCGACCGCATCGCGCTAAAGGCAGTACCGGGCAATCAGTTGTTTGAATATTTCGACGGCCGGTTCAATTTGCTCGGTGGCCATGAATTCGTCGGGTTGGTGTGCCTGGTCGATGGAACCTGGGCCCATAACAATCGTTTCCATACCGAGTTGCTGCAGGAACGGGCTTTCGGTGGCGTAGGCGACCGAGCTGGCACGGTGGCCGGTTAATTGTTCGGCGATGGTAATTAACTCGCTATCGGCGGCTTGTTCAAAAGCCTGCACAGAGGGCATCAGTGAGCGCAGGCTGATATTAACCTGTAGTCGCTCGGCGATGGGTTGCAATCGTTGTTCAATGGATTGCCGCAGTGCTTCGATATCCATACCGGGTAGGGGACGCAGATCAAAATGCAGTTCACATTGGCCACAAATACGATTGGGATTGTCGCCACCGTGAATGCAGCCAAGGTTCATGGTGGGGACATCGACTTCAAACAATGGGTTGTGGTAGTCCTGTTGCATTTGCTGGCGAAAGGCCAGTAAATCCGACATCACTGTATGCATGGCCTCGAGGGCACTGTTACCCAGGCGCGGGTCTGAGGAGTGGCCGGCGCGGCCCTGAACGGTCACCGCTTCCATCATCATGCCCTTGTGCATACGAATGGGCCTTAAACCGGTAGGTTCACCCACTACCGCGATGCGCGCTTTGGGTTTGCCCTGGGCAGCCAGTTGTCGGGCACCTGCCATCGAGCTTTCCTCATCGGCGGTGGCAAGGATAATCAGTGGTTGCTGCAAGGGTTGGTCGATAAAGTTTTTAGCCGCTTCAATGGCGATAGGGAAGAATCCCTTCATATCGGTAGTGCCGAGGCCAAACAGCTTGTTGTCTTTTTCAGTGAGCGATAAGGGGTTACTGCTCCAGCGGTTTTCATCGAAAGGAACGGTGTCGGTGTGACCGGATAAAACCAGCCCGCCGGGGCCGGTACCGAGGGTGGCGATGAGGTTGGCTTTGTCGCCGCCACCGTCCAGCGCAATGATTTCAATGCTAAAGCCCAGCGCTTCCAGCCAGCTGGCGAGCTTGTCAATTACCGGCCGATTACTGCTATCCCATTGTGGTGAAGTGGAACTGACGGACATTGTAGCGATCAGTTCCTGCATCATTTGCATTAAGCTGGGGATTGTTTTCATTGCGCAGCCATATCGATGAAGGTTTATTATACCTGCGGGTTTACCCGAATATACCCTTCAGCGTGAAGAAGAACAGGATTGCCAGGCCGGCTCCGGCCGGTAAGGTAATAATCCAGGACATAAAGATGGAGCTAATCACCCGCAGGTTCAGCGCGCCAATACCTCTTGCCAGCCCCACGCCGAGTACCGCACCAACCAGCGTGTGGGTGGTTGAAATCGGCAGGCCGGTGGCTGAGGCCACTACCACGGTGGAGGCAGCACCCAACTCGGCGGCAAAGCCACGGCTGGGAGTGAGTTCGGTGATTTTCTTGCCGATGGTTGCCATGACCTTGAAACCGTAGGTGGCGAGGCCGAGCACAATACCGCCTCCGCCCAGCAGCAGAATCCAGCCGGGCAGGGCAGACTGGGCCGCCACTTCGCCGCCACTGCTAATGATGCTGACGACAGCGGCCAGCGGCCCCACTGCGTTGGCGACATCATTGGAGCCGTGGGCAAAGGCCATGGCGCAGGCGGTGAACACCATCAGGACGGCAAATACCCGCTCAACATTGGCGAAGCGGTTACCGTAGAGGGTGATAGGTTCTTCCTTGATGCGTTTGAGCAATTGGGCGCCAAGCAGGGCGACCACGATGCCAATGCCGATGGCGACAGGCAGGGCATTGAAAAAATGGTTGCCGAAGCCGAGATCCAGCTCGATACCGACATGTTTCAGACCCTTTAGCAGGGTAACCATGGCGATCATAAAGCCGACCAGAAACATGTAGTAAGGGATGTATTTTTTCGCCTTGATGAAGGGTTTTTTACTATTGAGAATCAGCTTTTGCACGCTCATAAACAGGCCGAATGAGAGGACGCCCGCTAATAGTGGGGAGACCACCCAGCTGGCAACAATCTGCGAGACTTTGCCCCAGTTTACCGCGTCGGGAGAAATGCCCACGGCGGCAAAGCCTACCAGTGAGCCGACAATTGAGTGCGTGGTTGAGACCGGCCAGCCCATCATCGAGGCGATCAGCAGCCAGGTGCCGGCGGCCAATAGTGCCGCCATCATGCCGTAGACCAGCAATTCCGGGCTGTCACTGAGCACTGCCGGGTCAATAATGCCCTTGCGAATAGTAGCGGTTACTTCCCCGCCGGCGAGGTAGGCACCGGCAAACTCGAAAATCATCGCAATAATGATCGCCTGTTTAACGGTGAGCGCGCCGGAGCCCACGGAAGTCCCCATGGCATTGGCGACATCGTTGGCACCAACTCCCCAGGCCATAAAAAAGCCAAAAGTGGCGGCCAGGATCAGTAGTAAGTGACCGTGTTCAGCAATAATAGACATAATCTCGTTACCTGAATCGATAAAGTTAGCGGGCGATGAGCAGTTGCAGGCGCGAGCCTACTTTCTGTGCGCGGTCAGCCAGTTCGCCGACCCAGTCAATGATTCTATAAAGAAAGATGACATCGACAGGTGGCATCTTTTTCTCCAGTGCAAACAACTTCGTGCGAACCTTGACCTGTACTTTGTCATTGCTGTTTTCAAGGCGATCCAGTTCCTCGATCAGTTTTTCTACTATTTCAACTTCGCGGCCGCGAAAGCCGGTTTCCAGTAATTCATCCAGCTCATGGATGGCTTTGAGTGCCTGGGCCGAGGTAGCGATAGCTCCGTTGACATAGTCGAGCATGAGCTCGGACATGTTCTCGGGAATTTGCATGTTTCTTCCCAGCATCAACCCGGCGATATCTTTAGCGCCGTTGGCGATTTTGTCCTGCATGGTGACGAGATCGAGCAGATCAGAGCGCGGCACCGGTAAGAACAGGCTTTTGGGCAGATTGATCCGCACTTTTTTCTTCATCTTGTCGGCATCGCGTTCCAGCTTTGAGATCTGCTTTTGGATCGTCTTGGCTTCAGACCAATCGTCTTTTAGCACCGCTTTGAAGAAGGGCTCCAGTTGCGTGGCGCATTGATGAGATGTTTCCATATGCTGCTGGATGGGGGTGATGGGGGATTTGCCGAACATTTTACTAAGGGTATTGCCAGCCATGTGTTCACTCCTGAATGCATTTTTGCGCAGTATAGAATTATCGATTCTGTCACGCTACCCTCTTTTTGCCCTGGTAGCTGTCTTAATGGTGATGTTGTGGGGTACTTTATGGCACTAATATGACAGAAATATGACAGCAGCAGGCTGGCTTGCTGGGAAGACTGAGCCATAATAGAGTGTTGTATGATTAATATTGCTAAGGGTGGATCAATGCAGGCAGGGGCAATACAGTCCGAGCGGGTACTGGAGTTACGCAGTTTACTGGATGATCTGGTGCGTGATGGTCGAACCTGCAACGATGAGATTAACCGCATATTGGCATCGTCCAGAAGCCGGGAGCAGCTGACGCTGCATCCGTTGGCGTACATCGCCGAGCAACAACTGGATGACGAGCAGCATATAGGAAGCCGGTTAAGCCTGGACCGCTTGGTAGATTGGTTGGCGGAGCGCACCGAGCAGCCTCTTTTCACTATTGACCCCCTGAAAATCAACGTGCCAGCGATTACCGAAGTGATGTCCTTTGAATTTGCCCGGCGCCATAAAATCCTTGCCGTGGCGGTTGCTGTTGATCATGTGGTGATCGCCAGTTGCGAGCCTTATATCACCGCCTGGGAGGCTAATCTGGAGCATGTATTGCGCCGGCCGATCAAGCGGGTACTGGTTAATCCTGTTGATCTGGAGCGCTTTACGGTTGAATTTTATAGCCTGGCGAAGTCGGTTCAGGGGGCTAGCAGCGAGGATACCAGCGCGCACACCGGGGTGACTAATTTCGAGCAGATGATTGAGCTGGGTGAGCTCAAGGATCCCGATGCCAACGACCAGCACATTGTTAATATTGTTGACTGGGTTTTACAGTACGCTTTTGAGCAGCGCGCCAGCGATATTCATCTCGAGCCGCGCCGTGAGTTGGCGCATGTGCGTTTTCGTATTGATGGCGTGCTGTATAACGTTTATGAGTTTCCTGCCCAGGTGGGAACGGCGGTTACCAGTCGTTTAAAAATTCTCGGCCGTATGAATGTGGCTGAAAAGCGCCAGCCACAAGATGGTCGCTTAAAAACCAAAACACCTGACGGCAGTGAAGTGGAATTGCGCCTGTCTACCCTGCCCACCGCTTTTGGCGAAAAAATGGTGATGCGGATTTTTGACCCGGATGTGCTGTTGCGCAGCTTCGATCAGTTGGGGTTGGATGGCGATGATTACGAGCGCTGGCAACAGATGATTAATAAACCCCATGGCATTGTGTTGGTGACCGGCCCGACGGGCTCCGGCAAAACAACGACGCTTTATTCCAGCCTCAAACAGTTGGCCACCTCGGAAGTGAACGTCTGTACCATCGAAGATCCGATTGAAATGGTTGAAGAAAGCTTTAACCAGATGCAGGTGCAACATAATATTGAACTGGATTTTGCCACCGGCGTTCGTTCCTTAATGCGGCAAGACCCTGATATTATTATGATTGGCGAAATTCGTGACCTGGAGACGGCTGAGATGGCAATTCAGGCGGCACTGACCGGGCACATGGTATTGTCCACCTTGCATACTAATGATGCGCCAACCGCGATATCGCGGTTGTTGGAATTGGGGGTGCCTGCCTATTTATTGAAGGCAACGATTTTGGGCGTGATGGCCCAGCGCCTGATACGCACGCTGTGTCCGCAGTGTAAACAGGCTGATGTTGTTGACGAGGCAGCCTGGCATGAGTTGATTGCGCCGTGGAAATCCGCCTCGCCGAAAACTGTTTTTAAACCGGTTGGTTGTCTGGAGTGTCGCAACACCGGTTACTATGGTCGACAGGGTATTTATGAAATACTGCCGATGTCAGAGTCTGTACAGCAATTGCTGGATGAAAATATCAGCCTGCAACAGATTCGTCATCAGGGAATGAAAGAAGGCATGCGCACCTTGCGCTTGTCGGGGGCGCAAAAAGTGGCCGCTGGTGAAACCACGATCGAGGAAGTGATGAGGGTGGCGCCAGCACCGATCAACAAGTAATACGGTGACGCAAAACCTATGAATACATTGGAATTATCCTCAGCAGACTTGCCGGCAATACTGGTGGCGGAACTCGATAAAATAGAACAGCATTTTTTTGAGCGCTGCCCCGATTTTGTCCCCCTGTTGCAGCAAAAAATTACCGATCCGCTTTTTTCAAAACACTTGGCTACCACCTGGGCTTGCAGTCAATTTGCAGCCACACTCTGTCGTCGCAAGCCGGAGTTTTTGCAGTCATTAATTGAAGCCGATGATTTATACCGATGTTATCAGCCCGATGAAGCAAAAAGCAGGCTTGTAGCGTTATTGCAATGTGCTGATAGTGTCGAGGCGATAAACAGTGGTTTGAGGCAGTATCGCCAGCGTGAAATGTTGCGGATGATCTGGCGCGACATTAATCGTCTTGCTGATTTTCATGAAACAACGGATGACATTTCAAACCTTGCTGATGCCAGTATTCAATTTGCCCTGGATTTTCATTATAAAAAATTGTGTGAAGAAGTGGGCACGCCAACAGCAGTGATTAACGGAGAGCCCTGCGAGCAAAAAATGCTGGTGTTGGGTATGGGAAAACTGGGAGCCCATGAACTTAATTTATCATCTGATATCGATTTGATTTTTAGCTATCCCGCTGGTGGCGAAACCCGGGGTGGCCCCAGGGTGTTGGATAACCACGAATTTTTTACCCGTCTGGGGCGGCGATTAATCCAGTCCCTGGATCAGCAAACAGAAGACGGTTTTGTTTTTCGCGTGGATATGCGCCTGCGGCCCTACGGTGACAGCGGCAGCCTGGCGTTGAGCTTTAATGCGCTGGAAGATTACTACCAAAACCAGGGGCGTGACTGGGAGCGCTACGCGATGATCAAGGCTCGGGTGGTGGCGGGTGATGAGAATGACGCCGCGCAGTTGATGGATTTACTGCGACCATTTACCTATCGGCGTTATATTGATTTTTCAGCGATTGATTCCCTGCGTTCGATGAAAACGATGATCCAGCAGGAAGTGAGCCGACGTGGTTTGCACAATGATGTAAAGCTGGGGCCGGGAGGAATTCGGGAAATTGAGTTTATTGCCCAGAGTTTTCAGTTGATTCGTGGTGGGCGCTTTCCCGATTTACAGCAGCGGGGTTTGTTGGTGATTCTTGCTCGCCTGGCAGAGAGAGCTTACCTGCCTGTCGAGGCCAGCGATGAGTTGGCGCAAGCCTATGTGTTTCTCCGTAATACCGAACATGGAATCCAGGCCTTTAATGACCAGCAAACCCAGGCTTTGCCAGAAAACGATTTCCCCCGAGCCGCGCTGTATACGGCTATGGCTTATTCAAGCTGGGAGGATTTTGAGGCGGAGTTGTCGCGCCACCGCAATAATGTCAGTCGCCACTTCAATGAATTAATTTCAGCGCCGGACGAGGGTGATCACCCGCTTGTGGTTGACGGTTGCTGGGCCGCCCTGTGGAATGACCCCGCTGATACCTCGCCCTGTTTGGCGGCATTACTTGACGCAAAACATGAGCAGGCGGAGACGGTCAGCCAACATTTATTACAATTAAAAAATAGCCAGGTCGTGCAGCGAATGGAGGCGGTGAGTCGAGAGCGGCTGGATACCTTTATGCCCTTGTTGTTACAGGCGGTCACTGCCTCGGAATTACCCTCCAGTACGCTGCTGCGCATTATTCCTCTTGTCGAGGCTGTATTAAGGCGAACCGCTTATCTGTTGTTGTTGATAGAGAACCCCGGCGCGCTGAAGGAGTTGGTGGTGTTGTGCGCTGCCAGTCCATGGATATCTACCCAGCTTGCCCGTTACCCGGTATTGCTGGATGAATTGTTAAATGCCGCCAGCCTCTATACCACGCCAGACAAGCAACTGTTACACGATGAGTTGAAACAGCAAATATTGCGTTTTAACAGCGATGACCTGGAAGGGCATATGGAGGCCTTGCGCTATTTTAAGCTGGCTCATGTGTTGAGAGTGGCGGCCTGTGAAGTGTCAGGGCGATTGCCATTAATGAAAGTCAGCGATTATCTCACCTATATTGCCGAAGTGATCCTCGAGCATGTACGGGAACTTGCCTGGTATCATCTTGAAGTAAAACATGGTCGTCCAGTACGTGCCGATGGTCAGCCCTGCGAAGGTGACTTTATTGTAGTGGGCTACGGAAAATTGGGCGGCATTGAATTGGGCTATAGCTCCGACCTTGACCTGGTTTTTATTCACGATGCGGCCAGCAACCAGGTGACGGATGGCGAACGTCCGGTTGATAACAATGTGTTCTTTACTCGTTTGGGGCAGCGCATGATTCATATCATGACCACCATGACCCGAATGGGGCAGCTCTACGAGATTGATATGCGACTACGGCCTTCGGGTGAGTCGGGTATGTTGGTGAGCTCGCTCAAGGCGTTTACTGAATACCAACACAATAACGCCTGGGTATGGGAGCACCAGGCATTGGTGAGGGCGCGTGTGGTGGCCGGCGACCCGGTGTTAGCCGGGCAGTTTGAGCAGGTCAGGCAGCAGCTGTTAAACCAGCCCCGCGATGAGTTGGAATTAAGGGCAGAGGTTGCAACGATGCGCAAGAAAATGCGCGATAGCCTGTTACCGAAGGGGCTGGAAAGTGGAGAAACACCGGTTTTTCATCTTAAACATGGTACAGGAGCTATCGTTGACATTGAATTTATGGTGCAATATGCCGTTCTGGCCTGGTCGCACCAGCATCCGGCGCTGTCTGTTTATACTGATAATGTTCGCATTCTTGAAGCCCTGTATCATGAGGGTCTTTTTAATGAGGTAGAAGCACTGGCGCTGATTGAGGCTTACAAGGCTTATCGCGCTGAATCGCACCGCCTGAGTTTGCAGCAGTTACCAGGTCAGGTACCACAGGTGAAATTTGCGCAACAAAGCGCGGCGGTGATTAGCAAATGGCGGCAGCTACTGGATGACCCGGGTGCAGCCCATTCCGCTTAAGCCGAGATTAAAAAAGCAGGCCACTCAACGAGTGGCAGTAAAATTAAAAAATTGAGGAGTACCTTATGTCCATGGCTGATCGTGATGGCCTAATCTGGTTTGATGGTGAGATGATTCCCTGGCGTGATGCCAAGGTGCATGTGCTTACCCATACGTTTCACTATGGACTGGGTGTTTTTGAAGGCGTGCGCGCCTATAACACCGAAAGCCAGGGTACTTGTATTTTTCGCCTGCAGGAACATACGGACCGCTTGTTTAACTCGGCGCATATACTCGGTATGGCGATGCCCTTTGACAAGGCTACGTTGAATGCCGCTCAAAAAGCTGTGGTGCGTGAAAATAATCTGGAAGAGGGTTATTTGCGCCCAATGTGTTTTTACGGCTCCGAGGGGATGGGGCTGCGAGCGGATAATTTGAAAACCCATGTGATGGTTGCTGCCTGGGAATGGCCTTCCTATATGTCGCCTGAGGCACGTGAGTTGGGCATTAAAGTGCGCACATCTTCTTATACTCGCCACCATGTCAATATCGCCATGTGCAAGGCCAAGGCCAATGGCAATTACATTAATTCCATGCTGGCTTTAAAGGAAGCGCTGGAAAGTGGCTGTGAAGAAGCACTGTTACTGGATAATGAGGGCTATGTTGCCGAAGGCAGTGGTGAAAACATATTCATTATCCGTGGCGACCAGATTCATACTCCCGAGTTAACCAGTTGCCTGGAAGGCATTACCCGCGACACGATCTTTCAGTTGGCGGCTGAATTGGGTTATTCCATTAAGGAACGACGGATTACCCGTGATGAAGTTTATATTGCCGATGAAGCTTTTTTTACCGGTACCGCGGCCGAGGTGTTACCGATCCGGGAGCTGGATGGTCGCACTATTGGTTCGGGTAAGCGCGGGCCACTGACAGAAAAATTACAGGCGATGTATTTTGACTCAGTTAAAGGCCGTCGCAAGGAAAATCAGCATTGGTTAGCTCCGATTGCTGAATAATTATTCAGTGCGCTTAAATAGTCTTCCCCGCGTTATTTAGCCTGTCCCTGCGATAGTGGCAAGCCAATAAACGATTATTGGCTTCCCGCTATTGTCCCGATCTTGTTATATTGAGTGAGATGAAAGTACTTCTAACGGGTGCAAATGGTTTTGTAGGGCGGGTTCTGGGTGATTTTTTCTCCCGGGAAGATGTCTCGGTGCTTGCTGTGACCCGGCGCGAGCAGATTACCTTCCCGGGCGAGGTGTTACAACTGGCCGATATTGTTGCTTACCCTTACTGGCACCAACAGCTGCAGGACATTGACGTGGTTGTGCATTTGGCGGCTACCGTTCATGTTATGCAGGGGGCCAGTGTTGATGACTATCGCTCGGTGAATATTGATGCCAGCTGTGAACTGGCTTTGGCCGCAAGGGCGTCAAAGGTTAAGCGGTTTGTTTTTATCAGTACAGTAAAGGTGAATGGTGAGAATACCCTGGCCGGTGAAAAGTTTTGTGCTGATGACGAGCCGGCGCCCGATGATGACTATGCGCGATCAAAGTGCCAGGCGGAACAGTCACTGCAATCAATTTTTCAGGGCAGTACTACGGAATTAGTTATTATTCGCCCGCCGCTGGTTTATGGGCCGGGGGTGGGCGCTAATTTTGCGCGGCTGTTGAAACTGGCTAAATTGCCGTTGCCACTGCCTTTTTTAGCGATTAACAATCGTCGCGATATGGTTTCAGTGTTAAATCTTTGTGACTTCATTATGCTCTGTTGTCAGCACCCGGCGGCGCCAGGACGTGTGTGGATGGTGGCCGATGCGCATGCTTATTCACTGCCAGAAATGATAAAAGCCATTCGCTTGCTCAATGGACGTTCGCCCCGGCTGTTTTATTTTCCGGTAAGCCTGATGCGATTACTGCTGGCAATGTTGAATAAGTCCGGCCTGTCCAGTCGTTTATTTGATGGATTGGAGGTGGATAGTAGTCCGGCAGAAAAAATATTAGGATGGACGCCGCCTTATACACTGTCACAAACCCTGCGTGAGGTGGTGAGCCCGGATGAGTAGCCTGTTACCGCAAAGTGAGATTGCCTTGTTGCTCACGGCGGTGTTGTCGTCATTGATACTGGTCGCTGTTTATCGCCGGATAGCGATCAAACTCAACCTTGTTGACGTGCCCGGTGAACGCAGTTCTCATCAGCTTGTGACCCCGCGGGGGGCGGGTATTGTCATTGTGTTGTTTTACGCCCTGGGTATCCTCGAGCTTTGGGCTACCAACGCTATCGCATCGCCGGTAATTATTTTGGCTGTATTTCCGGTGTTGATTGCCTTGCTTGGGGTGGTCGATGATTGGCTTGACCTGTCAGCGATGTTAAGGCTGTTAAGCTATTTTCTAATCATTGCCGGGGTTGTTTTCTCATTGGGGGTGCCCGCATGGATAACAATGCTGTCGCCGTTGTTATGGGTTTTATTGATGAGTACGGTGTTGCTATGGGTGATTAATCTATTTAATTTTATGGATGGAATCAATGGCATTGCTGGCTTTGAAAGCTTGTTTTTTTTATTTTCCGCAGTGATCGTTGACGGGGCCCAATGGGCTGCCTTGCCGCCCTATTTTTATCTAACCGTCGGCGCGATTATTGGTTTTTTGTTTTGGAATTTTCCTGCAGGGAAAGTTTTCATGGGTGATGCGGGGAGTATTTTTCTCGGCGCCCTGATGGCGGTCTACCTTGTGCGAGCTGCCTATGATGGCAGTTATCTTTTTTGGAGCTATGCCATTTTGCTGGGTGTATTTATTGTTGATGCAAGCTATACCTTATTTGTTCGGTTGTTGAGTGGGCAGAATATTACCCAGGCTCACCGCAGTCACGCCTATCAGATTTTATCCCGGCGCTGGAATTCACACGCCAGGGTAGTGTTTGTGCTGATGCTGATCAATATAGTATGGTTATTACCGCTGGCGCTGTTAGTCACGTTATTGCAAGATTATGGCCTGATTATTGCTATACTTGCTTATCTGCCACTGGTTTTTGTCAGTTATCGCCTGGGCGCTGGCAGTGCTGCTGCCCAGGTGCCGTGATAACCGGGGTAGGTTATACTGCCCGCCAGGAAATGAGTTGGTTGGCGGCGACTTATTTTGAAAGGCCGGTGGGCTTAGTAATAAGGGGGTGGTTTCAATATGAAGAACTGGGTAAGTAAACGGCTTCGCTCCATTGTTCCCCCGGTCGACATTCTGTTTTCCTCCTCTCGAAAATTCAAAGCGTCTGCACTGCTGATTTTAGATATGTGTTTTATTCCTTGCGCTATCTGGTTGGCGGTTATTGCGCGCTGGGGTGGTTTGCAATATACCTTTGGCCTCAGTGATTATATTGCTGCGGGGCTAACGGTTGTCCTGAGTGTTAGCTTTTTCCTGAAGATAGGCCTGTATCGAGCCATCATTCGTTTTATGGGTCAGCAGGCCATATTAACCATTATTAAAGGCGTTACCTTTTCAGCGCTGGTATTGGCGATAGCCGCCTTTCTTTGTCGCAGTGATATCCCTCGCTCTACACCTGTCATCTATTGGGCGATCACCTTGATTATGATCGGGGGGAGCCGCTTGGTCGTGCGCGCTTTGGATCACGGCGTTATGGGTAGCGCAGGTGAAAAAGCGGTTATTTATGGTGCCGGTGAATCTGGGCAGCGCTTATTGGCGGCTATTTTTCCGCGAGGTGAGTACTGCCCGGTTGGTATGGTCGATGACGATCGCAATATTGTTGGCTCCGTGATCAATGGTGTTTCTGTTTATCACCCGGATCAATTATTGAATTTGATCGAGGAGTTTTCAGTAAGCCATGTTTTTCTGGCGCTGCCCTCGGTGGCCAGGGAAAGACGACGGGAAATCATTTTGAAACTGGAAGGTTTACCCGTTCACGTTAAGACAGTGCCTGATTTCAGCGAGCTGATGATGGGTACGGCAAAGGTCGGTCAATTACGCGATATTGAACTTGAGGATTTATTGGGTCGTGAGGTTGTTCCCCCCGACCAGGAATTAATGTCGGCCTGTATCACCGACAAGGTGGTCATGGTAAGCGGTGGTGGTGGTTCTATTGGCTCTGAATTGTGTCGCCAGATTATTCATTGTCGGCCCAGGGAATTGGTGCTGCTGGATATCTCTGAATACTCCCTGTATGCCATCACCCGTGAACTGGAAGCGATTAAGCAGCGAAATGACCTCACGGTTAAGCTGGTTCCCCTGTTAGGCACAGTGCAAAACAGCAGCAGAATGCGTTCGATTATGAGTACCTTTAAGGTAGACACGATTTATCATGCGGCAGCTTATAAACATGTGCCGATGGTTGAACATAATATTGTTGCGGGGGTGAATAATAATGTGATGGGAACGCTGGCGCTTGGCAAGGCCGCGGCGAAGGAGGGAGTCAAAAACTTTGTCTTGATTTCAACCGATAAAGCCGTTCGACCGACGAGTGTTATGGGCGCAAGCAAGCGTATGGCTGAGTTGGTGTTGCAGGCCTTTGCTAAAAAATACACCGGGACACAATTTTGTATGGTGCGGTTTGGTAATGTGCTGGGTTCTTCCGGCTCGGTAGTGCCGTTGTTTCGACAGCAAATTCAAGACGGCGGCCCGGTAACGGTCACCCATAAAGACATTACCCGTTACTTTATGACCATTCCAGAAGCGGCTCAGCTGGTATTACAAGCGGGTGCCATGGGCGAGGGTGGCGATGTGTTCGTGCTTGATATGAGCGAGCCGGTGAAAATTTTAGATCTTGCCCGGCGCCTGATTCACCTGATGGGTATGGAAGTGAAGGATGATGAGCACCCTGAAGGTGATATAGAAATTCACTTGACCGGTTTAAGGGCCGGTGAAAAATTGTTCGAAGAGTTACTACTTGGGGATAATGTGACGGGAACCGGTCACCCAAAGATCATGCGGGCGGAAGAAGAGCAGCTGGATGAAGAGCTGGTCGATAATTTTCTTGCCGATTTAAAAAACGCCGCGCTGACGAATAACTGCCAGGCGATTAGGGATATCCTGGCCGAGGCAGTAACAGGGTTTCAATCGGCAGATGGTATTGTCGATGCGCTCTGGGTTCGTGAGAAAGATTCTGGCAGTGAAAAAAACGTCGTCAGGCCAAAATTTAAGCACGTTGAATAAGGGCTTGGCGGCTTTATCGGGCTTGGCATTTGGTTACATTCTGTAGCAAAGTAGCTTAATTTCTGGATTTTCCCGCCTCTAGCAAGTAGAATTCCGCGATTTTAACCTTAACATGTGGGTGGCTGGTACCTGCTTAAGCGCTTTGGCTCTTATGCTCTGGTTACCAGCACCTCTATATAGTACTCAACCTATGCAAGCAGAAAATGCCGTATCCACCGCCGAATCGGTGGGCACTCTGGCCGATTTTGTGCCACTCAATGATGCAGAACCGCTCAAGCCGTTAAAAATATGCTTGCTGGGTTACCGCAGTCATCCCTATAGCGGTGGCCAGGGTATCTATATCAAGTATTTAAGCAAGGCCCTGGCCGATGCAGGTCATCAGGTGGATGTTATTTCCGGCCAACCTTATCCGCAGCTTGATTCGCGGGTTCAGCTGATCAAAATGCCCAGTATGAATTTATTTGAGACGGGATTAATGTCGATTCGCCCTCGCCACCTGCGTTCGATGACCAATATTATTGAGTGGGCTGGTAAGTTAACAGGGGCTTTTTCCGAGCCCTACTGCTTTGGTCGCCGGGTTGTAAAGCATTTGCACAAAAAGGGCCGCCACTACGATATTATTCATGATAATCAATGCCTTAGCTGGGGCATGCTGGAGTTGCAACGACGCGATTTTCCACTGGTGACGACCATACACCATCCGATCACCAGCGACCTGAGTATTGCCCTGAAGGCGGCGAATAACTGGCGTGAACGTATTTTCATCAAGCGCTGGCATTCATTTTTGATTATGCAGAAGCGGGTGGCGCAGTCGCTCAATAATGTGGTCACAGTTTCAGAGCGATCCAAAGAGGATATTGCGGCGGCCTTCGGTATACAGCCAGCGGCCATTAGCCTGGTGTACAACGGCATTGATACCAATGAATTCAGGCCTCTTGAGGGTGTTTCCCGGATTCCCTTTCGTATCATGGCAACGGCTTCTGCGGACGCGCCTTTAAAAGGGGTTGCCTATTTGTTACATGCGGTGGCCAGGCTGGTGTCGAGTTACCCGGAATTGAGCCTGTTGATGGTGGGTAAGCCCAAGCCCGGCGGTGATACCGAGCAATTAATTGAAAAACTGGGTATTGCTGGCCGCATTACTTTTGTCTCGGGCGTAAGCACCGAGCAATTAGTGACGTATTACGCGGAAGCCGAAGTGGTGGTGGTGCCATCGGTCTATGAAGGTTTTGGCCTGCCCGCCGGTGAGGCCATGGCCTGCGGTGTTCCGGTGGTATCGACTCGGGGCGGGGCGTTGCCCGAGGTTGTAGGTGATGCGGGCCTGCAGGTTCCCATTCGCGACAGTGATGCGATTGCCACCGAGGTGGCGAAATTATTTGATGATCCCGGGTTGCGCCAGCGATTGGCACTGGCGGGGCGCAACAGAATTGAGTCCTTGTTTTGCTGGCAGCGGGTAGCGCGGCAAATGACAAATTACTATGAGCAAGTATTAGACAATGTTGACAGTTGATTTTAAAAACTTCCAGTTACAATCTGGCGATACGGTATTAGACCTGGGTTGTGGCGAGGGCCGCCATGTTATCTCGACCTATTTGGAGGGCGATGTCCATTCAGTTGGCGTTGATCTTTGTTTTGATGACCTGTTGACGGCCCAGCAGCGGTTCCAGCCGTTTGCAGAGCCTGCCAACGAGGATAAAAGTTTTGCTTTGTCGATGACCGATGCGCTGGCGCTGCCCTTTGCGGATAACACCTTTGATAAGATCGTTTGTTCGGAAGTGCTGGAGCATATTCCCGATTATCGTGCGGTGCTCAAGGAAATTGAACGGGTGCTTAAGCCCGGTGGTTTGTTCTGTGCCAGTGTGCCGAGAACCTGGCCCGAAAAGGTTTGTTGGGCATTCAGTGATGCCTATCATCAAAATATAGGCGGTCATATCCGGATTTTTGAAGCCAATAAATTAAAAGCCCAAATCGAATCACTGGGCTTTACTTTTTATTCGCGTCACTGGGCGCACTCGCTGCATTCGCCTTTTTGGTGGTTGAAATGCCTGTTCTGGAAAAACCAGGAATCCAATTGGTTGATAAAGCAATATCACCGTTTTCTGGTCTGGGATTTAATGGATAACCCTAAGTTTACTCGAGTACTGGAAAAGCTACTTAACCCTGTTATGGGTAAAAGCGTTGTTATGTACTTTAGGAAGGAGGCGATATCGTGAGCGGTGTATTTTTATCCCGGGGCCTGTTTCCCCACGATTTTTTCCGTCCGACGGTGGAGTATATTTTAACTATCCAGCAAGCTGATGGTTCTATTCCCTGGGAGAAGGGCAGCTATGCTGACCCATGGGATCATGTGGAAGCGGCGATGGGGCTTTCAATTGGTGGTGAGTGGGAGGCGGCCGAGCATGCTTATCAATGGCTGCAAGATACTCAGCTTGACGATGGTAGCTGGTGGGCGGCTTATAAAGACGGTGTCATTGATAATGGCGAGCGCCGCGAGACAAACTTTGTGGCATATGTTGCCACGGGCGTCTGGCATCATTACCTGATTAGTAAGAATGAAAATTTTCTGCGGCAGTTGTGGCCAACGGTTGAACGGGCAATTGAGTTCGTTTTATCCCTGCAATCCCGATACGGTGAAATACAATGGGCAGTTAATCCGGACGGAACGCCTAAAGAAGACGCGCTGATTACCGGTTGCTCTTCCATTTATAAGAGCCTGGAGTGTGCGCATAATGTTTCGGTGGTACTGGGGCATGATCGCGGGCACTGGTTTCAGGCCAGGGAGCGTCTGGGTGATGCTTTGCGCAACAAGCCAGAGCGTTTTGATCGAAGCTGGGAAAGCAAGGCGCGTTATTCCATGGATTGGTTTTACCCGGTTTTAGCCGGTGTCTATACCAGTAAGCAGCAGGCGCAAGTAAAATTAAAGCAGCGCTGGGATGAATTTGTAGTACAGGATATGGGCTGTCGCTGTGTTTCCGATGAGCCCTGGGTGACGGTCGCAGAATCCTGTGAGCTGACCATGGCATTACTGGCTGCTGGCGATCATGCCCGTGCGGTGACGGTATACAGTTGGCTACACCAATGGCGGCATGAAGATGGCGCTTACTGGACAGGTTACCAGTTTGACCTGGACTTATTATGGCCTGAAGAAAAACCGACCTGGACGGCCGGTGCTATTTTGCTGGCCGCCGACGCCTTAACTGAATACACGGCAGCGGCCAAATTGTTTACCCAGGTAGAATTGCTGGAAGACAATAGAGCGCAGGTGCTGACCGGGAAGCAGCAGTAAAAGCATTGCGCAAAGAAAGTTAATTCCACCCCGTTTTATTTAAGATAGTTAAATCTTTCGAAATAATCCCAGTGTATTGACCATCGGTAAGGTCTCAAACAAGCCCGAAGCTTCAGCCAGTTTATAGATAGTGTAGGGCGCCTGGCCGCCCTGGTCAGGATCGGGAAAAATATCGTGAATAGCAAGAATCCCTCCGCTCATGACGTGGCTGGCCCAGCTCTGGTAATCGGCCATCGCCGCGTCGAGGCTGTGTCCACCATCAATAAACACCATGGACAGTGGCGTGGCCCATCCTCTTGAGGCAAGCCGGGACGCGGCGACGATAGGCACTACGGTGTCTTCCAGATTTGCTGCGCGCATGTTTTTGCGGAATTCCCTGAACGTATCCATCAGCCCGGCGCCCTGGTCATAGAGGTCCGCATCATGATACTCCTCACCTAGCTGGTGCTCTTCTGATCCGCGGTGGTGATCCAGTGCATACAGCACCGCATTGTTAGCCTTGCAGGCGGTACCGAGGTAGACGGTTGATTTGCCACAGTAACTACCAATTTCCAATATGGGCCCCCTGGCTGACATTTCACTGGCAGCCTTAAACAAGGCCTCCGCTTCATCCTCTGCGAGGAAGCCTTTAACCTGTTCAATATCAATGGGCAGAGAAATCGCCATAAAGCACACCTGTAGCTGTTTAAAAAAGAGCGCGCACGATAGCTGAAATCGGCTATGACGGCAATAACAGATAAGGACAGCGATATTTTTTCTCGTTTTAAAAATCCAGATGCAGTAGCATAGCCGCACTTTTTTTAGGGGGAGTGAAAGAACGGATGTCTGGTCAAAAGTTGTTACTTTTCAGTGTGGTGTTGTTTACTCATTTCAGTAGTGCCGATCATTATGAACCGGAAGAAATACTGGTGATGGGTGCAATAGATAAACGCCAGGTTGATGTTGCCGATACGGTAGTGATCACCGCTGATTCGGCTTCTTTGTTGTATAAGGCGCCCGGCGCCAATGTGAACCGCAACGGCGCTTTGAGCGGGATTCCACAATATCGGGGGATGTACGGAGATCGCATCAGTGTGGACGTGAATGGCGCCAAGATGAGCTCGGGTGGGCCGAACTGGATGGACCCACCACTCTCTTACGCCCCCGCAGCACAGTTGGAATCGCTGCAGGTTTACCGGGGTATTGCGCCGGTGAGTGCAGGACAGGAAACCATTGGTGGTGCTATTAGTGCCACAACCTGGTCAGGGAATTTTTCCAGTGATGATGCCGTGAGCAGTAGCGGCATGATTCGAACCGGGGGGCAGTCAGTTGACGGTGGAACCTTGTTTAATGCCGCGGTAGCGGTGGCCAATAAGCACCATCGTATAAAAATGTCTGGCTTAACCGAAACGGCTGACAATGCCGAATTTTCCTCAGGCAATATCGTGCCTACAAAATATGACCGACAGCGCTATGACCTGGGTTATGGTTTTACTCAAGGCGGGCATACACTGCAACTGGATCTGGGCAGAAGTGAAACTGGCGATACCGGCACACCGGCATTACCAATGGATATCCAGTATATCGATACCGATCTGTACAGTGCCCGTTATGATTTTCAGGGAGATGACTGGCTGTTTGATGCCAAACTCTATGGCAGCGAAATCGACCACGGCATGAGTAATTATGCTTTGCGCCAACCGCCGCCAATGGCCAGTATGTGGCGGCGAAACCTAGCCAGTGGCGATAACCTCGGGTTTTCTGTTAGCAGCGATTTTAGTGATAAGAACGGTGTCTGGACCCTTGGTGTTGATGGACACAAAGAGAGTCATAACTCTGATATCCATAATCCCAACAGCGCTCAATTTTTTGTGGTGAATTTTAATAATGCACAACGACAGATTGCGGGGTTATTTGGTGAGCGTAAGCAACAGCTCGGCAAGCATTGGCTGGCTGAACTTGGCCTGCGTTATAACCGTGTTGAAATGAATGCCAACGATGTTGACGGTACCCCGGCAATGATGCCGCCAGGTGCCGCTTTGCGCGATGACTTTAATAACGCAGACAGGGAAAAGAACGATAATAATATCGATTGGGTGGCAAAACTTTATTATTCAGCTGATCGCTCGACAAGCTATTACATCGGTGCCGCCAGAAAGACTCGGTCGGCGTCTTATCAGGAGCGTTACTTGTGGCTGCCTTTGGAAGCCACCGGGGGCTTGGCGGACGGCCGTACTTACACGGGTAATATTGATCTCGATCCTGAAGTGTCATATGAGCTTGAAATGGGTGTCGACATTGTGCAGGGAAAATTTACTTTCTCTCCACGGGTATTTTATCGTGATGTCGACGATTATATTCAAGGGACAGAGTCAACGAATATGTCTGCGATTATGTTTGTTGCGATGATGAACGCGATGAACGGTACCAATAAGGCGGCTCCGCTGGAGTTTAATAACGTCGATGCCCGGTTTTATGGTTTTGATCTTGACTGGGCTTATCGACTGAATCATCGCTGGTCTATCGATGGGGTAATTAACTATGTGCGCGGGGAGCGCGATGATATTAATGACAATCTTTATCGCATTGCCCCCCTGAATGCGGTGACCTCATTAAATTATCAGTCGACCAGCTGGGGCGCCAGCCTGGAGAGTATTTTATACGATTCCCAAGACCAGGTTTCTGAGACTAACAGTGAGCAGAAAACGGATGGCTACAGTTTGTGGAATGCCCGGGGCTACTGGCAATTTACGGAAAAATTCACCCTCGGATTCGGTGTTGATAATCTAGCCGATAAAAAATACCGCGACCACCTGGGAGGTTATAACCGCGTGCGCGGGAATAAGGACATTGCCCCGGGGGAGCGCTTGCCGGGTTACGGAAGAAATCTTTTCGCGCGTCTGGATTACCGCTGGTAAGCGATGCTATTTTGACCGGCTCATAAGATTCGGGCAGTCTGGCATGAATTTCAAGGGTATCGGCAGATTGTATTGACCTTGCCAGAACAGCTGCGACTTAACTTATACCTTAACTTATAACTTCTGTTAATCGCTGGAAGCAGTAATTACTGCCCATAATCGAAATTTCACGATTGTGCTGCTATAGTTTGACGATGCGTGTTTATAGTAATTTATGGAAAACTTACGGATTTATCCTTGCCTCCACGATACTGACAGCTGTGGTGATGAGTTACATCAGTTGGCTGGAGATTAAGGAAAATGCCCATGTCGAATTAAGGTACGCGAATAATATTGTTACGCATTCGATGCGGCAGGTTTTGAACAAAGATGAGGCTTTGCTGGAAGTTTTAGGTGATCGCCTGATTGAGCTGAATGCCGAACAGCAGCCAGAAAAAGCACAGGCGCTGATCAACAATCTACTGAGAAAAAACCCCGACCTTGCGGGTATTGGCCTGGCTGACCCTTCCGGTCAGCTCGTTATTACCAGTTTTAATATCGATCGTGAAAATCTCCCCAATCTATTAACCACAGCTGAGACCAGTGCTTCCTTTAAGCGTGCAATGGCAGTTGATACCATGGTTATTGGTCGTACCTATTATATGAAGGCGTTGCAAACATGGGTTATTCCACTTCGCCTTCGTATCACCAATGAACAGGGTGAGGTAATGGCAGTGATGACTACCGGGCTTAAGCTGGATTCGGCAGACAGTATCTGGTCGGGAGACAATCTAGCCGAGCATGTTCAGTTAACCGTGGTTCGCTCTGATTATTATCGTCAGTATGCTCTGAATATCGATGTGCCGGATGTTGCCGACTGGTATAACAAGAAAATCTCACAGGAGAAAGTCGATGATTTTTTTCGTCTTCTAGAGGCACAAACAGGTCATAATCAAAAAAGTCTGCAGCAGAGTAATGAAGCGATGCCCCTCATTTCCGCTGATTTTTTTGATCAGCATCAATTGACAGCCGTTAGTTATGACCCGATGTATGAGCAGTACACAGTCTCTCGTATTCCAATGGGCATTCTCTATGATCGAATGCTGCTGCCAACCATTCGGTTGATGATCTTATTACTGGTGTTTAATGTCACCCTGTATTTTATTTTTAGATTTAATAATCGTCTACAGGACGAGTCTACTCGTAAGCTTGAATTTCAGGCGAGACATGATCTGCTGACAAACTTGCCTAACCGTCGTTTTTTGCTTGAAGAGTTTAAAGGCTGGCGGCAATCGCGCGCTGGGGTATTTTCTGTACTGTTTATTGATCTGGATGATTTTAAGATCAGTAATGATCTACATGGCCATTCGGTGGGGGATCGAATATTAAAAGAAGTCGTGCAACGGATAAAGGCAGTATTTACTGAATGCCTGAATGTTCGTCAAGGTGGTGATGAATTTATCATTCTTTGTAAATTAATAGATGAAGCTGAGCTGATGGTTATCTGCAAACGGTTTTTTTCAGTATTACAGCACCCCATCATTGTTGATGAGCTGGAGTTTTCTATCCGTGCCAGCATCGGTATCTCACGAGCCCCTGTCGATGGTTTGGATATAGATGAGCTTTTGCGTAAAGCGGATATGGCGATGTACCGTGCCAAGGATTTGAAATCGGGCGTGTCTCTGTATTCAAAGGATCTGGAAGTGCGTGCTATGCGTGTGGAAAAAGTCGAAAAAGAATTACGTCATGCCCTGGCTCGTAATGAATTTTCAGTACTATACCAGCCACAGGTTCGTGCTGATAATCAATCGATAGTTGGTGTCGAAGCGTTGTTGCGTTGGCATAATGCAGAATTGGGTGAAGTCTCGCCAAACGAGTTTATCAGTATTGCCGAATCGACCGGTTTGATAAAGGATATTGGTAAATATGTATTTGAAACAGCGCTCAGTGAAATGATCGATGTTTGTAAAGCACTTGAGGGCTGCGGCGGAATTCATTCTAAGGGAGCATGTAAGTTACGCCTTTCAGTTAATGTTTCGGTGCGGCAGTTATTAGATGACAGCTTTTCTGATTTCATCTGTGCGATTTTATATAAACATGGCCAAGCCAACCTGCCGGTGATGATAGAGGTGACAGAAAGTATCTTTATCCACGACCTGGATAAAATCCGGTTGATCTTGCAAAAGATAAAACAGTACGGCGTAGGCATTTCACTGGATGATTTTGGTCGTGGTTATTCTTCGTTAAATATTCTGAATAAACTGCCGATTAGCGAACTGAAGATTGACAAAGAATTTGTCAGGGACATCCTCACTGATGACCAGGATTTACTGCTGATACAAAGTATCAACAGTATAAGTAAAAGCATGGGTATCCCGGTGCTGGCAGAAGGCGTAGAGAGTAG
>JAUXHA010000034.1 GCA_030621845.1 Spongiibacteraceae bacterium
TATGGATGGGCACTAGCTAACCGGAATCGACCCTTTTTGTTGCAGGGCATTATGCCCAAAGGCGGATTAGTAAGCAATGAAGAAGGCGACGGACTGGCAACCTCTCT
Organism: Spongiibacteraceae bacterium; assembly: GCA_030621845.1. GTDB lineage: Bacteria > Pseudomonadota > Gammaproteobacteria > Pseudomonadales > Dasaniaceae > JAUXHA01. Next base: position 108 of record JAUXHA010000034.1, read on the forward strand.
AACTAGTGCTTATCCAGAAACAATCGTCATTCCCGCGGACGACTGCATGGATGCAGGAGGTAGAGCCATGCCGGGAGCGATTGCCGAGGCGGGAATCCATCGGTCGGCAGACCGCATTGCGACTGGATACCCGCCTTCGCGGGAATGACGATATTCTTCGAATATCTTAAAGGGGTAAATAGCGTCGAATAAGGCAATTTGATGCCGTAGCCTGCTATTCCAGGGTGGCAATGGCAGTTATTGAAAAAGCCCCGATAATAACTCGAGGCTTAAGCTTGGTTCAGTGCCGTAGGTCGCCGAAGCGGCGCCCTATCTCAATGCCAGGCCTGAAAGGCTCTGACTGCCTCTTTAGATTCAGGGCGCAGGTTGCTTATTCCCTCATAAGGCTTCCCTTTTCCACCTTTAGCATGAGGGTATTTATGAATTCCCATCATATGGCGTTTGACCATATCTTGAAAACTGGCCCCTGACCAAAGTGCTGCTTCGATCAATGGTATCTGTTCCCGGGGGTCACGCGTCAAATCGAAAACCGGTGCTCCAGCTCCAGGGACACCCGGGGCAGGCAGGTGCATTTTGAATTTCTGTTTAACGACAGAGCGTAGTAATGGACCTTCATAAATATAGACATAGTCACGACGCCCATTGCCCTCGCCTTCCACCAATAAAGCAGCCTGGTCAACACCGTCAATAATCCTATCCCGGGGGATATATTCGGTGGCTCCTGCTAACCGGGCAAAAGTGGTATACAAGTCACTAACATGAATCATATCGCCTGCCAGACTATCGGGCTTGATGGCCGCCGGCCAGCGAGCAAAAGCATTGACTCGAACCCCACCTTCAAGATGCTCGGATTTACCGCCACGATAAATCATATCATTCATGCCTGTGGTCTTTTGGAAACCAAACAAGAATGGCCCGTTATCACCCATTAGTACCACCAGGGTGTTATCTGCAATCCCGAGCTTGTCGAGTTCATCCATGATTTCCCCAACCCAGCCATCCAGCTGCTGCATGCTTTCAATCATGGTGCCGCCATTTTGGGTCTTAAACTGTTCTCGATCACTACGTACAACATTAATCGGAATCATCGGCCAGTATTGCAAAAAGAATGGCTCAGGCTTTTTAGATAAACTCCGTAACTGCTCAAGCGTTTGATCTTGATAACGCTGATTCATCTCATTGTATTTAGCTTGGCTCCATTGCTCACCAGCCTTCATACCCACTTCACGAGCATCTTCTCCTTTATGCGCCTCAACACCTGTCACCAAGCCAAATGGCTTGAATTTTTTGTCTAAAGCAAATGGATCAGTGTAAGCGCTATCCATATAGCCGATCATATTGTTGGCGTGATCCGCATCGCTTGTCATCCAGGCTAACTGAACTTGTTGATGTACTGGAAAGGCAGCAAAGTCGAAACCTTGATTGTGAGGGTAGGCCTCTTCAATATCACCCATATGCCACTTGCCAATATGCGCAGTGTTGTAGCCCGCCCTGGAGAGCACCTCAGCAATAGTCACCTCGCTCTTAGGCAAACCTTCACCTACCAAGGCAACCTTCACCTCTTTGAGGCCTGTACGGATTGGGTGCCTACCCGTCATCATGGCAGTCCGAGTGGGTGTGCATGAAGGCTCGGTATACATGCGCATAAAGGACATGCCCTCGTCAGCCAGCTTATTGATGCGCGGGGTCTGGGTGCCACGGACATAGTTAAGCTCTGGAATACCAAAATCACCAAAACCTACGTCATCAACCAGGATATAAAGAATATTAGGGCGCTTTCCTCCTTGCTGCTTTTGAATTTCTGCCAGCCTGGCATCAACCCTCTTGTCTTGCTGGCTCCAGGCCTTCTCATGCTGGGCTTTAACAAAATTAAATTCACCATCATGGACTATGTCGCTTGCATAGGCTTGATGGCCCATACAAAACCCCATTAATACTGAACACAAGTACCTACTTATAGACATAACAACCTCTTGATTTGATAATCATCTTATTATCCAAGCTAGTAGAACCAACATTAAACACCACTGCTGTACATCCTACTATGCTTATCCGGTAGATTCCTGAAACAACAAACTGGCAGGCACAAACAACTCTTCAACCGTTAATTCACGGCTACTTAAACCCTGCTGGTAAGAGTAGCGAAACAATGTTTCCAAAGTCTTACGATTAGGCCCAATACCGTAGGAATAAAAGTTATCCCCCATCAAGGCGCGAGTTGCCTCCAGCTCCTGGCCGTACCAGGGCAAAGCATTCCAGACCCAGCCCTTACTGGCCATCACTTTATAATTAATTTGATTGGCTTGTGAATAGGCATTGAACACGGCTTCAGCCAGCCAGGGGTGTTTTTCCAGCAGCTCATTTCTAATCGCCACCGCATGCATGATCGGGAAGATGCCGGTTTTTTTATAATAGGCCCGCTCAGTCGCTCGAGAGTTCTCAAACAACCTGGCGACTATCGGGTTACCATCGGTATAGGCTTGGGGCTCGCCAGCGTGAAATACGGCGTCAACTTCGCCGGATACTAATAACTCGGATTCATCTTTTCCCGGCGTTCCCGTTTCAACCGGCACACCCTTTGGAAACATAGCTTCCTGCCTTGAGACCTTACCCGCAAGATCAGCAGAAGAGTCTTTTACTGAGGCAACCCACTGCACATCTTTTGGGCTCACGCCATACTCGTCTTCAAAAATTCCACGAATCCAGGTCAGCGAGGTCGAAGAGTAACTGGTGGTGCCAATTCTTTTACCACGCAAATCTTCTGGCTTTGAAATGCCCCGGTCAGTGCGAATAAAAATACTTTTGTGCCGGAACAAGCGTAAGGGAAAGACCGGCAACAAACTGTAATCCCTGAAGTTGTCATTGGCATAGGCAAGCATAAAGGGGTGCAAGCCTATTTCGGTGACGTCATAAGTCTGTTCGCCACCAAATACATCGGTGTTCATATCGCCTATTTTTCCGAGCGTGAATTCGGTGTCACAGCCTTCGACTTCCACCTTGCCTGCCGCAAGGGCTTGCAGGCGGTCAAAATCATAGCCCGTTACCTTAAGCGGTAAACCACTGGATTTTTTTGCCTTCTCCTGTGCACCCAAAGCCTGACCCGAATGTATCAAGCCACCAGCCACCCCTATAACGCCAGCTGTTAGTACCGTTGATTTTAGAAAATCACGACGAAAAAAGTTCTGGCCCTTTGCTTCTTTTTTTGTATCTTCAGTCATCGAGATTCTCCTTTTGTGGTTTTATGGCACGGTACAATAGTAAAATTAAGGGGGGTGTTACCGGGCCAAAACCGGATAAGCCTACAGTCAAAAAACCCCGCTAATGCGGGGTTCCTGAAGATCCATTTCTTAATAGTGCCTACACCTTATTTTTTAAGGGGAATGAGATCGGTGTATGGCTTGCCGCGCGCCACCGGAGTGTGCGGGTATTTCTTGATTTGAGCTTCGTGCCTTTCCTTCATATCGTCGAATGAAGGCCATGCCCAAAGGAATTCAGCCTGTAACGGGTGCTCCTCACGAGGATCTTTTATAAGATCAAAGAACCCTTTGCCAGCCAGTCCAGGAGCAGAACCAGCAAAGTGCCGCTTGTACGACTGCTTCACGATAGCTGATAGTTGTGGACCTTGATAGACAAAAACATGATCTCGGCGGCCATGCTTGTCACCATTGAGCAACAATGCTGTTTGGTCGATGCCGTCAATAACGCGGTCTCTGGGAATTGCTTTCATTTTTCCGCCTAAACGTGCAAACGTGGTAAACAGATCAGCGACGTGAACGATGTCATGTACGACAGCGCCTTTTTCAATAACACCGGGCCAGTATGCAAATGCAGGTACGCGTACACCGCCCTCAAGAAAATCATTTTTACCGCCACGGAAGATGCCGGGATTGTGGTACGTCGTATCAGGCCATAGCGCCTCCATCGGCCCGTTGTCAGCACTCAGGACAATCACTGTGTTATCGGCTATACCGAGCTCTTCGGTTAAGGCCACAATCTCACCAACCTGCTTGTCAAAACGGGCAAAACTCTCAGCACTAAACGTTCCGTTTGGCGTCTTTCTGGGTGTATCGTCCGGGTTATCGATTTCAATCATGTTCGGCCACCAGTCCAATAGGAAGGGCTTGTCGTCATCGGCATGTTTTTTAATGAACTCTTTTACACGGCCATATGCCATTTTATTGAAATCACGGTATTCCTGGGTAGTTGCTGGCGTTGATATCTCTTTGCTTTTTTGTCCCTTGAAACCTTCTACGGCCCATTTCCAGTCTAATGGACGGAATTTCTGGTCAAGCGCGTATTGGTCCACGGTGTCATCTGTCCAGCCAATGGTTTTGCCTGACGCCTCAGCCTCCGGGGTGAACATTTGACCCGCAAACTGGTTATACATGGTAAAGATGGCCTCATCAAAACCCTGGTTATGCAGGTAGGATTCTTCCATATCACCAAAGTGTGACTTCTCGAAGAAGCCAGTGTTGTAGTCATCATCAAGTACTTCGGCAATAGTGACTTCAGAACCGGGCAGCCCCATCCGGTGAATAGGGAAAATCGGGAAGATCATACCGCTACGAACAGGCTGTCGGCCTGTCATTGCTGCAACCCGCGTGGGTGTACAGGAAGGTTCCGAGTACATCCGGGTGAAGGACATGCCATTAGCAGCCAATTGATTGATATTGGGTGACACGTAACCGGTCACATTATTACGCATTGGGTGGCCAATCGCTCCGTACTTCATATCATCCCACATGATGTAAATAATATTAGGACGCTTGCCATGCTTCTTGTATAGAGCATCAAGCTTCTGTTGAACAGCCTTGTCTTCTTGCATCCACTTCTCGGCATATTGCGCCTGGACGATCTGGTGCTCAGAATCATGGATAATGTCTTTAGCTTGAGCTGCCCCGGCGATAAAAAACATCGATGTGAGCAGTGCATACCCCAGTACGCGCTGTTTTACTCTGTTTCGGTTCATTTTTCTCTTCCTCTGATTTGAAGACTACAGGCAGAAATCGGTATTCAGACAACACCACCGGATCACCCAAGCAACTGATTATGCTGAAGTGTAAAAGCAGCAACATCAAAAAATCGCAATTTTTCATTGTCAGGCAAAAAACATCGTGTCTATAATTGAGAACGCATTTGCCAGTCTCTCTTAAAGAGAGGCCATGCGAACAATACGGATATAGATGCATGGCTATTGAGAACCCTACTCAATTCATCAATCAGCGGTTTACTGATTTCGAAGATTTTTGCGACCGAATTAATGGCTGGAACCTGGATTTTAAGCAATTAGCCGCCTCTACTGGCGACCATCAGCTATTACAACTGAGCACCCCCGGGCTGGCAATAACACGGACCCTGATCAACAGCAGCTTCTACCAGCAGGGCTCAACACCCTCATCCATGCGAACCTTCTGCCTGCTGGCAGACACAGTGGCACCACCGACCTGGTGTCATTGGCCCATCGATGCTGACTCGCTGATTATCAACCCCAGGCATGGTGAATTTAACGGCTCCTCACAACCAGGCTTCCACTTGCTCACTTTTTCTATAGAAGAAGAACAACTCAGGGAAACGGCCGAACTACAATTTGGCTCGAACTGGGATAAATTAGTGGATGACTCGGGAACGGTGGTGCAACTGAATACGGCTAACATTGATAAACTCCGCCATACCGTTAACACCCTGTGCAAAGAGCTTGTGCTAACACCCAGCAACTATCAACGCTTAAACTATCCGTATTACAGTGAGGTACTCGCCGAGCAATTACTGGCAGCTATGCTAGCTTCAAAGCCCATTACATTAAGCAAGCCGGAAAAAAAGCGCAGTGCGTATTTATCCAGGGCCCTGGATTATATGGAAGTGAATTATGATGAGATGATTTCAATGAAGCAACTCTGCACGGTTAGCGGCGCCAGCCAACGCACCCTGGAATATGTGTTCCAGGAAAAACTCCAGACAACACCCAAACATTTTCTTGTTGCACAAAAACTCCATGCTGTACGTCAGCAATTAAGAAAACCCAAGACACTAAACCCGCCAAAAATTGTCGATATCGCTAATCAACATGGCTTTTGGCACCTGGGGCAATTTGCTAAAGACTACCGAGCTCTTTATGGCGAACTGCCCAATGAGACCCTAAAAAGAAAATATTGAATGACGGTTCACTACAGCTGCTTCCAACAATCAACAACATCACCCGTACAAGCACTCCAGACTCCTTCCTGTGCAGTAATCTAATCCAGGCTTGTAGGATGAGCTTGCCCCGGCATCCATGGGTGAATTGATAAGACGCTTTTCAATAGCCCGCTAAGATACTTTCTTCAAAGTATTGCCATCGGTATGGGCAAATACTTTGCCATGGGGACTGTCTGGGACAGGCACTCGCCTTAGACAAACAAGCTCCTTCCTTGGGTGTATATCGTTAAATCGCTTTTAGCGATTGGTGTTTGCCATGTTAATGGCTGAATGAATATACTGTTAAAGACGGACTGTCCTTTGAATTCCCCCCCCTTTGAATTCTAGCAGCGGTGGACTTGGGATATTGCACATTGGTGAAAAAAGTCTTAGGCTGATTTTGATGCTAGGGTGCCTTTAAAAGGGTGCGAAATAGCGGTTAACGCTGAACTACACTTGGACGGTATTGTTACTATGAAGCGCTTGAATCTGACTGTGAAAAACCCGTCGACGGGGCGGGAAATTACTACTCTGGAGGCAGATACTGGCGAGACGGCTGCCAGAAAATTGGAATCTGCCTGGCGTCGCTTCAAGGATCGGGGTCAGCATCTTCCCTTGCATCAACGTGTAGAAATACTTGAACGACTGGTTACGTTGATGGAGCGCGATGCCGACTCCTTCGCTATAACAATTGCCGAGGATGGCGGCAAACCGCTAGCTGATGCCCGGGTTGAAACTGCACGGGCCATTATCGGAGTGAGAATGGCAATCCAGTCTGCCAGTGAACATCACGGCCGGGTGATTCCCCTCGGTCACCAGGCATCTTCAGCTGGACGAATCAGTTTTACCCAAAAGTATCCGCGTGGCGTTGTGTTGGCCTTCAGTGCCTTCAATCATCCACTGAACCTTATCGTACACCAGGTGATACCGGCTTTTGCTGCGGGTTGCCCCTGTGTGGTCAAACCGGCGGCGGACACGCCGCTGTCCTGCCTCAAACTCATCGAAACCATGTACGAAGCCGGTGTACCCGAGGACTATGCCAGTTGCGTAATTACTGACGACATGGAGGTCGCCGGTGAGATGGTACGCAGTAGCAAGATCGCTTTCTTTGCTTTCATCGGTTCTGCTCGGGTGGGGTGGCTGTTGCGCTCACAAGTGCAACCGGGTGTACGTTGCGCACTGGAGCATGGCGGTGTTGCACCGTGTATAGTCACCGACACTGCGGACCTTGCTAGCGCTATTCCCTCCATTACTAAAGGCGGTTTTTACCATGCCGGCCAGGTCTGCGTTTCTACCCAGCGAATTTATGTCGATCGATCCATTTTTGATGAGTTTGTGAGTTTACTCTGTGCTGCAGTGAATGAACTCAAGGTGGGCGATGCAAGTGATGCTGCCACCGAAGTCGGTCCGCTGATACGACCGGCAGAGGCGGATCGGGTCGATGAGTGGGTACGTGAGGCGGAAAGTCTCGGCGGCAAGGTGGTGGCGGGCGGGGTTCGCCTGGAAGGTAACTTTTATCAACCGACGGTGATTCTTTCCCCGCCAATAGAGGCAAGAGTCAGTAGCCAGGAAGTTTTTGGTCCGGTGGTCTGTGTCTATCCCTACGATAGCTTGGATAAGGCTCTGGAGGCCGTCAATATTTATCCTCATGCCTTTCAGGCCGCAATCTATACCAGTGAGCTTGCCGCGATGTATGCGGCCTATGATGCCTTCGATGCTTCGGCGGTGATGGTGAATGACCATACCGCATTCAGGGATGATGGTATGCCTTTCGCCGGGCTTAGTGGTTCCGGGCTTGGCGTTGGGGGTATCCCCTACACGATTGAGGAAATGCAGTTTGAGAAGATGATGGTGCTAAAACATAGCTGAACAGTAGAAACTAGCGAGGGAACCCTATGAAAACTTCGGATTTAATGGTGAACCCCTGTCTTTGGCCGTCCGGCTATAAATTAATTTATAGTAAAGAGACTGAATTTAAAAATAGGCGTACTTTGAATGAAAATGATCAATACTCCTGAACTCGAACATCTATTTTCTTATAGCGCTACGTTGGCTGATCCACAGCAAATGGTGGGCGCGGGGCCTATGGGGACAAGGATGATTGCTCAAGTGCTGGGTGGCCGTGTAGAGGGCCCAAAACTTAACGGCAAGATTTTGCCTGGCGGGGGGGATTGGGCCCTGATAGATGATATGAGTACACTTCGCCTCAACGCCCGGTTGACGATTGAGACCGATGATGGCGCGCTTATTTTCACCCGTTACCGGGGTGTTATTACGCCTCTGGACCCCGATGTTATTGCGAAGGCCCTGGACGGAACCTTGCTGCTGGGTGAGCTTTACTACCGCACCACACCGATATTTGAAACTGGCGATACACGCTATGCCTGGTTAAATACCATGGTATGCGTAGCCACAGGTAATATCGGTGCGGCCGAGGTGTCTTACGACGTTTTTGCTGTGTTGTGACGTCATTCTGCTACGGAATGCTTTAATAATAAATTTCAACGTTCTGCAGAAGGGGTATTTATGAGTCAGTTAAACCGACAGTGGTTGCTCCGGGAACGCCCGGTGGGGATGGTAGGGCCAGAACATTTTGAATACGCTGAGTCGGCTATCCCTGAGCCTGATTTGGCTGCAGGACAAGTGCTAATTAAAACGCTGATGTTGGGTTTTGATCCCACTATGCGTGGCTGGTTAGTCGATGAGCCTAGTTACTTACCTCCCGTTGCTATTGGCAAGCCAATGCGAGCCAGCGGGGTGGGGCAGGTTGTTCAATCAAGTAATTCCCAGCTACCCACAGGGGCCTTGGTACAGGGAATGCTTAATTGGCAGGAGTACAGCATTGGCGACCTTGCGAGGCGTGCTGCACCGGTGTTATTGCCTCAAGGGGTCCCGCCTAACCTGGCGCTGAGTATATTCGGTAACACCAGTATTACGGCCTACTTCGGCCTGCTGGACGTGGGACGGCCAAAGCGTGGAGAGACCGTATTAGTTTCTGGCGCAGCAGGGGCTACGGGTTCTGTGGTGGCCCAAATCGCCAAATTAAAAGGGTGCCGAGTTATTGGTATCGCAGGCGGCCAGGAAAAATGCCAATGGTTACTGCAGTCTTGCAAAGTAGATGCAGTGATTGATTATAAAGATGAGAATCTTGAGCAGCGTATCAGAGAGCTTTGTCCAAAAGGCGTAGACCTGTTTTTTGACAATGTAGGCGGTCATACTTTAGAGGCTGGCATTGAAAATATGGCTGACTTTAGTCGTATTGTTTTATGTGGCAGTATCGCCGGTTATAACGATGAAAAGCCGCAGCCCGGGCCTCATAATCTAATGCGTCTGGTGACCAGGCGCATTCGTATGCAGGGCTTTGTCGTTATCGATTATCTTGCCAGGGCATCGGAGGCGCTTGAGGCTATCGGCGGTTGGGTTAGCGCCGGAGAGATTGTCTGGCGTGAAGATATTCAGGAGGGTTTTGAAAATATCCCCGCCACGCTACAGCGCTTGTTTGATGGCCGGAACGTGGGAAAGCAGTTGCTAAAACTGGCTGACCCTGAATAGAAGGGAGCGCGGCATGAAAAGTTAAAATTTCAAGCATTTGCCAATGGTGAGTGCCTGTCCCTGTCACCGTGCTAAGACGGCATTGGTGTTTTAAGCGGAAGAGGCAGTACAGTATCTTTAATTAAATTGCCTGAAAAAATGGATGACAGCTCTGGGTATAATATCCATTGGTTTTAGGGGATTACTGAGTAACAATAAAGTTGTGTAGACCAGTGAATAATGAATCATTAGATCAACAACCTCGCCGCACACGCGCTCAACGCTTATTAATCATCGGTGCCGTGAGTGGATTGCTGCTTGCTGCCAGTGGCTTACTTGAGAATAAGCCGGACATCGATGCTTTTGTCGTTGCCACGGTGAATGAGCAGTTTGTCAGTAAGGAGGATTATCTTAATTATTTATCAATGCTGGCTAAAAACAAGCGCAATCCCCTGACTGACAGCGACCGTCGCCGCGTACTTAACCGCATGATCGAAGAAAAATTAATTATTGAACGGGGTATCGATATCGGTCTGGCAGATACTGACCCCAATGTGCGCAAGGTTATTAGCGATGCCATGACCCAAATAATTATCACCGATGTATCCAGTATCGAACCCAGTGAAAGTGAACTGGAAGATTTTTATAATAAGAACAAAAATTACTTTGCGAAACCGGCGCGAATTCAAGTGCAGCGTATTATTTTCCGGGGTCAGGATAAGTTGCGGCTCCATCAAAGAGCAGAAAAGGCGAGGCTTTTGCTGCAAAACGGTAACAATTTTAATGCGGTAAAAACTGATTTTGGAAGCCCTGAAATTTTGACGATACCCAACAGTTTATTGCCCCCCAATAAACTGCGACAATATATCGGCCCGCAATTGACCACAGCGGCATTGCGGATGCAGCCCGGTGATATTAGCAAGGTCATTGACGATGGCGCAGGCTTCACCCTGTTATATCTTATTGCTTTTGACCAGGCCGAGCCGCAAGCATTAGCGGATATTCGTCAGCAAGTTGCCAATGAATATCGACGGCGTGCCGGTGATGAAGCGCTTCAGGAATACTTGCAACAATTACGCCAGCAGGCAGATATCGCTATCGATGAGGTTTTTCTCGAGAGCCTTGAAAATAACAATTCTGTATCCCTTACCATCAAACCGGGCCAGCAATAATGCGTCTGGCGCGTAATTCGCTGCAGAGCCTTTTTTTTATATTACTATGGTTGTTGTTCTCTATCAGTGCCGTGGCTGATCCGCAAAGCAAATCATTTTCACATTGGCATATTACGGATAATACGATCAGTGCCACCTTTACGGTTGCAGGAAGAGAAGCAACACGACTTCCCGATTATCAATATAACCCCAATCTGTCACAGATTTTTTTAGCTCATTTAAGTGAAAATATCAGCGTCCATAATAACGGCGTAGCTTGCGAATTACTGGCCCCATTGGCGCTGCGGGCTAAAACGGGTTATTTACAATACATGCTGCAATTTCACTGTGATCAGCCCTTGGCTATTATTCGTATTACTATTAATACCTTAATGACGGTGTCTCCCAGTCACGTTCACTTTGCCAAGTTTTCCATCGATAATAAGCCGCCTTTTGAACATCTGTACACCAGTCGACAGTTTCACCATGAGCTTAACCTGAAGGGAATCGTCGATAACAGCGTTAGCCAAAACAGTGTAGGTGAAACACTGCTGACCTATATTCAATTTGGTTTTGAACATATTATTATCGGCGCTGACCATATCGCTTTTTTATTAACCCTGTTGCTATTGGCCAATCGCCTTCGCGATATTATTTTTATTGTGACCGGTTTTACCCTTGGTCACAGTGTTACCCTGAGCCTCGCAACGCTAGGCATAGCCAGCCCCAATATGATGGTGGTTGAAGCGATGATCGGTTTTACTGTGGCGCTAGTGGCGATTGAGAATGTTGCTGCTCAAAGCGGCAATTCAAAACAGATAGCCACAATTTGTGCGGCCTGTTTGGGTTTGCTCACACTGCTGGCCGCCTTTGCTGGTATCGGTCCGCCGTTGTTAAGCATTGCGGGTCTGACATTATTCACTTTTTGCTTTCTGCGCTTGAGCGACAGTGTCGATAAAGCCCTGGCTATGCGTCCAATGGTAACCACCTGCTTTGGCCTGATTCATGGTTTTGGTTTTGCCAATGTACTGTTGGAAGTGGGCTTGCCGGAACGGCAAATAATTACCGCGTTATTCGGTTTTAATATCGGCGTGGAGCTGGGGCAGATTGCCATCGTGTTGGGCTTGGTTGCTATCGTCTGGTTAATGAAAAAGGTGGTTCGCCAGCAACAATTTATCAGCGAATGTGTTTCGGCCGCTTTGTGTGGTGTAGGTGTCTTTTGGTTTATTCAGCGGGCTTACTTTTAAGTACTATAAAATACTGGTGTGACGTTGAGCGGTTTTTGAAGCCAGCTGAACAGAAGAGCCTGGCTTTGTGGAGTGGGCGTTTTTTTCTAATAAGTTGGCGCAGTTGGGCTGAGAGAGTTAAAAAGTACGGGCATTATTTCAACGAGAGAGGCGGATAAACAAGAACCTGAACTCTATCAGCTTTGAATAAAACGGGTGGCTAATTATAGCCACCCGTTACCTCTTTACTTTACTCGGCATTCGCCAGCATGGAAAACTTATTCTGCTGGTAATCGGCGTCACCGAAGCTGGCGTTAATCATCATTAAGCGCTTAACGTAATGGCCCACGGCTAACTCGTCGGTAATGCCCATGCCGCCGTGCAGTTGTATTGCTTCTGCGCCGATTAGCTGGCCTGCACGGCCGACCATGACTTTTAACGCAAGAATGTTTTTCTGCACCTCGATGGGATCGGCGTTATCGTCGTCCATGGAGCAGACGGCGCGATAGAGCAGGGATTTACTTTGTTCGCAGGCCATAAACATATCGACCATGCGGTGTTGCAGGGCCTGGAACGAGCCGATGGCCACGCCAAACTGCTCGCGAGTTTTGGTGTATTCGATGGTGGTGGTGTTGAGCGTCTGCATTAGGCCTACTGCTTCGGCACTCACTGCGACCATGACTTTATCAATGGTTGTTTGCAATGCCTGATAGCCGTCACCCAGACTACCGAGCAATTGATCCTGGCTTAGGCTTACGTTCTTGAAACAAATATTGGCAACGCGCTGCCCGTCCATTAGTTGGATCGTGGTCTTTTCAATGCCGTCCGCATTGGCATCGATCAGGAATAAACTGATGCCTTGTTGGTCGAATTGCTCGCCACTGGTGCGGGCCGAGACAATCAGCTTATCGGCTGCGACGCCGTTGAGTACCAGTGTTTTTTCGCCGTTTAAGACGAATCCGCCTTGCCGGGCTTGGGCGGTGGTTTTTACATCGGCTAATTCATAGCGACTCTGGCGCTCGGAAAATGCAACAGCACCCTGTAATTTCCCTTCGATAATGTCACCGATAGTTGAGTTTTGTTGTTCCGCGCTTCCGGCTTGCTCCAGCACACCGCCAAACAAAAGCACAGTGGCAATGAAAGGTTCGATGATCAGGCCTTTGCCCATCTCTTCCATCACTGCCATGGTGTCAACTGCGCTGCCACCAAAGCCGCCGAGTGCTTCGGGAAAGGGGATCGATAGCCAGCCCAGTTCGGCGAACAGGGCCCAGTTTTCAGTACTAAAACCTTGCTCCGAATTGGCTATAGCGTGTCGTGTGTCAATGTCATATTGCTCTTGTACAAAACGTGCCACACTGTCTTTGAGCATGTTTTGTTCTTCAGAGAAACTAAAATTCATAATCTGTTACCTGTATCCAGCGGATAATAATGTTATAGGCCAAGCACGAATTTGGCGGTGATATTTTTTTGTACTTCGTTGGAGCCACCATAGATGGTCGATGCGCGCCCGTACATATAATCGATACGTGCCTCGTCAGCAAAGTCATGACCAATTTGATCGGTGCTCAAATCGCCCTTGATGATGCCGCAATAATGTCCGGCAACATCCATGCGCAGTGCCTGGATAAGTTGTTGCAGCTCAGTGCCCTTAATCTTTAACAGTGAGGATTCAACGCCTGGGCCATTGCCGTCAGCCATGGAGGCCAATACGCGCAGCTCGGTGTATTCCAGTGCCATTAATTCAATTTCTATGGCGGTAAAGCGGGCCTGGAAAACAGGGTTATCCATTAACGCCTTGCCACCGCTGTGCTCTTGCTTGGCCAGCTGGCGGATTTCGGTCAGGTTTCGTTTGGAGTCAGCGATACCGGCAATGGCTGTGCGCTCATGCGCCAATAGTGCCTTGGCGTAAGTCCAGCCCTTGTCCTGCTCACCGATACGGTTTTCTACGGGCACTCTTACATTGTCAAATAACACTTCGTTCAGTGAGTGTTGTCCGTCGATGGACTTAATCGGGTTGACGGTGATTCCGGGTGTTTTCATATCGATCAATAAAAAAGTAATGCCCTCTTGTTTGCGGCCGCTGTTGTCGGTTCGTACCAGGCAAAAAATCCAGTCGGCATACTGGGCATAGGTTGTCCAGATTTTTGCTCCGTTGACAACATAATCGTCGCCGTCAAGCGTGGCCCTGGTTTTTAGTGAGGCCAAATCAGAACCTGAACCGGTTTCTGAATAACCCTGGCACCACCAGTCTTCGCTTTTTAAAATGCGCGGTAAAAACTTTTGTTTTTGTTCCTCAGTGCCAAAAGTGTATATCACCGGTGCAACCATCTTTAAGCCGAAGGGGGCTACATCAGGTGCTCCGGCGCTTGCGCGTTCGGTTTCAAAAATAAAACTTTGGGTGGTGGTCCACCCCGTGCCGCCGTGCTCTACCGGCCAGCCTGGCGCGGCCCAGCCTTGTTCATACAAACGGCGTTGCCAGTTTATAGTAGGCTCTACACCGGTTTTCCTGGCTTGCCTTTCTTCTGCATGTTGCTCGGTCCAGGCCTCTTTTAAAAAGGCCCTTACTTCATCGCGGAAGGCCAGGTCTTCCTTTGAAAAATTTGTATCCACACTGCTGTCCTCATATCAGGCTTAATAAAGCCTTGTCATAGTTGTTGGAGTGTTATTTCAGGTCGACCACACCCTCATTGATTTGTTCGAATAAGGTCTTATCCAGAGGGCAATATTGGCCCTTCTGTAAAAAGTACAACTTGTCGCTTATGGTCTCGGGGTTAAATCCCTGCTTTTGATAGTCGACTTTTTTGTGTTTAAAGGTTTGGGTGATTTCCATATCTTTTTGTACGCGCAAAAAATAAGGCCGCTGGTAGCTGGCCAGGTTGTCGCTGATAACGTTGGTAAGGCGTGTTAAGTCGAAGTCCTCAGCGATATTGATACTGGCCATGCCTGCGCGGCCTTCATTGTTGGGCACTTCTACGCCATAGACATTGGATTCCAGTACGCCGGGGCAGCTATTGAGAATTTCAGCTACTTCATTGGTGGAAACGTTTTCACCTTTCCAGCGAAAGGTATCGCCAAGGCGATCGGCGAAGGAGAGCCAGTTGTCGTCATGTAGTGTCAGTAAATCCCCTGTATTGAAATAACAATCTCCTTTTTTAAATACATTGTGCAGGAGTTTTTTCTGGCTGGCGGAGGCGTCTACATAGCCATCAAAGGGGGTTCTCGTGCTCACGCGGTTGAGCAGCAGGCCGGTTTCTCCCGGATTTATTTGTTCATAGAAACCGGCGGCGTTAGCCTGAAGTTCGCCACTGGCCAGGTCGCAACGCAGCAGGGCATGCGTTGCTCTTTTACGGCCAATCATGCCTACTTTTGCCGCAAAGTTGTAGATGGGGCTGGTGCCTTCAGTGGCGCCATAGCCCTCACAGATTTCAGTGACGCCAAAACGCTGGATAAACTCGCGCCAGACATCAGGACGCAAACCAACACCAACCATGGCGCGCAGGGGATGGTCGCGGTCGTTATCCCTGGGAGCCTGGTTGACCAGATAACGACACAGCTCGCCGATATAGATAAAAACATCGACCTGGTGTTTGCGAATATCGTCCCAAAATGCTGAGGCAGAAAAATGCCGACGGATTACCAGGCAGGAGCCAATCAACAGGCTGCTACCAAACCCCCCCGATAATGCAGCGGTATGAAACAGCGGCGAGGCGATAAAAATACTTTCGTCGGGCTTCAGATTAGCCATGCCTCGACCCATTAACATCCCTCCTGCCAGTATGCGCTGGTTGCGAACAATGGCCGGTTTGGGTAAGCCGGTAGTGCCGGAGGTATAGATATAACTGCATATATCCTGCACTGTGGCTTTAGTTTTCGGGAAGCCTGATTTGTCGATGGGCGCGGTGCTGTTGTTGACATACTGAGCCAGGTCGTGAAACGGGCTGGCGGCCAAAAGGCTTGCATACTGCTTTGAATCGATGTCGCTATCCTGGATTAAATAAACACTGTCCTCGGTGACGAGATCTAACTGTTGCAGAATTGGGGGGATTTTCTCACTGTGCTCTGAGCCGACCAGGCAAATACGCGCTTTACCAATATTGATACAGTGGATCAGTGCCTTGCCGACAAGGCTGGTATTGATCAGTACAGAAATAGCCTGTAATCGCGACAGCGCTAATAACATCACCAGAAATTCAGGGCGGTTGTCCACCAGGATGACAACTTTGTCGGCTTTTTTGACGCCCAGTTTAACCAATCCCTGTGCGCTGCGATCGACGCGTTGCTGGAGTTCTAACCAGGTGATTTTTTCATCCTGGTATTTAATCGCATAGCTATTTGGGCGTTTTTTTGCCTGGCGATCCAGAAAGGTCGCCGGGCTCCAGTTCGAGCTTGGGATCAGCATGCCATGTAAATAGGCTGCACTACGAAACACGGCCATGAATTCAAGGCGGCGAGTATTGATTTTATCGCTTAATGACATGGTTTATTCCACGTAATCCTGATGGTAAAAACGAATCAACGGAGTGAGTGATATAAAAATATTACAGCGGACTTACTAAATGCCCACCGTCTACGGGTAGGGCGATACCGTTGATAAACGATCCCGCATCGCTGGCCAGCATCAATAGCGGGGCGTCCAGTTCTTGCAGTTTCCCCAGCCGCTTGGCTGGCGTGCTTTTAATATAGCTCTGGCCTTTTTCGGTTTCAAAGTAATCTGCATTGATCTCGGTTTTAAAGTAACCCGGGCATAATGCATTCACCCTGATACCTTTGTGACCCAGCTCCAGCGCCATGGCTTTGGTCATTTGAACAACGCCGGCTTTTGATATGGCGTAGGTGCTTTCACCCAGTGCAACGCGAAAACCTAATATTGAAGCAATGTTAATAATACTGCCGCTGGCTTTATTGGCAATCAGGCGCTTACTCAATTGGTTGGCAACGGTCCATGCGCCTTTTAAATTGGTATTGATGACAAAATCCCAGCTGTCCTCGTCGACATTGATAAAGCGTTTTGAATCGCCGACCCCGGCGTTGTTTATCAGTATGGAAATAGCGCCCAGTTCGGCTTCGCCTTTATCCATAGCGTCAATGACACTCGCGGTTTTGGTGATGTCCAGGGCAACGGCAGTCGCGATGCCGCCATTGCTGCGGATTTCCTCGACCAGTTGATCCAGTTTGTCGACACGCCGTGCCGCCACAATAACCTTTGCCCCAGCGGCAGCCAGAACCTTGCTAAAGTGTGCGCCGAGGCCACTTGATGCTCCGGTGACCAGCGCCACTTTGTCTTGTACCGAAAGTAAATTAGTCGTCATATTGATTGCCTGAATTGTTTCTGTCTAGATAAGTGTGGCGGCCATTTCAGCCAGCGGCTTCACCAGTGCGCCGTATTGGTCGGCTTTCTTACTGGATGCGTTGCCTTCCATTGAGCGTTTTTTTACCCCTTGCAGGATGGCGGCAAAGCGAAAAAATCCAAACACCAAATAGAAGTTCCAGTTGGGAATACTGTCGATGCCCATGCGCTGGCAATATTGTGCAACGTATTGCTGTTCCGAGGGAATGCCCAGCGTTGAACGGTCCTGCTCGCCAAGCCCGGGTATGGCGCAGTCAGCGGGCATGCGTAGTTGCATGCACTGGTAGGCAAGATCCGCGTAGGGGTGTCCCAGTGTTGATAGCTCCCAATCAACCAGTGCCAGCACCTTGGCTTGCTGATGATCAAACATCATGTTGTCCATGCGAAAATCGCCGTGCACCAGCGCTACTTTGCCATCATCGGCGGGCATATTGTCGGGTAACCATGCGATGATTTTTTCCATCGCCGGGATGCTCTCAGTCTCTGCAGCACGATACTGTTTCGACCAGCGTCCAATCTGGCGCTCAAAATAATTACCCGGCTTGCCATAATCGCTTAAACCGGCGGCGTCTACTTCTACACTGTGCAATGCAGCGAGCACGCGATTCATTTCGGCATAAATGTCACCGCGCTGTTCGGGGCTCATGTCTGGTAGAGAAGGATCCCATAAAACACGGCCATCGATGTATTCCATCACATAGAACATGCTACCGATAATGCTTTCATCTTCACAGAGGTGATAAGCGCTCGCTACCGGAACGTCAGTATTACTAAGCGCTGCTATGACCCGGTATTCCCTGTCCACGGCGTGAGCTGATTTTAATAATTCGCCCGGCGGCTTGCGACGCAAAACATAGGGGCCCGATGCCGCCCGGATTAAAAAGGTTGGGTTAGACTGCCCGTCTGCAAATTTTTCAGCAGTGACCGGCCCTTTGAATCCATCAATATGCTGCTCCAGATAGGTGGACAGTATTTGAGTATCAAAATCAAATTGGCTTTGTGACACAGTGATGCCCTCTATTCAGATTCAGTCCCGTAAAGGTCAATGATTTGTTTGCCAAGGGCCATTTGGTGAACCTGGTCAGGGCCGTCGGCCTGGCGGCACCAGCGAGCATAGTTAAAGGCTTCGGCCATAAAGTAATCTTCGGTCAGGCCGCCGGCACCGTGCAGCTGCATGCAGCGATCGATTATATTTTGAACCAGTAGCGGGACAGTGGTTTTGGACGCGGCAATCATGTCTCTGGAAGCCTGTGCGCCGACGGCATCCATTTTACTGCAGGTTTTTAATACGAGCAGCCTGGCCATTTCAATTTCAGAAAAGCTTTTTGAAATGTCTTCGCGCACTGATTGATGCTTGCTGAGGGGTCTGCCAAAGGTGGTGCGTGATTTGGCGCGTTTGCAGGCAAGTTCCAAAGAGCGCTGGGCGCAACCGATCAAGCGCATACAGTGATGCATGCGCCCTGGACCGAGTCGACCCTGGGCAATCTCAAAACCACGGCCTTCACCGAGCAATACATTCTCCAGTGGTACGCGCACATCGTTAAACATCATTTCAGCGTGACCGATGGGAGCATCATCATAGCCAAGCGTGGTAAGAGGGCGAATGATGTCTATTCCCGGCGTGTTTTTGGGTACCAATATCTGGGTTTGTTGGCGGTGACGGTCGGGGTTGTCCGGATCCGATTTACCCATAACGATAAAAATTTTGGTGCGCTCATTCATGGCGCCAGTAATAAACCATTTGCGCCCATTGAGTACCCACTGATCACCGTCCTGTTTGATGCTTAATTCAATATTGGTGGCATCGCTGGAGGCTACCTGGGGCTCGGTCATCGCATAGGAGGATCTTATCTCGCCATTCAATAGCGGGCCTAGCCACGTTGCCTGTTGCTCGGGCGTGGCGTACTTCATAAAAACTTCCATATTGCCGGTGTCAGGCGCGTTACAGTTAAAAACCTCCTGGCTCCAGATAACCCGCCCCATCATCTCCGCCAGTGGCGCGTAATCAACGTTGGAGAGCCCGCCGTGATCGCAGTATTGGGCGAATTCTTCCGGCACAAATAAATTCCACAATCCTGCAGCCCTGGCCTGGATTTTTAGTTCATCCATTATCGGCAGGGGGGCAAAACGATTGCTGGCACTGTGCAATTGTTGTGCGTAGTTTTCTTCGTTGGGGTAAATGTACTCTTGCATAAACGCTGCAAGCTTTTCCTGCAGTTGTTGAGATTTATCGCTGAAACTGAACATAGTTGATTGCTCGTTGAAACGTGAGTTGATGAAGTCTAGCTGACGGCGCGGTCCCGACCTTCCCAGTAGGGGGCCCGCAATTGCCGCTTCAGGACTTTGCCAGCGGTGTTGCGTGGTAGCATCTCAATAAAATCAATGCTTTTTGGTGCTTTAAAGGTCGCTATTTTTTCGCGGGTAAACTGGATGATTTCTTCTTCACTGGCGCTGTGGCCGGGTTTTAGTACTACCGCCGCTTTAACCGCTTCGCCCCATTTGTCGTCCGGTATGCCGAATACTGCCGCCTCTACAACGGCGGGGTGGGCAAACAGGGCATTTTCAACTTCGGTGGGGTAAATGTTTTCGCCCCCTGAGACAATCATGTCTTTCAGTCGGTCGTGGATGTACAGATAGCCTTCGTCGTCAAAGTAGCCAGCGTCACCGGTGTACAGCCAGTCATTGACCAGGGTTTCTGCGCTGGCTTCGGGCCGGTGCCAGTATCCGCCCATGGTCCAGTCTGCCTGGGTAATGATCTCGCCGACTTCACCGGTGGGCATGTCGTTGCCTTCTTCATCAACAATGCGCAGTTTGGTGCAGGGGTAGGGTTTGCCGCAGGATAATAATTTATTGCGTTCCGGGCGGTGGTCGTCGGGGGTTAAAAAAGTAGCCATGCCGATATTCTCAGTCATGCCATAAACCTGCCAGAACTCACAACCAAAAACAGCCTGGGCCTTTTTTAATACCGTTTGGGCAATAGGGGCTGAGCCATAAAAAATACGGGTAAGGCTACTGAAATCAGTGTTTTCAGCTTCCGGCATATTCACCAGCATTTGAATAATGACCGGGGCAAACAAAGTGGTATTAATCTTGTATTTAGGGATGAACTCCAGGGTTTCTACGGGATTAAATTCCCGCGTAATCACCTGGCAGCAGCCGTAAAGTAAGCCGTTTAATAAATTTAACAGGGCGGCGATATGGCACAGCGGCATGCTAATCAGTTGCACTTCGTTGTCGGCGATAATTTGAGTGGCTTTGCCCAGTGCGACGAAGCCTTTCATATAGTGTTCGCTACTATGGTATACGCCCTTTGGTTTGCCGGTTGTGCCACTGGTATAGAGCTGGATTACGTGATCGTCGGGCTGGTGGTTTAACTGCGGGTCCTGGTCGCTGATGTCGGCGCTCCATTGTTGCAGTGAGGGAATAGTCTCTGGCTCGGATTCGGTCGCAGCTTGCAGGAAAACGATCTCAAGTTCAGGGTGTTGTTTTTTCAGTGCATCGGCGAGGTCTTTAAATTCTCGCCCGATGAACAGTATTTTGGCGCCGGAGTCTGAGACAATGAACTCTGCTTCTTCGTAGCTCAGCCTGAAATTGATCGGTACCAGGGTGGCGCGGGCTTTCAATGTGCCACCAAGGATTGGAGAAAATTCGGCGCTGTTTTTGTCCAGAATGGCAATGCGGTCGTTGACCTTGATGCCTTTACTGATCATCGCGTTGGCGTAGCGATTGGAATCCTTGGCCAGTTCGGCGTAAGTGGTGGCATGGTCTTGAAAAACATAGGCATTAGCGGCGGCAATGGACGGGTTTTCGCTTCGAAAAATATCAGCCAAACATGAAACTGGGCGCATAACGGATTACCTTTGCTGTATAACATTAACGTGCCAGTATACTCTTGCTGCAAGTCCACAGCAAGAATATTTATGAGCGAAGCCTATATAGATTGAAGGCGCAAATTTAGCCGATTTAAAGGGCTATTGTCGGCGTGTCTCACATTATAAATATAACAATATGAGTAGTAACTATGTTTGTTGTTGTGCTCGGCCGTTATGCTATGCTAGCCGCGAATGTGGGCAAATACCACGGTGAGAGTAATTGAGATGGGTCGATTCTACAATGGGCGTTAAAAAAGTCGATGGCAGGCTGGAAAGAGGCAGGCGCGCGAAGGCGGCGATACTCAGCGCCGCCATCGATATTTTTTCTGAAAAAGGCTTTGACGGAACCCAGACATCAGAGATCGCGAGGGCTGCAGGCTATGCGGAAAGTACGGTGTTTCTGCACTTTAAAAACAAGCATGGCCTGGTTTTGGCGATTATGCAGGATTTTTATCGGGGCTTGATGGATGGCGCGAATATTATTTTGGCGACCACCCATGATGGTGAGGAGCAGTTGGTGGCCCTGGTCCAGCATTACCTGGTCGAGTTGTTGAAGGGCTGGAGGATTGTACGGTTATTTGCAACCATTGCGCGCTATACCGAGGATGAAACCCTGGAGCAATTCATGGAGCACAATCGGGCTTATACCGGTCTGTACATTGATATATTTGAAGGGCTGAAGGCCGATAATACGTTTAGGGAGGATGTTGACGCCAGGCAGTTGCGTGACATGTTGTTCGGTACCATTGAGCATTATGCCATGGCCAATTTTACCCGGGCGAGTTCCCCTGATATTGGCGTATTTATAGAGCGGACCTTTTCGATTCTTTTCTATGGGGCGAAAAGTGACTCATCGCTTTCAGCGGCTTCTCGAAACGAAAGCGGTGTCGATAAAAAGCTGGACGCCATTTTGGCTTTGTTGGGCGATCAGGATAAAAAAGGCGCTTAGCTATGCTGGCGATGCGACTCAGGGCTGTGGCTCGGGGCTTGAAAATACCGATCGATAGAATATGCGGGCCATGGTATCGATGGCGATATCATCACTTAGTGTTGAGTTGTCCGATTCCCCGCCTTCGATTAACCAGATATAACAGAAGTAATCCATCATCGAGCCGATGGCTGAGGCCATAATTTCAGGATTCGGGTTGGGGGCCTGTGCCAGGCCTTTTTTTTCTGCCGATATGATTGAGGTGGCAATTCGTGTTCTGGCATCGGCGCGAATCTCTTGCCAGCGTCGTCTAAAGTGCTGATCCACCATGGCGGCCTGAAACATGGCGGCCAGTTCGGCGGAGTGGTCGCGACAACTGCGCCAATAGATGGCGCAGTGTTCGCGGATTAGCGTGTAGGGTTCGGCTTCCCTGGTGCTAAGTGCGGACATATGGAACAGGATTTCGGACTTGAAGTCTTCGGCCAGTTGCTCCAGCAGTGCTTCCTTGTTTTTGAAATAGGTATAGAAAGAGCCGGGGGCTCGACCAGCTTCCCCGGTAATATCAGTGATGGTGGTGTTGGCGTAGCCCTTTACCCTGAACATTTGTCGCGCGGCATCAAGTAATGCGGCGCGACTGCGTACCCCGCGAGCAGTGAGTAGTGACCCGTCCGCAGGGAGGTCATCGCTGGCCTCCCTGTTTGATTGGGTCGATTTGCCCTGGGGGCCGCCGGTCTTCAAAGGCGCTCGGTATCCGATACTTCTTTGCGCGTATCATCGCCGATTTCACTGGCGGGCAAGCGAAGCAGTCGCAGTGCTTCTTCTTCGGTCTGCAGGAATTCTTTGCCGTCTGTAGTGACGCAGAATTCAACCATGATGCCATTGGGGTCGTTGAGGTAAACCGATGTACACCAGCCGTGATCCAGTTTCAGCATTTCGTCCAGACCGTTAGCCTGGAGTTGCTCGATCTTGCTATCGAGTTCTTCAAGGGTATCGAGTTTAAATGCGATGTGGTTGGACCATTGGGGGAGGCCGAGGCTGGTGGTAATATCAGTCTTGTAATCGGCCTCTTCGCCAACGCCGTTAACTTCGAAAAATGCAATAGCCTCGCCATTTCCCATGGCAAAGAAAAAATGACGGAAGTAGCCGTCTCCTTGCAGATGGTTTTCGGTGCGAAGCAGGCGCATACCGAGCTTGTTGGAGTAAAAGTCGTAGGTGGCTTCAGTGTCGCGAGTGGTGTAAGCCGCGTGATGGAGGCCTTTTGCTTCAACTATGGTACTGGTCATGGTGTTTTCTCCCTGGGGGATGAATTACAGTGCTCAAAACTTTAACTTGATTTGAATGTCTATTCAAGTTAATTTGGCGGCACATTCAAGTTATTTATTTTTCCATTAATTATTGAGGAGCTGTTCCTATGGAATTGACTGAAAGCCAGATTGCGGTACGTGACCTTTATCGCGCTTATATGACCAATGAATTAGAGCCCCGGACCGAGGCTTTTGAGTCTGGAGAAGAATCTGTTTTTCCTTTTATGAAAAAGATGATAAAGGATCTCGGTCTTGATTTGGCGGCAGATGCCATTCTCAATAAAGGTGAAAAGTCAGCAAAAAGTGAAGTTGACACAGAGATGGCGGAATTGATGCGCTATGCCGAAACCCAGTTGATTATTGAAATTTCCCGTATCAACCCGGGCTTTCAACAGAGCTTTGGCGTCAGCGTCGGCTTGTGCGGTGGTAATATTGTTATTCGTGGTACGCAGCAGCAAAAGGAAAAGTATGCGGTTCCTCTATTGCGCGGAGAGAAGGTGGGTTGTTGGTGTTTGACCGAGCCGGGTGCAGGTTCAGATGCTTTTGGTTCGATGAGAACTACAGTGAAACGCGAGGGTGATGAGTATGTGATGAATGGTTCTAAAACCTTCATTACCAATGGCCCGGACGGCGATATTTTCCTGGTTTATGCCCGCAATGAAGAAGATAGCAGCATTCAGGCTTTTATCGTTGAGCGTGAATTTGCCGGTTTAAGTACAGGTAAACCGTTCAAAAAAATGGGTATGCGTTGTTCACCTACCAGTGAAGTGTTTTTTGATAATGTGCGTATTCCTGTGGCTAACATTTTAGGCGGCGGTAATAGCGATCGCGATCACGTTCGCAAGTCGTTATCTCGTGAGCGTATGGGTATTTCAGTGATGGGTTATGCAATTGCTGATCGCTGTTTTGAGATTGCCCGTGACTATGCCAAGGAGCGAGAGCAGGGTGGTCAGCCGATTGCCAATTATCAATTGATACAGAGTCGTTTGACGAGAATGTATATTGATGTGAGTAATGCTCGCCGCATTGTTGAAAGCAGCTCTGCCACTGCAGAAGGGCTTTCGGCGCTGGACGCTTGTGCGGCCAAGCTGTTTTTGGCTGAAGTGGGCACGCGGGTGGCTACCGAGGCAATTCATATTCTTGCGGGTTACGGCTATATGGAAGAGTACAAAGTTGAGCGCTTAATGCGTGATGCGATGTTGCTTGAGCTGGGTGGCGGAACCACGGAGATCCAGATATTGACGATTGCCAAGCATATTCTTGCTGAGTAATGTTAATAGCGAGCACCAGTAATTGATTTGACGCCCTGCTATGCAGGGCGTATTTTCTTCTTATATACGTCTTTTTTATTTCATGGCTAGAGAGCAGAGTTAACGGTGAAAATTATTGCGCGAATGAGTGTGGCGGCTTCGCTGATCATCGTAATGGGCAGTGCGGTAGCGGCGTCGGATGGCTTGCCTAAAGCGGTTTACTTTGGCGACACCCACCTCCATTCATCCTATTCTTTTGATGCCTATATTTATCAAAACAGGGATGCTGATCCCGACACGGCTTATCGCTGGGCTAAGGGGGTGCCGGTGATACACCCCTATAGCCGTGCGCGGGTTAAAATCAATACGCCGCTGGATTTTCTTGTGGTCGCCGATCACGCGGAGATGCTCGGCGTGCTGCCGGCGATTGCCAATGACAGTTCAGAATTTGGCGAGCTGGGCTGGTGGGCGGGGATAAAACGCCGCTTGGCTTTTTGGGTGGCCAGAAGGGCGATGAAAGACCCTGACGCCTTTAGCAACATGTTTTCAAAATTTTCTCCAAAGGGCTCTGATAATCCGGGCGGCGACCCGGTGGCGGATGCTAATAATAAATCCCTCAGTGCCGGGACCGCTGTGTTGGGTAATACCGATAAGGTGAGAGGCAGTGCCTGGCAGGCCATTATTGAGGC
>JAUXHA010000085.1 GCA_030621845.1 Spongiibacteraceae bacterium
GTACTCACCAAAGTGAAAAATACTGGCCGCCAATACTGCATCGGCACCGCCTTGCACTACACCTTCCACCAGATGATCCAGCGTACCCACACCGCCGGAGGCAATCACCGGCACTGGCACCGCATCGCAAATCGCCCGGGTTAATTTGAGATCAAAACCATTTTTAGTGCCGTCTCTATCCATGCTGGTTAATAGAATTTCACCGGCACCATTGGCCACCATTTGTTTTGCCCACGCCA
Source organism: Spongiibacteraceae bacterium (assembly GCA_030621845.1). Classification (GTDB taxonomy): domain Bacteria; phylum Pseudomonadota; class Gammaproteobacteria; order Pseudomonadales; family Dasaniaceae; genus JAUXHA01. Next base: position 240 of record JAUXHA010000085.1, read on the forward strand.
CGGCATTAATACCGGTAGGTTTGCGGCCACCGTGGGTAAAAATTTCCCACTGCCCCTCGGCACTCTGCTTGGCATCAATAGCCACCACAATACACTGCGAGCCAAAACGCTCGGCGGCCTCTTTAACAAATTCCGGACGATCAATCGCCGCGGTATTGATGCCCACTTTATCAGCCCCCGCATTCAACATCTTGCGAATATCGTCAACGCTGCGAATGCCGCCTCCTACCGTGAGCGGAATAAAAACCTCCGCCGCTATTTTCTCAACCGTGTGAATCGTCGTGTCGCGACCTTCGTGGCTGGCAGTAATATCGAGAAAGGTGATTTCATCAGCGCCCTGTTCATTGTAGCGCTTGGCCACTTCCACCGGATCCCCGGCATCGCGGATATCAACAAAATTGACGCCCTTCACCACGCGGCCATTTTCAACATCCAGGCAGGGGATAATACGTTTCGCTAAACCCATTACATTTTACTCATCACAAAATTGCTGCGCTTGCGTCACATCCAGCGAGCCTTCATAAATTGCCTTACCGGTGATAGCGCCGAGTATGCCCACCCCGGCCACCGCCTTTAGCTGGTGAATATCATCCATATTAGTAATGCCACCAGAGGCAATCACCGGAATGGAAGAAGCCTCGGCCATCGCTACCGTCGCCTCCACATTGACTCCCTGCATCATACCGTCACGACTGATATCCGTATAAACAATAGACTCCACACCGTCTTGCTCAAATCGCTTGGCTAACTCCGAAGCCTGTATATCCGAAACTTCAGCCCAACCATCGGTGGCCACCAGGCCATTCACCGCATCGAGACCGACAATGATGCGCCCGGGGAATTGCCTGCAAACCTCAGTGACAAATTCAGGCTCTTTAACCGCCTTGGTGCCGATAATAAGATAACTAACACCGGCATCGAGGTAGTGTTCGATAATTTCAATAGTGCGAATACCACCACCAATTTGAATCGGCAGCTCCGGGTATTGCCTGGCGATGGCGGTCACTACCTCACCATTCATCGGCTTGCCTTCAAAAGCGCCATTGAGGTCAACCAGGTGCAGGCGACGGGCACCGGCATCAACCCAGCGCGCCGCCATCGCCAGCGGATCATCGCCATAGACGGTGGAATCCTCCATCAAGCCCTGGCGTAAACGCACGCACTTACCATCTTTCAAATCAATTGCGGGGATAATCAACATAATAGAAACCGTAAATAAACGTGGGTCAGGCCTGGCCATCCCACTGTAAAAAGTTACTCAACAGCTGCAAGCCAGCGGTGCTGCTTTTTTCCGGATGGAACTGCACCGCGAATAAATTATCACGGGATAAGGCCGCATCAATGGTGACGCCGTAGTCAACTGTCGCTGCCACCTGACGGCGATTCCCAGCGGCCACATAGTAGCTATGGACAAAATAAAAGCGACTGTGCTGGGTGATATTTTTCCACAGTGGGTGTTCATCGCACTGGTGTAGCTGGTTCCAACCCATATGCGGCACTTTCAATCGAGTATCCCCTTCCATTAAAGGGTCACCAAAGAATTTTACTTCCCCGGGCAACAGGCCCAAGCAATCAACACCCTGGTTTTCTTCACTGTGATCCATCAACGCCTGCATGCCCACACAAATCGCCAGCAGCGGTTTGCTAGCAATCACCTCGGCCACAACCTCGCCAATACCGAGGCGAAGAATTTCAGCCATACAATCGCGGATCGCCCCCACACCGGGGAAAATCACCCGATCAGCGGCCAAAATCTCCTCTGCCACACCAGTGACATTAACCACGACCTTATCATTGGCGTGCTCAAGCGCACTGGCCACAGAATGCAAATTGCCCATACCGTAATCGATAACAGCAACCGTCGATTGACTCATTCGAAATTAACTCCTGGCTAAAGGGTGCCCTTGGTGGACGGCATCACTCCGGCCATACGCTCATCTGCAGACAGCGCCATCCGCAGGGCACGACCAAACGCCTTGAACAGCGTCTCGGCCTGGTGGTGGCTGTTCTTACCGCGCAGGTTGTCAACATGCAGGGTCACCTTGGCGTGATTGACAAAGCCGTGGAAAAACTCCACGAATAAATCCACATCAAAACCGCCAACGCTGCCGCGGGTAAATGGCACATGCCACTCAAGTCCCGGGCGACCGGAGAAATCGATCACCACCCGCGATAAAGCCTCATCCAGGGGGACATAGGAATGGCCGTAACGGACAATGCCTTTTCTATCACCCACCGCCTCGGCCACGGCCTGGCCCAGGGTAATACCAATGTCCTCAACCGTGTGGTGAGCATCGATGTGCAAATCACCCTTGGCCTGGATATCGAGATCGATTAAACCGTGGCGAGCAATCTGGTCCATCATGTGGTCGAGAAACGGCACCCCGGTATCAAAACGGGTCTCACCGCTCCCATCAAGATTAACGGACACGGTAATTTGCGTCTCCAGGGTATTGCGGCTAATCGTGGCCTTGCGTTCCGCCATAGCTAACTCCAAAATAGCCCAGCCACTATTGGCCAGGGTCGTGTTCAGGCGAGCATTATAAAAAAAGCCCGCGAGCATTACATCCATTCATCCGTAATTGTAGCCATCAATGTTGATTATTCTTACACTTTTTTTCCCAAACGCCCTTCATCCAGCCGAAAAGGGACTAATACGATGAATCGGGCACGCCGCCAGCCAACTATCAACCGCGCGCTATTAAGCTGGTTTGACCAACATGGGCGCAAGGATTTGCCCTGGCAGCAGGGCATCAGCCCCTATAGCGTATGGCTTTCAGAAATCATGCTGCAGCAAACCCAGGTCGCAACCGTCATCCCCTATTACCAGCAATTCATCACCGCATTACCGGATATTGCCAGCCTGGCCAACGCCGATGAAGATACTGTGCTGCACTTGTGGACGGGATTGGGTTACTACAGCAGGGCACGCAATCTTCACCAAACCGCCCGGATCATCCACAACGACTTACAAGGGAAATTCCCCAATACCGTCGACGGTCTGTCTGCCCTCCCCGGCATTGGTCAATCAACCGCCGGCGCCATTGTTTCCATCGCCTTTCAACGGCGAGCCGCCATTCTTGACGGCAATGTCAAACGGGTGCTGGCACGTTATCACGCCGTTGCCGGATGGCCAGGCCAGACCCCGGTAGCCCGGATACTCTGGCAACACGCCGAAACCCATACCCCGAAAAAACGCGTTGCCGACTACAGCCAGGCAATCATGGATCTGGGTGCCACGGTGTGCACTCGCAGCAAGCCCGATTGCGCTCAATGCCCATTAGCAGCAAACTGCCGGGCCAGGGCAAACGACACCATTGCCGATTATCCCGGCAAAAAACCGAAAAAAATACTGCCGGTAAAACAGACCCGAATGATGTTGATTGAAAATCCGGCGGGGCATATCCTGCTCAACAAGCGGCCCCCTACGGGCATCTGGGGAGGACTGTGGGCATTTCCCGAAATTGGCCTGGAACAGGACCCCGAGGACTTTTGCCAGCACTATCTTGGCGAAACCCCGACTACTATCAACACCATCAAACCCCATCGGCACACATTCAGCCATTTTCACCTGGAAATCCACCCGCTACATATCCAGCTAAAACAATCGCCCCGACGGATAATGGAACAACAACAACAGCTCTGGTATAACATGCAACAACCCCAGGCCATCGGCCTGTCAGCCCCCACCAAGAAACTCTTGAAGCTGATCACCCAACAACCGTAAACAGGTAGCCCCAATGACCCACAGTGTTTTTTGCAAAAAATACCAGCAGCAAATGGAAGGATTGGGCAGGCCCCCCTACCCCGGTCCAAAAGGCCAGGACATCTACGACAACATCTCCAAACAAGCCTGGCAGGAGTGGCAGGCTCACCAGACCCTGCTAATCAATGAGCGTTCGCTGAATATGACCGACCCCAGCGCCCGCCAATTCCTGCAGGAACAAATGGAGAAATTCATCAGCGGTGAAGACTACGCCAAAGCCGATGGCTACGTCCCCCCCAGCGGCGCTTGACTCGAGCTGCGCTTACCGGTTTAATACGCGCCTCTCGCAACACCGGTCCATTGTTTAGTATGTGACCAGGTCATGCCCGGATAGCTCAGTCGGTAGAGCAGGGGATTGAAAATCCCCGTGTCGGTGGTTCGATTCCGCCTCCGGGCACCATTTTTAGTATCATACGATCCCATCTCGCCCTAAAAGCCTCGCACTGCGGCACTGCTGTTCCATAGCTTGGATAGACGAACTGCCCCGGAAATAAACCCCCGACCCAGTTCCTGGCGTCACGTTCTGCTCCCTTAACAAATACGCGAAAAAACAGTGATTCCTGAAGTACATCGCTTGAGGGAGTGAGGCGCTTTCTTTCAAGACCGTCGCTGGCAGGGATGCCAGCGTCGAGCCTACAGGGAGGTATTCACGGCGTGTCTTGAAAGAAAGCGCCTTGCTCCCAGCTCGGCAGGGCGGCGACGGCTAATATGACGCATGGCACGCCGCCTAACTAACACCCTCAACCAAGCCGGCGATTTTTTCCCTAAGCTGTTTCCTGGAATAAGCCTTGGGCTGGAATAAAACCCGCAGACTCAGACCCATCGTTGCGTTAACCAGCGACTCGGCACTTTTGTCGACATCAATACCCTTATCCAACACCCCCAGTGCAATTTGTTCACGCAGGATATGCGCCATTGTTTGCTCTGCAAATTCCAGCGAAGCCGCCAGATTATCAGCCAGTTCGGGATGGATACTTGCCCGCCCCCAGAAGTTAATCCGAACCCGCCACTCCATGGTGCGCTCATCATCCAGTGGCAAAATCGTTTCCAGGGCTTTATTGATTGAGCGGTTGCGCAATTTGGCAAAACGTACCGCCACACATTCATCGACGTATTCCAACGCCTGTAGCATTAACGCATCTTTATTATTGAAGTAATGGCCAACGATGCTGGTGGAAAAGCCCGCCTGATCGGCCACATCACGTAAACGGGTGTTCTCCATACCCCGCTCCGCAATGACGCTGGCGGCAGTCGCTGCCAATACCCGGCGCCGGGCATGGTGGTCAACTATTTTTGGCATTGGCTATCCGCTATTGCTGCACTTGATTTTTATTATATCACCGTGCAATAATAAAAACCAATAACCCCATCGATACACAGCAGTGAGGCAGATAATGTTTGGTGATTGGCAAGAGGTAATGGAGGAGTTCCAGGCTCGTAAAGAAACGGCTTATGCCATGGGCGGGACGGAAAAACTTTCCAAACGGGAAGCCAGGGGGCAGCTCAATGCACGCCAGCGCATCGAGCAATTGGTGGACCCCGGCAGCTTTGATGAACTGGGCACACTGGTTGGCGGCATTAGCCATGCCGGCCTACCCGCCGCCCCCGCCGATGCGATTGTCGGTGGCATGGCAAAAATCAACGGCCGCCCGGTGATGGTGGCCGCAGAAGACTTTACCGTACAAGGCGGCTCCATTGGCTTTGGTGCCCATGCCAAGCGAGTACGTTACGCCAAAATCGCCCTGCAGGAAAAAATCCCGCTGGTGATGATGCTGGAAGGCGCCGGTGAGCGCACCACCAATGGTCTGCAACGCCACCCCTACGCCCCCAATGACCTGCAAGTCATGGCCGAACTCAAAGGCATAGTGCCCACCGTGGCACTGATTATGGGCTCCTCAGCCGGGCATGGCGCGCTATCCGGGCTATTGATGGATTTCATCGTCATGGTGGAAGGTTCAGCGTTATTTTCAGCGGGCCCGCCCCTGGTTAAGCAGTCCCTGGGCGAAGACGTCAGTAAAGAGGATCTGGGCGGCGCAACGGTACACACCCGCATCAGTGGTGTCGCACACAACCGTGTTGAAACCGAGCAGGAAGCGTTTCAGGCAGCCCGCGATTACCTCAGTTACTTTCCACTCAACAGCTGGGAGCACCCCGAGGTCAGCCAGCACCACGAGGACATTGGCCCCCGCAGTATTGATGATATCTTCCAGTTGATGCCGCGCAACGCCAACAAGGCCTACGACATTAAAACAGTCATTCGCGCCACCGTAGACCGCGGTGAATTTTTTGAGCTGCAACCCCATTATGGTGCCAACATGGTCGTTGGCCTCGCCCGTGTAGCGGGTCACGCCACGGGTATTGTTGCCAATCAACCCCTGGTAATGGCAGGAACAATTAATCGCCCCGCCGCCGACAAGGCTGCGCGCTTTTTAGAGGTGATGGCCAACTTCCATCTTCCGGTGATCTTTCTGGCCGATAATCCCGGTGTATTGCCCGGCAAACAGTCCGAACACGATGGCACCTTGCTGGCCGCAGCCAGGATGTATGCCGCACAGGCACAATTACGCTCCGCCAAACTGCATGTCACCCTGCGCAAGGCCTTTGGCTTTGGCAGCTCCATCATGGCCATGAACCCCTTTGACCGACAAACCCTGACGCTGGCATTTCCCGGTATCAGCCTCGGCGGAATTCCCGCCAAGGGCGGTGGCGACGCGGCTAATGTTGACCCTGAGATGCAAGCCATGCTTGAAGCCATGGAAGAAAAAGCCAGCTGGGGAGCCGGTGACAGCATGGCCTACGATGAGATAATTGACCCGCGTGAGCTGCGTAATCGCTTAATAACCGGGCTTGAAAGCAGCAGAGGCAGGAAATCCGTAACGCCCGTGCCACGCTAATAGCTATTTATACCGGTCAAATACGGGATTAAGTCACTGTAATTTCAGCCTGCCCTTCCTAACATGGTACGTCCTAATGCGAATAACACTGATCGCACTGAACCATCAGGAAGTCATTATGAAAAACAGCAGTATATTCACCGACCGTAGAGCCAAACGCTCTAACCCGCCCAGCGGTAAGCCCTGCAGGCGCAAAGGCGACTTCGGCGAAAAAACATCCGATTCGACTGACTGGTGGCTGAAGGTCAATTACATCAACCGCCATCTCAGCACAGTTAAGAACACGGGGGCACACCAGGGAGATTAGGGCTTTCTTCCGGTCCGAAATGCTAACGAAAGTGCGAACCAGGTCACAAATACACACTGCTAAGCCAGTCATTCCAGCTTGTCTTATGTACCAGCTTCTCTATACTCGATCTCCCCATACAGGAGTATGAGATTTGACTGAAGGAAGCACTATTTTTGATGATCGACGTGTTCGGCACGAAAGACGCCAACAGCGCATCTCTACACCTGCCAGCCTCGACCGCCGCAAAAATTCACGCCGACAAAAACGTTTTTCAGCTCGCGCCTGGTGGCTGGACACTGATTATGTAACGGAATTGGTAAGCGAACAGTCTATCGAAAGGAAGTCGGCCACTGAACAGCGCCACGACACACCCGATCCTTCCGAAAATTCGAAGCAGAAATCCTAACAAGAACACCCCAAAAGACCCTGTATAGCTGCCACTAACACTTCAGCAGAAAGCCCTAGCAGTTAAGTTTGTTAAATAACACTTTGCGACTATGGATCATTTCCTTGTACGTCTGCATCATCGAGAAATCAATATTTTCTCCCTGCAAACTCAGTATCTCAAGCTGCTTATCCAGCTCGACCAATTCTTCCAATAATCGTTCTTTAAGCACATTGGTATTTTGCAGGCGAGCGCCCCCCGCTGTTTCATGCTTCAACTCGGGACGATTTAAATCCAGTGATCCTATTGCCTTATCCACAATTCCTTCCTTAAAATCTGTACAGACTATTAGCCTTTTATCGAAGAGCATCTTTAATCTTAGTAAAAAACATCGTTAGATTCCAAAGGTAATGCCCGTTTTCATCCCAACACTTAGACTAATTATCTATAAAGACAGATACTGCTAATAAGTAATCTTAATGAAGCAACATCCGGGGCGAAAATACTGCCGGGCATTGATCGAGGCTACAGTATTGCTACACTCTGCATTTGCCTAAACTACATGTGGTTTGTATATGCTCGATTGGGATGATATCCACACGGTGCTACTGGATATGGACGGCACCTTGCTGGACCTGCATTTTGACAACCACTTCTGGCTGGAACACCTGCCGCGACGATTCGCTGATATTCACCAGCGCGATAATGTGCAGGAGGTACGCCGACAACTGACGCAGCGCTTTGAAGCAGCGCGAGGCACCCTGAACTGGTACTGCACTGACTATTGGTCAGAGCAACTACAGCTTGATATTCCTGCTTTAAAGCGTGAAATCCAGCACCTGATCAGTATTCGTCCCTATGTCACCGAATTCCTGCAGCAGCTTAAAGCAGCCCCTCAACAGGTCATCCTGGTCACCAATGCCCACCACCAAAGCCTCGAAATCAAGATGAGTAAAACCGGCTTGCGCGAGCTTTTTGATCACATTGTCGTCTCCCATGATTTCCGGGCACCCAAGGAAGACTATCAATTTTGGCAACAATTGCGCGTCAGCCACCCCTTTGATCCCCGCCATACCCTGTTAATTGATGACACCGCCAGCGTGCTGAAATCTGCCCACCGCTTTGGCATCAAATACCTGCTAACGCTATTGCAACCGGACAGTAAACAGCAGCAACGCGAACATACCGATTACCCCGGCATTTTACACTTCGACGAAATCATGCCCAAACCGGCAGTAAAAACCCCATGAAGAAGCATTCCGCCACCACCGACAAGATTCGGTTGGATAAGTGGCTGTGGGCGGCTCGTTTTTTCAAAACCCGCAGCCTGGCCAAACAGGCCATAGAGGGCGGCAAAGTCCATTACGAAGGGGCTCGTTGCAAGGTTAGCAAAGAGCCTGAAATTGGTGCACTGCTAAGTATTCGGCAGGGCTGGGACGAAAAAGAAATCGAAATCATTGCCCTGTCCAGCCAGCGCCGGGGTGCCAGCGAAGCCCAGTTACTGTACCGGGAAACCGAGCGCAGTATCCAGCGCAGGGAAAGCGAGGCCGGGCAGCGCAAGGCGCTGCAGGGAACCATCAGCCACGTGCGACCAAGTAAGAAGCAGCGCCGCCAGATTCATCGTTTCAAGCAAGAAAATGACTAGCCTGTGCCGTGTTGAACCGTATAATTGCCTGCCGTTTCATCCTAAAGACGCCACACCATGTCCGACCTGAGCCAACGATTCCTTTTCGACAACACCGACATTCGCGGCGAGCTGGTTCGCCTGGATCAAAGCTTTGCCGCCCTATTGTCCCACCATCACTACCCCGAACCCGTAATCCACCTATTGGGGGAGTTCATCGCCGCCGCCGCGTTAATGAGTTCAACAATAAAATTTGAGGGCACGTTGATTTTACAAGCCCGTAGTGACAGTGGCGAAATCCCGCTGATTATGGCGGAGGCGAGCTCAAATAAAACCTTCAGGGCCATTGCCCGCAATGCTGACCAGGCCAGCAGCAGCGATTTCCGCCAACTGCTAAAAAAGGGCCAGCTCATTATCACCATCGACCCCAGTAAAGGGCAGCGCTACCAGGGTATTGTATCCCTTGAAGGCGCCAACCTCGCCCAATGCCTGGAACAGTACTTTGAGCACAGTGAACAATTGTCTACCAAACTGTGGCTGGCCTGCGACGGCAGTACCGCCACCGGTATGCTGCTGCAGGAATTACCCGCCGATGAAACCCGTCAACAACAGCAACGGGCAGCCGATTGGCAGCATATTACTCACCTGGCCAATACCCTGTCGGCACAGGAGTTACTCTCGCTGGATTTTGAAACACTGCTCTACCGCCTGTATCACCAGGAGCATGCCCGTTTGTTTGAAGCATTAGCCTGGTCGTTTAAATGCGGCTGCTGCCGGGACAAGACCATCAACACCCTGTTAACCCTGGGACAAGAGGAATTAACAGTAATGCTCACCGAGCAAGATCAAATAATGATCACCTGTGAGTTTTGCCACCAGCAATATCACTTTAATGAGCAGGATATCAAGGCAATTTTCGATCACCCCATTCACTGAGCAGCAAACGCCGAATATTCACCCAATTTGGGTTAGCCTATCATCATCTTTTTTGCCATAATGTCGCCCCCCGAGACTGGGCTCATACCCGAACCGGGATAAAAAATATAACCCCCGGGCGCAGCAAGCAACGATTTTTACAGGAAAAGAAAATGAGCACGACAACTTACACTGATTTAAACCACGTTCAGTTTATCGAACAATCACTCGCACGTGGCGAAGGTCAAATGACTGATACCGGCGCGCTTTCCATTGTCACCGGCAAGCGCACTGGCCGCTCACCCGCTGATCGCTTTGTGGTTCAGGAGCCCTCTACCCAGGATGCTATTGACTGGGGTTCGGTCAACCGCCCCGTTGATGCCGCTACTTTCGATGCGCTGTGGGGTCGCGTAGAAGATTACCTCTCGCAAAAGGACCGTTTTGTTTCTCACCTCCATGTTGCGGCCCATGAAGAACATTACTTGCCTGTAGTGGTTAATACCGAAACCGCCTGGCAGGGACTGTTTGCCTACAATATGTTTGTACGCCCCGAAAACTACAACCCAAAATCCAAAGAAGAGTGGACTATTCTCAATGTCGCCAGTTTTGAATGTGATCCCAGCCGCGACGGCACCCATTCTGACGGCGTGGTAATGATTAATTTCTCCCAGCGCAAAGTCCTGCTAGCCGGTATGCGCTATGCCGGTGAAATGAAAAAAGCCATGTTCTCGGTACAAAACTTCCTCTTGCCGGAAAAAGACGTCATGCCCATGCACTGCTCGGCTAACGTTGACGGCAATGGCGCCACCACATTATTTTTTGGTCTCTCCGGCACCGGTAAAACTACCCTGTCAGCGGATCCCGCCTGTTACCTGATTGGCGATGATGAACACGGCTGGGCCAAGGGCGCGGTATTTAATATTGAAGGCGGTTGCTACGCCAAAACCATTAACCTCAGCCAGAAAAATGAACCCATCATCTGGGATGCAATTCGCTTTGGCTCTATCGTCGAGAACGTGGCGTTGAACGACGCACGCCATGCCGATTATGACGATACCGCCCTGACTGAAAATGGCCGCTGCTCCTATCCACTGGAACATGTTGAAAAACGCATTATCGAAAATGCCGCTGGCGAGCCGAAAACGGTTATTTTCCTGACCTGTGATGTTACCGGCGTTATTCCGCCCATTTCGATCCTGTCAAAAGAGTCCGCTGCCTTTCATTTCCTCAGTGGCTATACCGCCCGGGTAGGCTCTACTGAAGTGGGTGCCGAAGCGGGTATCCACCCGACTTTCTCCACCTGCTTTGGTGCACCGTTTATGCCCCGCCCGGCTGGCGACTATGCTGAGCTATTAATGAGACGTATCGAGGACTTCGACTCCCAGGTCTATTTGGTCAATACCGGCTGGACTGGAGGCTCTGGCGGCGAGGGCGGTAAAGGTTCCCGTTTCCCAATTCCGGTAACCCGCGCGGTAGTTTCCGCAGCACAAAGCGGTGCGTTACTGAACGGTGAGACCGAGCATCTGGACATACTCAACCTGGATATCCCCAAATCGATTAGCGGCGTGGATGCCAGCTACATCAATCCGCGTGAAGCCTGGGATGACAAGGCAGCCTACGATGAACAAGCACAAAAACTGGCGGCCCTGTTCCAGGACAATATCAAGAAATTTGATATTTCCAATAGCATTGTTGCCGCAGGCCCAAAAGCTTAAGCTGACCCGGTTGACGTGACAAAGGCCACCGCAGCAGCCTTTGTCACTTCTCTACGTTGATTCTAGTGACAGAAAATCACACCCCCCTCTACTCCTATAGACATTCCTAAAAAAAAGCTGATACTAGAGCAGTAACCGAATTCTTCGGGGAGACTCTGGCACTGTTACAGTACAGGGCGATAGTTAGCGACGGGGGATACCACTAACCCTTTAATATTATTTATCCCTGATCAATAAAAATCCTGATGGAGTGATTTATGGAGCAGTTGAGCGGCCTTGACGGCATGTTTTTACGG
>JAUXHA010000173.1 GCA_030621845.1 Spongiibacteraceae bacterium
CATGGAGGCAGGGATGTACTATGAGTAAAAAGCCTATATTTGAGCGCCATCTTCGAATCCTTTATATAGATGAGCCGTACTCTGATCCAGCTGAAATACGGCAGCGGTGTCCGGATAATTTTACGTTACTGGAAGTGCACAGTTTGCAGGAAGCGCTGGATGTGCTGAGAGAAGCTCACATAGATGCTATCTTGCTGAGTCTGCCAGAATCTGAAAGTTCTGTTAGTCAATCCCTGATATTTATGCACCGCTATGCCCTTGATTATGTGCTAATTGTGCTTGCCGATGTTGAGGCTGAAAATCTGGCCTTTCGGGCTGTGCAGGCTGGCGCTCAGGATTATTTGCTCAAAGGCTGCTTCAGTGCGGGCCTGCTCACGCGGACATTCGTCAATGCCATTGAGCGCCATCACAGCGAGCAGCACTTAACCAAGCTGGCTCACTATGATGAGCTGACAAAATTACCCAACCGGTCGCAATTTATTGAGCATTTGTCGATGGCCGCCGCACGGGCGTCAAGACGTCAGGGTCGAGTATCATTACTGTTTATTGATTTGGATGCCTTTAAAGTGATTAACGATACGCGGGGACACGTCATTGGCGATGACTATTTACGGCGTATTGCTGAGCGCCTGCAGACAGCCGTGCGCGCTTCTGATTTTTTGGCGCGACTGGGTGGTGATGAGTTCGCTGTGATTGTTGAGAACCAGGAGGAGGGGGTTTCCGAGCCCTTGGCGGTAGCGCAAAATTTATTGGCATCACTGGAGTTGCCTATTATTTTATCGTCGGGTGATCAGTTATCGGCTTCCTGCAGTATTGGTGTGGCGACGATGGATGGTGTCAAGGATATACCCAATATCAGCTCCCTGATGGAGCGGGCGGACAGCGCCATGTATTATGCCAAGCAGCAGGGTGGACAGCGCTTTCATTTCTACGATGAAAAAATGGCTCGCGAAGCGGAACAGCGAGTGTATTTAAAAAAGAGTTTGTCGCAGGCCCTGGCCAGCGATGAGTTCCAGCTCTATTACCAGTCAATCTACTACGGCGATAATTATACTCTGGCGGGTTTTGAGGCGTTGTTGCGCTGGGATGATCCGGTGGCGGGTATTGTTCAGCCCGCTGAATTTATACCGGCCCTGGAGGAGGGTAATCTGATGCAGGCAGTGGGTTATTGGGTATTGGAAACGGCTTGTAGGCAGCTTCAACAGTGGCGTTCTCAGCAACTGGTGAGTGAGAGCTGCTGGGTGAGTGTGAATATTTCCAGCCGCCAACTATCAGAGGGCGTAATTCTCAAACAAGTGACCCATGCTTTGGATGCTACGGGCATCCCGCCGGCCTGTTTACAGCTTGAAATTACGGAAAGTTTGTTGATGGAAAGCGAGCCACAGATGCGGGAGACTCTTGAGCAGCTCAAGGAAATGGATGTGCGTATCATGATGGATAACTTTGGGGCGGGGTTGTGCTCCATGCAACAGTTAAAAATACTGCCTGTGGACACCTTGAAAATCGATCGCAGTTTTGTGCAGCGTTATCTGCTAGACGCCTCCGATCAATGCATGACGGCGGCTATTGTGCAGCTGGCTCATAGTTTGAATAAAACGGTGGTGGCTGAGGGCGTTGAATCCTGGTCTGTTGCTGAGGCGCTGGCGGATATTGGCTGTGATTTTACTCAGGGGTTCTATTTTTCCCGCCCCTTGCCTGCACTTCAGTGTATGGATGCTTACATCTACATGTCTGGGCAGTTCTACTCCGGTCAGGGCTATTCCCGCCCTATATTGATGTAGCCGGCAGTAGTTCACTTTTCCCTCTTCTGTCTATATAGTTCCCCTTAGTAATAGCGATCAGTTGCTAGCATGAAAGTGATTGCATTGTTCATTGATTTTTGATCATTTCCCGGGGAAGAAACTCAGCATGGCTATCGTTAAAAAATTACCACTTGTCGAGGGCGAACGTCGCCGCCTGGAAATTATTAGTCCTGCCACTATGGAGGCGATTGGCGAAATTGAAGTGCTGACTAAGGATGATGTGACTGCTGCTCTGGGCCGTGCCCGGATTGCCCAAAAAAGCTGGGCCAAGCTGTCTTTTAAGGAGCGAGCGGCCTATATGCTGCGGGCCTTGGATGTTCTGGTAGCCAAACAGGATGAGTATATTGAGGTGATTCTCAAGGATACGCCAAAAACCCGCAATGAGGCCTTGGCCATGGATATCTACACGGCCATGGATTCGCTGCTGTACTACGCTAAAAAAGCCGAAAAATACCTCAAGCCTGAGAAGCGCCCTTTGCATGGTCTGGGTGGAATGATGAAAAAGCTGGAGATTCACTACAAACCGCTAGGTGTTATTGGTGTGGTAAGCCCCTGGAATGCCCCCTTTATCCTGTCGCTAAATCCCGCCATCCAGGCATTGATGGGCGGCAACGCGGTATTAATTAAACCCTCGTCCGCGACACCCTTTGCCGGAGGCCTGGTGGGCAAGTTGTTTGAAGAGGCCGGACTCCCCAAGGACTTAGTTACAATTGTGCAGGGGGATTCATCAACCGGGCAGGCGCTGTTAGAGGTGGGGGTGGATAAAATTTCTTTCACTGGTAGCGAGGGTATTGGCCGCCATGTCGGTATTACCTGTGCCGAGCAATTCATTCCTTGTTCACTGGAATTAGGGGGTAAAAACCCTTATATCGTCTGTGCCGATGCTGATCTGGATCGTGCTGCCGCGGGTGCTGTAGCGGGCAATTTCCTCAATGCCGGTCAATACTGTGGCGGTAATGAAATTTGTTATGTGGAAAAATCAGCGGCTACTGAGTTTATTGCCCTAGTGAAAGCGCGGGTGACTGCGTTGCGTCAGTCCGTCAGCGGTGATTTTGATGTGGGTGCGCTCTATACCGCCGACCAGCTGAAACTGGTAGAGGAGCAAGTGGCTGATGCGATCGCCAAGGGAGCCACAGTGGTGGCTGGAGGTCGTCGTAATCCGGCGTTAGAGGGCCTGTATTTTGAGCCCACGGTACTGACCGATGTTACCGAGGAGATGCGTATTGTCAGTGAGGAAACCTTTGGCCCGGTCATGTCGATTATCGCCGTTGATAGTATCGATGCCTTGGTGGATAGCATCAATGCCAGCAATTATGGTTTGACCGCTAGTGTCTGGAGTAAGGATGTAGCCAAAGCCAAGCGTATTGCCCTGTCGATTGATACCGGATGTCTGGATGTCAATGCCTTCGCCTGTTCTTATGGCACCGCAGAAGCACCCTTTGGCGGCCGTAAAAACAGTGGCATTGGCCAAGTGAATGGTCCCTCAGGATTGCGTAGCTTTTGCA
>JAUXHA010000090.1 GCA_030621845.1 Spongiibacteraceae bacterium
AACGATGATGTGAGACCTGACCCCCAGACCATGACCCCCAGACCAAAAGAAAACACCGACCCTGGCAAAATTACGCCAGGGTCGCGCCATCAACGACGACGGTAGAACCCTCCATATAAACGGCATCATCGGAGAGTAAAAAGGCTATCACACCGGCGATGTCTTCACTGCTGCCGCCACCCTTCGGTGCCATCACCCGCTTGCTGTATTCCGCGATAAATTGCTCGTCGCTCACCCCCGCTGGCAATTCGATATTACTGTTTACGGCAATATTATTATTCACCTGGCCGGGGCAGACTGTATTAAAGCGAATTTTCCCAACGTACTCACAGGCCAGTGCGCGGGTTAAATTAATCACGCCACCTTTAGCGGCAGAATACGCGGCCTGCCAGGCCTTTCCTCGCAAGCCGCCTATTGAGCCGACATTCACCACCGCGCCCTGGTTATCGAGCAGAAACGGGATGGCGACCTTATTGGTGATAAAGGTGCCAGTTAACACCACATCCAGTAAACGACGCCATTTTTCCAGTGGGTATTCATGGCTATTACCAAAATCGACAAAACCGGCGGCGTTGACCAGGCCATCCAGACCACCCATCTGCGCCACCGCATCGGCAAACTGTTGTGTTACGGCCTGCTCATCGGAAACGTCGAGCCCATAAGCGCTTGCGCGCTCCCCCAGTTCATCTGCCTTGGCAAGGACTTTTTGTTGCTGTAAATCGCACAGGGCAACTACAGCGCCCTCTTGATGCAGGCGTTTCGCTGTCGCAAAGCCGATGCCATCGGCAGCACCGGTAACGATAAATTTTTTATTTTCAAATCGATGAATAGTCATACGCACTCAATACCTCACTGTGGCACGCAGGGCATAATTGCGTGGCTGATCAACATACACCTGCCTGGCACCCTCAAAGAAGGGCGCATCGTTACCGTAACTGTAGGTGGTCTGGTCGGTCAGGTTGCGTCCGATAACAGCGACTTCCCAGCGACCACTGGCGGGGCCAAACATCAGGCTTAAATCCACTTTCATATATTGCTCATCTTTGAGGATGGGGTCGAGGTCGCCCTGTCGGTACTGGGCGTCCTGATACGTTAAGGCCAACAGCGACATGAGTTCGAAATCACCGATAGGCAAAATATGCTGGGCGATCATATTCGCCTGCCATTTTGGATTGTTTTCGCTGGTCTGGCCGGCGACATCATTGATACCCGCCACGGCACAGTCCTGGTTAGTATAGGTTGCCGCCGCATCAATGCCGTTATCCCAGTCATTTTCCCGGAACACTTCAAACTGCTCATTAGTACAGGCCTGATTGGGGAAGTTGTCATAGGTGAAGTCCAGGTAGGCCGCTGAGCCGGTCAGTAATAGCTGGTCGGTGAGCTGCCAGCGGCCATCGATTTCAACGCCCCGGGTATCTGCTCGCGCGGCATTCTGTACAATAAACGACGTGCTACCGGCAAAGATCGCCGCCTGTAAATCATCAAACTTGCTGTAAAATACTGCGATATTTAAATCCGCCGCGCCGTCAGCCAGAATCATTTTAGCGCCAATTTCAGCAGAAAATGGCGACTTTTCCTTATTAAATTCAGCGTCATCGGGGCTGGCAATGCCTCCGGCAGACTCCAGGTAAAAGGAGTTAAAACCGCCGCTCTTAAAGCCGGTGGATACCGAGCTGTAGAGCATGGTATCGGCGCTGGCATCCCACTGCACATTCAACGACCAGGTCACCACTTCATCATCGCGATCCAGGTCGTTGAAATCATGGGTGGTAAATTCGCCAATGGCTTCGGCAACCAGCACCGTCACCGGATCAAAGGTTTGCTGGCTATTGTCGGCCTCGTAATCCGCCGCCCAGGCGCCCTGGTGGGCGGTCTTTTCTTCATAGGTGTAGCGCAAACCCGCGGTGGTGCGCAGGTCGTCGCGGATATTCCAGGTCAACTGGCCGAAGGCGGCATAGCTGTCGGTGTCCTGCTTCATATAGTGGTAGCGATTAGCCCCCTCAAGCCCCAAGCCAACCAGGGCGTTGGTGTCCACCTTGAGATCACAATTTTTGGCGGTATAGGCATCAGTACCCGAGCTGGAATCAGGTCGCTGGGGCGTACCGCCACCATCGGCACATTGATCGCCGATAAAATCATCCAGGTAAATACCGTTAAACAGGCCCAGCCCATCGACATCAAGACTATCGTGCTGGTAGTACAAACCCGCAAGATACTCCAGCGTGTCACCGGTATTCGAGGTAAAACGCAGCTCAAGGCTGCTCTGTTCATAATCTTCGCTATCATCGTAGCGCAAACCCGGTAGCGGGTTGTAATCAGCGTCCAGGGAACGCTTAAAGTCATAGCTGCTATAGGCGGCGATGGCAGTGAAAACCGACTGGTTTTCAAATTGATGCTCAACACGCAGCATCGATTCATTGTTATCGCCATCGCTGAAATTGTTACTGCCAAATTCGATCGGATCGGTATTGCCCACTACCGAGGGATCCTTACCCAGTACGTCGACCACATAGCGACCATCGTTACCGGTGATGCCATTGTATTTGACCCCGCCTTGAACGCCGGGGATATGACCGGTGGTAATCAAGGTCCAGGGCTGGCCAACATTATGCCAGCGACTGTACTCATACTTGAGCATCACCTGGGTGGCGTCAGTCACATCCCACTCCAGCATGGCGCGGCCGCCATTATCATCCGTCTGCGGAATATCCTGGCCATAGAAGCTGTTGCGCATCCAGCCTTCGTCCATTTTACGGTCCTGAAAGGCAAAGCGACCGCGCAGGCTATCGGTGATGCCGCCGCTGACAAAACCATTAATATCGGTTCCATCGAACTCCGTGTTATAGCTTCCCGATAGCTCCGCCGCCAATTCCTGGGTCGGCCTGGCCGAGCTAATGTTCACCGCGCCACCAATAGTATTTTTACCGAATAAAGCCCCCTGCGGGCCGCGCAGGACCTCAACACTGCCGACATCCATATAGGACAGGCGCGACTGCGCACCCCGCCCACGGTAGACACCATCGACATAGGTCGAAACTGATTGCTCGAAGCTGGCAAGATTACCCGATTGCACACCGCGGATATTGATTTTGTCGCCAATAGGGTCCCTGATCACAGAAAAGTTGGGGATATAGTTCGACAAGTCCTTGGCATTATTAATTTTAAGGTCCTTGATTTGCGCCCCGGTCATCACCGATATGGATATCGGCACCTCCTGCAAACTCTGTTTTCGTTTCTGCGCCGTTACAACCACTTCCTCGAGTACGCTGGATTGGGCCCAGGCCTGGCCAGTTGAAATGATGGCCGCCATAACCGGCAGGCAGGATAAGCGCATACAAAATGCCTCAATGAATCGTTGTTATTGTCTCTCAAAAATAGCACATCGTAATAGTAACTGTTAGCTTTCAGGCCACTAGCGCATTTCGAGGCTTGATACCCGACATTGCAAGCTGTTATGTTATTCGCTGACCATCAGGAGAAAGACGGCATGATTACTTATTTTTATTGGGCAGTAACCTTTGCACTGGCCATCGGCGCAGTGGCTCTGATCGGCGGCAAACTGGGTAACTGGAAGGCAGGGTTTATTGTCGCGGGATTGATTCTGCTTATCAGCTGGGCGGTTTATTTCTTTCGGCTGGAACAAATCTTTGTCAAACGCTATGGCGGCGTCATGACGATAACGGTACCTGAAGGCCAGCATCACCTTTTATCCACCTGGAAGGATGATAATCTGTGGGTAGAAAACTACGAGCCAGAAACCAATACCTGCCACTTTACCGAATATTCAAAGGGTAATATGCTGCAGGGCAAGGTCACCATAAAAAACTGTAGCCCGCTCATTCATGCAAATATTTCCCGACCCGGAAAACCACCCGCTGCCACAGCGACGCCATGAGCAATAACGCCATATCTCAAGGGAAGCTACAGTACGTTAGCTAATTGCTCGAGGTAGGCTTGGAGTTTAGCCGTATTGTCCGGGCCCAAGCGCCACAGCAAGCGGCTAAGCTCCGGGCTCTTTTCCAGCTTGGGATCATTGTACTGGTAAAACACGCCCGGGCGCTTAACGCTGCCATCGGCTTGCAGAGGCTCAACCATAATAATTCGCTCAATCGACAGACGCAGGCGCTGGTCAAAGCTACCCGGCTTACCCAATTCCCGATAGGCTTTTTCAAAAATGGGCTGCCACTGGTGGTAATACTTTGCCATCAGCGCGGGATCGATCATCACCAGTTGCTCGATCAGTAAATTGGCACGCTCATAGTTAGCCGGGGCAGCCACCATCACCCCGTCCTTCTCATCGACCTTAAAGCTTGC
This sequence comes from Spongiibacteraceae bacterium, assembly GCA_030621845.1. Classification (GTDB taxonomy): domain Bacteria; phylum Pseudomonadota; class Gammaproteobacteria; order Pseudomonadales; family Dasaniaceae; genus JAUXHA01. The sequence continues at coordinate 4,315 of JAUXHA010000090.1, forward strand.
CATCGGGTAATCAATCGGGCGATAGCGGCGTGGTAATTTAGCATCCGCCATCAAGTCGACCATTAATACCCATTTCCTGATTTGCTCATCCGGTATTAACCACGAGGCCATACCGGGGGCAATATCCAAAATCGCCACCCGAACCTGCTCATCGCTATTCTCTAGCACCAGCGGCGCTGCAACCAGCGGCGGCCCCTCCTCAACCAATTCCTCATCCACAGTGGGCGTAGGTTCATAGGACTCCCTGACGATAGGATAGGGCTTTTTTTCTTCCTCGATTGTCTCTACCACGGCAGGCGGTAATTCGGGGCTGTCGTCACCCAGTGTCACGTATAATACATAGGCCAGGAACAGCAGCAGTGGAACGGCGACCAGGGCGGGTGTTTTCCAGTTCATTATTTTTTCCCTTATTGAATCAGCTGGGCTACTTAAAAAATCAATACAGCCAGCTTATTACAAAAGCTAAAAGAAACACAGGCTACGCGCGCTAGGGATCAAAGTAAATATTCCAGGACACCGTCATACCGAGGGCAGATAAAGCAGCCATTTGTGCCGGCCCCAGCGTTGGCCCGCCCTCAGGCAAACCCGCTGAATGCCAGAAACACATCATATCGGTGTCGCCGCCCGCAGCGCGAATCCCTTGTAAAAAAACCTCATGGCCGTTTAATTGCTCCAGCAACCAATCAATATGACGCCGGGTGTCCTTTGACTCGACACTGCCACGAGTAGTCAAAAACCAGCCATTGCGTTTACGAGGCGCGACGGTATCAGCTCCATCGCGATGCCAGACACGACTCGGCTGAATCGCCAACTGCTCAGTCACTGCAGCCGGCAACATCTCGCCAGAGAAAATTCTCAGGGTTGAATAGGTTCGCAGGCAATAGCTGTTGTTGTCATCATACTCCGGCATAAGCTGCCCTCCATCGCTGTTGTCGATCGTCGTGTATCCAGCACCTATAATAAAGTTCCCATGTTATTATGGCCTCACTTTCAGCACAGCGCGTTGTTAATATGCTCGTTAACGGAAAACATTGCACGACACTCTGGCTTGATCAATCCGGGAATCAGCTGCACATTATCGACCAGACACAATTACCCCACCACCTGGTGATAAAAACACTGCGCAGCCTGAACGATTTTTGCATCGCCATAAAGACCATGCAGGTGCGAGGTGCCCCGCTAATTGGCGCCACAGCGGCCTATGGCCTTGCCCTGGCGTTACAGCACGATCCCTCTGCCGACAATGAACAGCATGCCAGTAGCGCTTTATTAGCGACCCGCCCCACCGCCGTTAACCTGCAGTGGGCAATTGCCAGAGTGCGGCGCGCCCTTGCCGGCCAGCACCGCGAACAAAAAGCGGCGATCGCTTTAGCGACTGCCGAAGCGATTCGCGGTGAAGACATCCAGCACTGCGAAGCGATTGGCGATCACGGCCTGGCTTTATTACGGCAACGCTATCAACAAACAAACAAGCCCCTGAATATTCTTACCCATTGTAATGCCGGTTGGCTGGCCACCGTCGATTGGGGCACGGCGCTGGCGCCTGTTTACAAAGCCCAACAGGCGGGAATTCCCCTTCATGTCTGGGTCGACGAAACGCGACCGCGTAACCAGGGTGCCAGCCTGACCGCCTGGGAATTAGCCCAGCAGGGAGTCCCTCACACCGTCATTGCCGATAACACCGGCGGCCACCTGATGCAGCACGGCCAGGTTGACCTCTGCCTGGTAGGCAGCGATCGCACCGCTGCCAACGGTGATGTCTGCAATAAAATTGGCACCTACCTGAAGGCTCTTGCCGCCACCGACAACAACATTCCATTTTATGTGGCCCTGCCCTCGTCCAGCATAGACTGGACTATTAGCGATGGCCTAAAGTCTATTCCCATCGAACAACGCGATGCCGATGAAGTGACCCACATTAGCGGCCTGGCAGAAAATGGCCAAATCACCCGTGTACAATTAGTCGACGGCAATTCCCCGGCCTCCAACTATGCCTTTGACGTGACTCCCGCCAGACTGGTCACTGGCCTGATCACCGAATGCGGGGTGTTTTCTGCTAACCGGGAAAGCCTCCTCTCACTACAACAACAGCTAACGGAAACTGCACATGCCTGAACCCATGCTGCGCCAGCAATTGTGTGATTACGCACGCAAACTCAATAGCAGCGGGCTATCAGTTGGGCGTTCGGGTAACTTGAGCGTTCGCTGTGGCGACGACTGCCTGATCACCCCCAGCGGGGTCGATTATCAGCAATTGAGCGCCGACGATATTGTACTGATTGATCTGCATGGCCAGGGCTCGGAGAAATCATTACAAGCCTCCAGTGAATGGCATTTTCACTGTGGTATTTACCGCTCACGAAGCGACATCCAGGCGGTTGTTCATGCCCACCCCACTTACTGCACCAGCCTTGCTTGCAGCCATCGCACTATTCCCGCCTTCCATTACATGGTGGCAGTAGCCGGCGGTAAGGATATTCCACTGGCTCCCTATGCGCTATTTGGCACCGAGGCATTATCAGCGCATGTCAGCAAGGCACTGCAACAACGCCAGGCCTGCCTGTTAGCTAATCACGGCATGATTGCCATTGGAGAGAGCCTGCCTTCAGCATTCAATTTGGCCGAGGAGGTAGAAACATTGGCCGAACAGTACTGCGAGGTTTTGAAACTGGGTACAGAAAACATCCTCAGTGACGAACAGATGCAACAGGTGCTGGATAAATTTCATGATTATGGCCAGCGCGTATAACTTATTTTCACCCGCTGCGGCTATCCTGCCTCACTGTCTTTGAGCAAGCGCGTTGCCTGCGCCATAAATTTCCTGTTAAAGGCTAAAAACCTGATTTGCTGCCAGCTGAGGAAAACAAGATCTTTGATATAACGAAATTGAAAATCTTTTACAATCGCCTTAATAAGAGCAGATGGTGAAGAAACCCATCTTCTGCGGGGACAGTAAGAGTATGATTCATAAGCCTCACCCAGTGTTGCCTTGATGCCAATATCCAAAAAATTCATCCCATCCATCAAGGAAACATGCACGCGAGCCCAATAACGCGGGTTCACCTCAATGAGCATTAATTTTCCATCTGATGCACGAATACGCATATCAATATTGGTCGGGCCTGAGTATTTTCCCGCTTCAAGAATTTTATTGCCCAAACGAGTGACATCATCATCGTGTACAAAATAGGTAAAATTCAGCTCCGGATTATTCTCATAAAAATCTGTTTTCATCACCGACGAAGCCAACACTTTTCCATCTACTGAAAACCCGTTAAAGTCTATATCCTGACCATCAAAATATTCCTGTAACAGCGCGGGAAAATAACCTTCTCGCTTGTCGATTGGGCGCTGTAAGAATGCTTCCATCTCCTGCTCAGTTCTTACAAACACCAGTGTATCAAAACCGCCGGCACCCAACACCGGCTTGATTAACAAGGGGTATGAAACACCGGGGGCACTGGCATCAATTTCAGCCGAAGTATTAACGCAAACAGACTCAGGATGAGCAATGTCATGCTCTTTACAAAAAAGGTAGAAATTATATTTATGATCGAGCAAATCCACTGATTCCTTACTCGGAAATGGCGTTATTGTTACTTCCTGCTGAAGCTGGGGCTTATGGCGATCAACAATCAGCAGGCAAGCAATACTCACCGGAAGTAATATATCGATGGATTCATTACGAATGATATCAATTAATTCATCGACCAAAGCTTGTGTATCAGTTTCCAGCTCCAGTTTATTTTTTAAATTAATAAATTTCTTACAATACGGGTGATATTGTATGGTTTGATTACGCTCTATATTACCGACCACATAAAATTCATATTCTTCATTCAGGCCGGCACAATACAGGGTTGTACGCGCCTCTTCTTCACTCATAAACAATATGCGTTTCATCGATCTATACTCCCTATGCGGCCCAATAAGCCGTTATTTTATCCAACGAACTTTTGTTTTAATTGTGTCAGTGCCCACTTAATATTATTTTTATTGATCTTTTTAAAGAAGTTTCCGAATCCGATAGTGAAATAAAATGAAATTGGCGGCAGTAGCGCAAACTTCCATGACTTCATAAAACTAATACGCCATGCGATATCACTGAACCACCTGCTATTAATTTTTTTCCAAAAACGAGCATCCTTTCTCTGGTAGACTTCGCCAAAGCGATTAACGATTACTGCCGTCCGGCCACACTCCCCCTCCGGGTCTAAATGGGGGCAGTGATTTTTCAATGTAACTGGAAATATCTCCCTGCTGGCAATACCCCCTTCAGGGGCAAGTTCAGCCGTGTAAATAAAACTTCGCTCAGCGTTCGGATAGGGTTCATCAAAAATAAAATTACCCAGGCTATGGACGATCTCAGCACCGGCATAGGTCTCTATTCCCTGCGGATAATGCGGCCCATGACCTAATATCACCGAGGCACCGGCATCTATCATTTTCCTGGCAAAGTTACGCTGGTACGGGATAGGATAAAAGCAATATTCAATACCCCAATGAATTGTGACGATGACCTGGTAACCCTTCAAGCGTAAGTTTTTAATGTTTTTTATCAGTTTTTTAATATTGTAATCCGCCACACCCGCTGAGTTTCTTCCCGCCCTTTCCGTACTGGCAGAATAAATCATTACCGATGACAATATAGCGATTTTTTGTTGTTTAATTTCAACTAATAACGGGCGATTGGCTTCTTCGTAATTAATTCCAGCACCGAGGTGCTTAATATGACTTTCATCAAGATAATGAGTGGTTTCAAGCAGGGCAGATTCGCCATAATCAAGCAGATGATTGTTTGCCAGCGTGACCACGTCTACCCCAAGATTTTTTAGCACCACCAGACTATCCGGATGACAGCGAAACGCCACATGGGGATCTTGTTTAGGATGTGGATAGCCGGTTAAGCCAACAGGATTTTCAAGGTTGGCTATGACCAGGTCATACTGAGCCAGCTTTTTGGCAATATCGTCAAAAGCAAAATCCTGTGGTTGCTCAAAGAAATGACGACCAACATCCCTATCCAGCATAATATCGCCTAATGCAGCTATTTTTATCGGATCTGGCATAATCAATCAAACACTAATCAATGTTAAAAAAGTCTTTTACCATAATAAGCGCAGGGTAAGGAAATGACTCGTTCCCTTCATCATAATGATGATGCAGGGCGGGCGTTGTATTGATTTCATTAACCACGCCACCTACTTCCCGTAAATCTTTAGTGATATCTTTGGTAATGATATCAACCCCTACTAATGCGGCCTGGGCTATCTCTGCACACTGCTCAGCATCACGGCGCACCGATTCATGAACCATATCGGTCACCACCGTGTCATAACTGGTTCTAAGCTCCACACCACCATTGAAGCCATCACCGATTGAGCGAACCAGCAGTACCTGGTCTTTCCCAGGAACATCATCGAAACCAAGTTGTTGCGCTTGCAAAGTAAAGCTTAAATCATCATCAAACAAGTCGCCGTTGTCAGCAGCAACGATCAATTCCCTTATGCTGGAAACCCCATCACCAACAACACTCTTCCCGGTGCGCTTCACCGCGTGCAGTAATTTACCTTTGTAGATGAGCAGCCTGTAATTTTCACCAACGATTTGCTCTTCAATCATGAAATCATCTAAATACAAAGAAGCTCGAACGCTGGCCTTTTCAAGCGCAGCAACAGATTTTACGTGAGTGGTCACGCCAAGACCGGCATAGCCATCACAGGGCTTAACAACACAGCCGCCAGGGTGCAGTGAGAGAAATTTTTTGGCAGGGGAAATATCGCTTAGCTGGTAGAGCTGATGATCAGGAACGGGTATGCCATTGCTCGATAATAATTTGTGCACTAATGGTTTGCGCCCACACAATTTCAATACAATATTATTATCCAGTGGCAATTCATGCAGCCTCACCCGAAGCTGTACATTATCTTTTTCCAATACCCACATATCCCTATCCAGCTCACTGAATTGGGCATCAACACGCTGGGCTATCTGAGACCATGCCTGCTTGTACTGTTTTATTCTGTCGCGTAAATAGACTTGCTTAACGGGTCTTCGCAAAGGCAGGCGCTGCGCAATTTTAAGGCCTAAACGTATGACCTTTAACTTAGCATAATACCAGTCCATGATGGATCAAATTCCAGATCTTGACGAGTGATCTTCCGATCCTCGCAGGGATTGCCGGATTTTTTTTGTCATAACGTTGACCCCATGCTGCAGGAAACGATAGGACATACAGATGAAGGGTAAAGGATCGCGCCAACTAAACCACGCTCCCTCCCTTACCTGCCTGAAAGATAATAACCACTGCACCAGCGTCAGCGACCCTTCTTTAAAATAATCATTTGATGAAATAAAATCATAGTCTTCAATAATCCAGCGCCGGCCTTCAATCGGCTTAACTTCGAGCTGCTGTTGACCGGTCATATCAAGGTATAAGCTTCTGACAACATCCATATTGTTCTCTGCAACAAAAATACGAAATGCCTGCCCCACACGGGGATTAATATCCAGCACCTTGTATCGCCCATCCCGTGGATCCAGCCGATAACCAATATCAAGGATGCCCTGGTAGCCTACCGATTTCATCAGGTCTTGCGTTTTTGTCGCTACTCGTTCATACCAACGGCATTCACCCAGGGAGGCACAACCAACATGTACGGGATACTGTCGAACTTTGTGACCGGTAAATGCCGCCAGGCATTCCGAGTCCTTATTAAAATAGCCGTTAAATATAAAAACCTGGTCATCATCACCCGGTATCAATTCCTGTAACATAAGGTTTGGATTTTCCGGGTCTTCAAGCAATCGATATTGATCAAATAATTCCTGTTCATTATTAACAATCACCATTTTTTTACCCGTACGAGCATACAGGCGATTACCGTCTATCGCTTTAAGCATAAGTGGAAAGCTGATTTTCTCCATCATACTGCCCAATTCATCGAAATTTTGAGGGCTCAGCATGTCGGGCGTTGGTACATCATTATCCAGCGCTAACTGGAACATTTTTCGCTTATCTGCCAATTCATCAAGCAAATTCATACTATTTTCAGGAAAACAAAAATACGCTTTTAATTGCTCGGAAAATTGGGATACAAATAGCGATAACTCGTCCGAAGTCGGAATCAATACCGGCATATCGCCAATTGTTTTCGACAGTGAAATAACAAAATCCAGGTATTCCCCAGGATTCTCCTCATCCAGTTTTTTAACAAAATACTGCTTAAGGTATCTCGATTTC
>JAUXHA010000147.1 GCA_030621845.1 Spongiibacteraceae bacterium
GGCCTGACCGCCTGTGTCTGGAGTAAGGACATAGAAAAAGCCAAGCGTATTGCGCTGTCAATCGACACCGGCTGTCTGGATATCAACGCGTTTGCTTCTTCCTACGGCACCGCAGAAGCACCCTTCGGTGGACGCAAAGCCAGTGGTATTGGCCAGGTCAATGGCGCTGCCGGGCTGCGCAGTTACTGCCACGCCCAGCCAATACAGGTCGATCGCATGGGCGGCAAACAAATGCTTTCCATGTATCCCAAAAATGCCAAAGATGACGAAGGCTTCCAGAAAATGCTGAAGTTTCTTTACGGCACGCGTTTTGGCCGCTGGTTGGCGATGTTGACGATTCGTATTTGATGGACGAATATCGAGGACAGGCACTCAATAGTGTTTTAACGCCTTATTTGATTAACTGACCTGCTACCGGGATTAAAGACTCGATAGCGGACTGGCGTTGTAGGTTTTTTTTAGGAATGCCTGCTCCTGTGGGTTATTTGTGAGTGGTTGATTCGCACTGGCAGGAGGTTCAGCTTGCGGCCGGTAGCAAGTTTGTAAGGCTTTCTGGCGGCTGCGGGACTCGCTTCGCTCAGACAGTCCTCGCTTAAAAACGCCAGAAAACCTTACAAACTTAAACGCTCCCTGAATGGCCTCGAGCTGAACCCCCTGCCAGTGCTGGCTCTGTGCGGTGGGCTTGTGGTGCGCACAGCCGGGGACAGGCACTCAATATTGTCACAGGTCATCGAAGAGCGTCACCGCAAGTCTCCCCTGGATTCAATACTCCGCCGATCAAATCCGCGCTTATCGAGGACAGGCACTCAATACTGTCATTGTCGGCCTCATGAGCGCCTATTGTCTGATCTGTAATCTTGGGTAGTTTTAACGCTTTATGCTTTCGCTGGGCCGTTTGTAGCCGTCAGGCGGAGAGGCGAAACCATAGCGGTTTAAGGAGTTAATTAACCACTATTGGCAGCATTTATCAATTGGACAGATGGTATTCGATCGGATACCATTATAATGTCTTCGAAAACTAACAGGTTTGCTTATGCTGGCTGCCAAACTATTGAAAAGAGCAAGAGAGCAAAGTGGTTTGTCGCTGCGAGAACTTGGTCGCCTTGCGGGGACTTCACATGCCACATTACTGGCTTACGAGAGCGGTAAAAAAATTCCTACGGTTGGCACCCTGGAACGTATTATCGCTGCTGCAGGTTTTGCGTTAGAGCTGAGTTTAAATCGCCGTATTCGAGGCAGCGCTGAATACCATCGCGGCGAAGAATTATTGGATGCCCTGGAACTTGCAGCTAACTTCCCCAGTCGTCATCCGCGGCAAATGCCGTACCCGATTTTTTCTAAAAGCGCGGGGTAAATCCATGGCCACGCTGCCAAGGAAAATTATCGCCATCCATAAGGCATTAAGTAAAGCCGATATAGCATACGCCTTTGGCGGTGCTCTTGCGCTAGCCTGGTGTACCTTGCAAGCGCGAGGTACGGTTGATATCGATGTGAATATTTTTGTTGATGTCGCCAGTGCCGAGCAAGTATTGAAAGCGTTACCCAAGGGCGTTGTCTACGGTGTTAAAGAAGTAAAAACGGTGGTGAAAGAGGGGCAGGTGCGCCTGTGGTGGGATAATACACCCGTGGATATTTTTCTCAATACCACCGATTTTCATCAACAAGTTTCCCAGCGAGTACGCTGGGAGACCTTTGCGGGTATACAGCTTCCCTTTCTTTGTTGTAGGGATATTGCCGTATTCAAGGCTTTTTTTAATCGCAGCCGCGATTGGGCGGACCTGGAAGAAATGCGCGATGCGGGTACTCTGGATATCGAACAGGTTATTGGCGTGCTGGCAACGTACCTGGGCTCAGAGGATGAACGAATTGGCCGCATGCGAGCGTTGAAGGGAGCGCTGTAACAGCGTTGGTTCTGGAGTTGGTTTTTCTATTGTCCTGAATTGTAAATACAACAGCGGTGAGTCCTGTCCTGTCACCTGGATTCACTGCTCCGCCAATCTAAATCGCAGGCAAAAAAAAGGGTAGCCGCTCAGCTACCCTTTTTTTACAATTTGGCTCCACCTGCTGGGCTCGAACCAGCGACCCAATGATTAACAGTCATTTGCTCTACCAACTGAGCTAAGGTGGAATTGTCATCAACTTGCGTTAATGAGGCGCGCATATTAAAGGGCTGTGGGGGTTCAGTCAACCGTTTTGGCGGTTGAATTGTGGCATTTTTTGCTCCCAGGGTGATTCGGTTACTTATTGATCTTGCTCTGGTTTTTCTGATTGGAGCTATGGGGCCGGGGTGGTGTAAACTAGCGGTTTTGCCTGTGGCCGATCGTCATGTCGAAGCTGTTTAAAGTACATTCCAAATTTTCTCCTGCAGGTGACCAGCCGAAGGCGATTATCGAGTTGGTTGAAGGTATCCAGGCGGGGTTGCATGGGCAAACCTTGCTCGGGGTAACCGGTTCTGGCAAGACCTTTACCATTGCCAAAGTGATTGAGCACTTGCAGCGACCGACGATTGTGATGGCGCCGAATAAAACCCTGGCGGCCCAGCTTTATGGGGAATTTAAAGAGTTTTTCCCTGCTAATGCGGTTGAGTATTTTGTTTCCTACTACGATTACTACCAGCCTGAGGCCTATGTGCCATCTTCCGATACCTTTATTGATAAGGATGCTTCGGTCAATGAGCACATCGAGCAGATGCGTCTGTCAGCAACCAAGGCGCTAATGGAACGTGATGATGCCATTGTGGTGGCCACGGTTTCGGCTATTTATGGCCTGGGCGATCCCGATCAATACCTGAAAATGGTCATTCACCTGGATCGCGGTGACCAAGTGGATCAGCGTCATATCCTGCGTCGCCTGGCGGAGCTCCAGTACACGCGTAACGATGTGGCTTTTAGTCGGGGGACTTACCGGGTGCGGGGGGATGTGATTGATATTTTCCCCGCCGATTCAGAGGTTGAGGCGATCAGGGTTGAATTGTTCGATGAGGAAATTGAAAACATCTCGATGTTTGATCCCCTGACCGGTGAGGTACTGAAGCGTATTCCCCGGGTAACCATTTATCCTAAAAGCCACTATGTTACCCCCCGGGGAACGCTGTTGGCGGCGCTGGATAAGATCGAGGAGGAATTGAAGCAGCGGCTGGTTCAGCTGCGGGACAATAACAAACTGGTGGAGGCGCAGCGGCTGGAGCAGCGTACTCGCTATGATCTTGAAATGATTCGTGAGCTGGGTTATTGCACCGGCATTGAAAATTATTCGCGTTATCTCTCGGGACGTAAACCCGGCGAGGCGCCGCCCACGCTATTCGATTATTTACCGAAAGATGCGCTGGTGGTTATTGATGAATCCCATGTTGGAATACCGCAAATAGGGGCTATGTATAAAGGGGATCGCTCCCGCAAGGAGACTCTGGTGGAGTACGGTTTTCGTCTGCCCTCGGCACTGGACAATCGCCCGTTACGCTTTGACGAGTGGGAGCGACTGGTACCTCAGGCTATTTATGTTTCAGCGACCCCGGGTGCCTATGAAAATGAGCATGCCGCGCGTGTGGTCGAGCAGGTGGTGCGGCCAACGGGGTTGCTGGACCCGGAGGTGGAAATACGCCCAGCCACTACCCAGGTGGATGATTTACTATCGGAAATCCACAAGCGGGTTGCTGTGGGTGAGCGAGTATTGGTCACCACCCTGACCAAGCGTATGTCGGAGGACCTGACAGATTATTTGGCGGAACACGGGGTGAAAGTCCGCTATTTACATTCTGATATTGAAACCGTAGAGCGAGTAGAAATCATCCGTGATTTACGTCTGGGTGAATTTGATGTGGTGGTGGGTATCAACCTGTTACGTGAGGGGTTGGATATGCCGGAAGTTTCCCTGGTCACTATTCTCGATGCCGATAAGGAGGGTTTTTTACGTTCCGAGCGTTCATTGATCCAGACCATAGGACGAGCCGCACGCAACCTGAACGGCAAGGCGATTCTCTACGCGGATAGAATAACCGGCTCAATGCAACGAGCCATTGATGAAACGGACCGGCGGCGGGATAAGCAGCGGGAGTATAATAAAGAGCATGGCATCACCCCGGAAGGGGTGAAAAAGTCCGTGTCGGATATTATGGAAGGGGCGAGGGCGCCGGGACAGAAGGGCACCCGTTATGCTAAAGGTAAGCGCGTTGTGGATGCCGATGCGGAATATCGGGATAAAGTCGCCGCAATGAAACCAAAGGAACTGGCCAAAGAGCTTAAGCGACTAGAACAAAAAATGATCGATCATGCCCAAAACCTGGAGTTTGAACAGGCCGCTGCAACAAGGGATCAGCTGAGGGGATTAAAAGAACAGGCATTTATGGACTAAATTCGGCTTGTCTGGAATGCAACTCCTCATTATAATCGCGTCCACTTTACAACCGTAGCTCAGTTGGTTAGAGCACCACCTTGACATGGTGGGGGTCGGTGGTTCGAATCCACTCGGTTGTACCAATACCAAAAAGCCCGCCTCGTGCGGGCTTTTTGGTATTGGTATCGAAAGCATCATCGCCGCGCCCCAGCCAAAACCAATCAACGGAATATTGTAGTGAATAAGCGCTATAGCATGGACTTGTTTCAGCGCAGCAGGGCTTGTTTGGGTTTGTCGTGTCAGCAGTAATAACCTCCTGTTTACCAGCGCTCAGTTGAAACTCCTTCCATAAACACCGGTAAACTTTTATCCTCAGCGCAATAACAGGGGGAATTGCCTATGTCCGGTTGGGCTCATCACTACGCCACTATCAATAATATCCAGATGCATTATGTCGAACAGGGTGAGGGTATGCCTGTGGTGCTCTGCCACGGTTTCCCTCATTTGTGGTTTAGCTGGCATCGCCAGATTACGGCTTTGGCGAATGCGGGCTACCGGGTTATTGCGCCAGACATGCGTGGTATGGGGCAAACCGAGGCGCCTGAATCGCACCAGCAATACGGTGTTGATTCGATTACGGCGGATTTACTGGGCTTGCTCGACCATATCGGTGAAGAGAGAGCGGTGTTTATCGGCCTCGATTTCGGTGCCTTTGCAATTTATGACCTGGCACTGCGTGAGCCGGGTAGAGTGATAGCTGTTATTGGTCTGGAAAACCCCGCCGCTCCTCACAATCCCGAAGTTTCGCCGTTAA
>JAUXHA010000032.1 GCA_030621845.1 Spongiibacteraceae bacterium
GGTGACATGACAGTTCTCGTAAATTTTCCAGAATGTTAGGCACTAAAGGATAATCGCTGCAGCTATAGCTGGCTACTTGTTTTTTATGAGCACTGACAAGAAGAAGATATTCCGCTGTGTAGAAAACATTCCCTGACAGATGTTTTAATAGCAACAGCAAAGAATATTGCACAAACAACAATAATGTGGAATATTGTGCAACCTTAAATTAATGCACACTATTGAATAAATAGTGTGCCACCCGCTCAGCATCAAACCCGGAAGGATAATTATTGTGCATTTAGGCTTCAGTTCAATGAACACGGTCCACGACCCCGAGCCAGCGCTGCTGGCAAAAACACTGGAACAAGCGGGCTTTGAGTCCCTCTGGTACGGCGAGCATAGCCATATTCCCATGTCACGTAAAACACCCTACCCTCCTGGCGGCGACCTACCCGAACCCTACAAAGGCATGATGGACCCCTATCTTTCTTTGATGAGCGCCGCGGCGGCAACCACGACACTGAAGTTGGGCACCGGTATCGCGCTACTGCTAGAACGCGATATGTTCGCGCAGGCAAAAACCATCAGTACGCTGGATCGGCTATCGGGCGGGCGCGTGATTATCGGCACCGGCGTTGGCTGGAACCAGGAAGAATTTGAAAATGTCTCACAGCTTCCCTGGAAGCGGCGCTATTTAGGCTTAAAGGAAACGGTTGCCGCCACCCGAAAATTATTTACCGATGCCGCACCCGAGTATCACGGCGAGCTGATTAATTTCGACCCGGTGTGGTTCGAACCAAAACCGCTACAAGCCGGCGGACCAAAATTTATTTTTGGCGCTATGGGCCCCCTCGGTATGAAACACGCGGCACAGTGGGCCGATGGCTGGATGCCCGTCGATGTAGTGATGCAAGATGTCGGCGAAGAGTTAAACAAATTTCGCCAGTTGGTCACTGAACATGACCGCAATCCCGATGACGTTGAAATCACCATGGTCGCCATGGGCGAAGTCACCAGCGACCTGTTAAAACGCTATCGCGACCTGGGTATACACCGCGTCAACATCGGTGTCGGCATGGCAAACTGGGACAAACCCGAGATTATTATGCCGATGATTGAGCAGTGGTCAAAAATGATTGATGAACTCTAGGCTCAACCCGCCCCCCCCCAACACCGACTATAAATTTCTGCTGGCAGATCAGTTGATCAGGGCACGATGTTTGTTGTCGGTGTATAGGGCAGGTCCAGAGTACTGACCAGCCCGGCTTGATGCCGACAGATAACGGGGATGGCGTTAATCATACGCAACGCCGTGCTCTGCACCCCGCCGGTATTGTGATCGCCGTCACTGCCTTCTAAAAAACATTCCAGTTGCACACTGGGATTACCGCGGACGATACAACGGTGTACACCCTTGCGCCCCTCGGGGGGCATCGGCCAATGGGGGGCGATATCATCGCGCAGGCGGTTAACGTGCTCAGTGATAATAACCGGGCGGCCGTGAGCCATCCCCTCCAGTTTAAAACGTACCGCCGCGCAGCTATCCTTCGGCACCGGCATCATCGGAGTATCAAAGGCCTCATCGGTAAATACCCGCTCATAGCTCTCGCGAATTTCATCGAGTTCAAGACCCAGTCGATCGGCAATCATCTGCACCATGCCACCCCAGCCCGCCTTCAACACACCGGGGGCCGCCATAATCGGGCTATCACTTTCCGGCCGGCCAAAGCCAAAGGCCACACCGGTAAATTCAGGATCCTGATAAGTGGAATAGTCGACCAATTCCTGTACTAGAATTTCCTCTACCTGGTCGGATAACTGCAGGCCGGCTAACGGCATCACATCACCGGAAAAACCGGGATCCACGCCATTAATATACAGCGTTGCGTTACCGGCGGCGGCAGCCTGTTCCAGTGGCTCGCGCATAGAGGCGCTGGCAAAGGGTGGGTAGATAATAAAAATCATCGCGGTGGACAGTACATTAATACCGGCAGCCAGCATCTTCGCCATATCTTCGATGGCGGCCTGCGGGCGATTCTCACCGTTGGCATTGTAGAGAATGCAGTCCGGTTTCAGTGCCAGCAGTGCATCGACATCGTTACTGGCAATAATGCCTGTCGCCGGTTCCAGCCCGGCAATCTCGGCGGCATCTTTACCGACTTTGGCATCACTGTGTACGTGAACGCCGACCAGATCGTAATCGGGATGCTGGATAACATGGCGCAGGCTGTGGTAACCCACATTGCCAGTACCCCACTGAATAACACGATATGCCATAGTATTGCCCTTATATTAAGTTTTTTGACTGCTTTTTTGCATGCAGTAAGACGTCAGGATTTGCACCAGCGCCTCCAGCTCCCGCGGGAATCGCTGCCCGGGGCCGTACTGAAGCAAGCTCGATTCCACCCCGTGCAAAGCCGCGAGAAAAATCCCGGCAAGAAATTTTGCCAGTGATTTATCCCCAATCACACCGGCCAGTGCCTGGCGGGCCAGACGAATTTGTCGATTGTCCAATTCAAGCAAGTAACGATCCTTGTCCGGATCATTACGCCACTGGTTGCGGTTGTTGATCACCACCTCGGTGGCCGCCCGCGCCAGCGGTGAAGAATAACTCTGCCATGATTTTTCGACCAGCATGCGCAGTCGCCGCTCCAGCGTCGGTGCGGTTTTACCCGCAGCAATCATCTCCTCGAAGTGCTTCTCTGTCTGCGCCATGCCGTACTCGAGCACCGCGGCCATCAAGCTCGCTTTATCCCCAAAATGGTATTGCAATACGCCCCAACTGACACCGGCCCGCTCGGCGATACGCACAGTGCTGGCCGCCGCATAGCCCTCCTGTGCAATACATTGCGCCGCGGCATTGAGCACTTCCCGCCGGGTTCGCTCGCTGCGAGCGGTTGGAGGACGGGCCTGTTTCTCCCTTGTGCTCTGTGACTTTCCCACTGGTTTGCTGCTCACTTCACTGCCCTGGCATCGCCAATCATTAATCTTTGATTAAACACCACAGAGACCTTGTCATCGTCTCAGCAGCGTGTATTATAGCGACAACTATAACTTATAGTGAAGACTATAACAAAGTATTATTTTATCGCGGGATGATCTATTGCCCGTCAAGCAGAGGAACAGTCATGAATTATCGAGTCATTCAGTGGGCCACCGGGGGCGTTGGCCGCGGAGCCGTTGCAGGGATTATCAATCACCCGGAATTAACCCTGGTCGGTTGCTGGGTACACAGCGCCGACAAAACGGGCAAGGATGTCGGTGAACTCTGCGGCATTGACCCCGTCGGTGTACTCGCCACCAATGATGTGGATGAACTGGTAGCCATGGAGGCTGATGTGGTGATGTACAGCCCCATCCAGGCCGACAAAAAAGTGGTAGCGAGGCTACTCGCCAGCGGTAAAAATGTGGTGACGCCACTGGGATGGTTTTTCCCGGGGAAACGCGATGTGGATGTACTGGAAAAAGCCTGCCAGCAAGGCAATAGCACCCTGCACGGCACAGGCATTCACCCCGGCGGCATTACCGAACGTTTTCCATTAATGGTATCGGCTTTGAGCAGTGCTATCACCCATGTACGTGCCGAGGAGTTCTCTGACATACGTACCTATGGCGCGCCCGATGTGGTCGGTGAGATTATGCTGTTCGGAAAAACCCCGGAAGAAGCCATAAACAGCCCGATGTTGCATTTTATGGGCGATGGTTTTATCCAGTCTATAGAAATGGTCGCTCACGAACTGGGCTTTGATCTCGACCCCGAACCCACTTGCACCCATGAAGTCTCTGTAGCCACTAAACCTATCGACTCGCCCATCGGCGTGATTGAACCCGGACGTGTCGCCGCCCAGCGTTTTACCTGGCAAGGCACCGTCAGCGGAGAAGTGGTGATTACCGTCCGCACCAACTGGTTTATGGGCGAAGAGCACCTCGATCCGCCCTGGAATTTCGGCCCGGAAGGCGAGCGCTTTGAAGTGGAAATCAGCGGCGATCCAAACGCCAAAGTCACCTTTCACGGCTGGCACCCGGAGTCCATTGCCGCCGGTCTCAAACGTAACCCCGGCGTTGTCGCTACGGGTATTCACGGCGTTAGCGCCCTGCCCTATGTCTGTCGCGCCAAGGCCGGTATTTTGACCTATCTGGATTTACCCCTGGTCGCCGGTCGCGCCGCGCCCCATCTGCACAAAACCCGGGGAGAGTCCGCACAATGATCACCGACCGATTTTTACTCACCGATAAAGTCGCCATCGTCACCGGTGCGGGCAAGGGGATTGGCAAGGCTATTGCACTGGCCTTTGCCGAAGCGGGCGCCGATGTGGTGTGTGCGGCGCGTACGCAACAGGACATTGATCTCACTGTAGAAGAGATCGTGCAGCGAGGTCGGCGCGGCCTGGCCGTAGCCACCGATGTTACCGACAGCGAACAACTTCAAAACCTGCTGACGCGGACACTGGAAACCTTCGGAAAAATCGACCTGTTGGTCAACAACGCTGGCGGCAGTGCCCCACGTGCCGCACTGGAAACCAGTACAGACTTTTTTCGCCGCGCGCTGGAATTCAATGTACTCTCCGCCTTTGAGTTAACGCAACAGGTGGTGCCTAAAATGGTAGAGACCACCGGGGCGGGTGCCATTATCAATATCTCCTCCCGCTCCAGTGACATGGTACAAACCGCCTTCGTAGCCTATGGTGCCTCCAAAGCCGCACTCAATATGATGACCCGAAATATGGCGGCGGAATTTGCCCCCAAGGTACGGGTGAATGCACTGTCAGTGGGCGGCGTGGCAACACAGTCACTCGATGTGGTATTGACCAATGAAGCACTGCGTGAGCAATTTATAAAAAACACCCCGATGGGACGACCGGGTGAGCCGGAAGATATCGCCGCCGCCGCACTCTACCTGGCATCCCCGGCATCAGCCTGGGTAACCGGTAAGATTTTCCAGATAGACGGAGGCTGTGAAGCACCGTCAATGGCCGTACCCGTTAAACCCTTGTAGTTACCCAGAGCATTTGCTTAACTAAAATAAATAGCCAAAGGAAAATAGCTCATGGGTCTGCACTTTCATCACTGCCACCTGCAAATTCGCAACATTGAAGAGTCGCTGACTTTTTTCTGTGAACAGCTGGGCTTGAGGGAACAAAACAGAATCGTCATTGATAGCGCTGGCCTTACCCTGCTCTACCTGGTGGCCCCCGATGATATCAGCGACAGCGACAAGGCAACGGTACTTGAGCTCGCCTACCACCATAACAGCAAGCACGACAATTCTCCGCCCACCGACGGCAGCCGCTTTGCGCATATTGCCTTTGGCGTCGACGACCTGGACGACTTTTGTCAGCGACTGGCGCAACAGGGTGTTCATATACTGCAAGCACCCGTCGATAACCAATACGCTTATATTCAGTCCCCCGACGGTTTGGTGGTCGAGCTATTACAAACAAAACAAACACGCAAAGGCTAAGATAATGACGTATAAAATCATTCAATGGACCACCGGCCACGTTGGCAGAGAAGCCGTTAAAGGTATTTTACGCCACCCCGAGCTGGAATTAGTGGGCTGTTATGCCTGGAGCGAAAGCAAAGTGGGTAAGGATGTCGGCGAACTGTGCGGCATCGGCGCGACGGGTATCAAGGCGACAGGAGATATTGATCAACTGCTGGCGATGGAGGCCGACTGTGTCTGTTATATGCCGACCTTTCCCGACATTGATGACGTTGAGCGCATCCTGCTCGCCGGCAAGAATGTTGTCTCCAGCTATTTTATCAATGCCCGCTCCTGGGGCCCCGAGGTACAAACACGGTTACAACAAGCCGCAGAAAAAGGCGGCGTCAGTTTATTTGGCTCCGGCATCTTTCCCGGCTTTGCCAATTTTATCGCCGCACTGATGGCCTCCGCCAGTTATGACTTTCGCAAAATTCATTTCCAGGAGTCGGTGAATGTCGCCTATTACGATGCCATTGCCAATTACGCCAAGCTGGGCTGGGGGCAGATGCCCGACGATGACAAATGGCGCGAGACCAACGAACAGGTATTGGGAACCTACGCCGAGTGTATCGACGTGATTGCCGAATTATTGCATATACCGATTACCGAAATCCGTTTTCACTATGAATCTGCCACCGCCACTGAGGACCGCGAATTTAATCGTTTCGCACTCCCCGCCGGCACCATCGCCGGACAAAAATGCCAGTGGCTGGGTATGGTCGGTGATGAGGTGGTGGTCGAACTGGAAGTGGTTTGGAATGCCGGTAAAAACCTGCAACCCGACTGGCCGGTACGCCACGGTTACAGCATGGTGGTAGAGGGCGACCCCGGTATCCACAGCCATATTAAATTTATCCCTTCAGCGGCGCAATTACAGGGTGGCCGCCCCGCCGACCTGGCTAATGTGGTGACGGCGATGCCGGTGATTAATGCGATTCCGGTGGTCTGCGCCGCTAAACCCGGCATTCGCAGTTATGCGGACCTGCCGTTGATTCGCCCTTATTACACCGCCTGGCGACATCGCCTCTGACCCCACTGCTGTCTCACAAATACTGAATAGAAAACAACATTGTCAGGGACAGACACTCACCCTTGTTCAGGAAGCGATGACAGGAGGCTACTTTTTCTTTAACGCGCCTTTTATACCGGCTTCCGCCATCGCCAGCCCCCAACTGCGAGGTAGACCTGACATCAACCGAATTAAAAAGTTATTCATCCGGCCGGCAACATAGACACGTTTTTTCCCGAGTTGCCCCAGCGCGCGCTCAGCAACATCACGGGGTGACATCAGGCCTACCATCTCTTTTGAGTCAAAACCTTGCAGTGCCAGTGCCTCAGTATCGGTAGAGCCTGGAGCCAAGGTAAGAACGCTGATCCCATGAGGCTTGAGCTCTTGCCATAATGATTCGCCAAGCGAGTGTACAAAGGCCTTGGTGGCCGCGTAACTGGCCGAATAGGGAAAGCCCATAAACCCCTCCATAGAGCCGGTAAAAACAATCCCGCCTCTTCCTCGCGCTATTAAGGGCTTGGCGAAGTAATTGCTAATCAGCATCGGTGCGCGTGCATTAAGTTGCAACATTGGGTCGAGGCGTTCGGGGGCCATATCCTGATGCAAGCCCTTCAAACCAAAGCCGGCATTACTCACTATCAAACCAATATCTTTGCCTTCAGCTACGGCAATTAATGGCGCCATAAAGTCTGGTGATGACAAATCCAGCGACAATGCTAGAACGTCTACCCGATGCTGACTGGCCAGACGTGTAGCCAGTGCGTCTAATCGATCACTGCGGCGAGCGGTAATAATGATATTCAAGCCACGCTCAGCTAATAATTCGGAGAAAGCCTGGCCTATGCCGGAAGAAGCTCCTGTAACAATCGCCCAAGGGCCGTACTGCGCAAGAAAAGGTTGACTCATAGAATGACTCATTAATTAATTGTTGCGTATATCATTATCATTCCAGCAGCTTACCGCAAGGCTCAAGGCTGGCGCTCGTATCGTAGCAAACCATGAATGGTTGTGTGTATTAGACGCCCTTCCTGGTCCATCAACACGCCAGAGAACTGCGTATTGTAACGGCTGGAACCAGTCACATAGGTAAATTGTGTTTCACCGGTCGTCCAGTCGATAGCCTCCATGGTCCAGTGACCATCGCGGGCACCGACGGTGTAAACCATGTTGGAACCGTTAGAGACCAAGGGCACACAGTTCACCGAAGAAACATCGGTGTTAACCCAAGCCACTTTAAGTGCTTTTGCGACTGGGTTCCATTCAAACTTCTGCACGCCGTGAGGAGTGAAGTCCGGGTGGTGGCCTGGCAAACCAATATAAGCGCCGTCTGGCGCGCCGCTGATAGGCTTGCTGGCAGGGGCATTATTGACCACAAAAGCGCCGTAGCCCCCCACTACCACCGATTGTTCGGTTTGCACGGCGGTCTTGTCCAACTGGCCGATATTGGCTGGCAGCATACCGGCAATACGGCGGCTAGGGGCGCCCTCCAACTGCTGCCAGTCGGCCGGAATGTCATCGCGCCAGAACAGCACCATATTCATCAGCTCATCGCCATCGGTGATGACCACGAACTTATCTTCCTCACCGTAACCCATCAGGCTGGCGGTAGCACCGGAACCGACATTGACGTTCTCAAAGGTAAAAGGCTTACCGGTCGCTGGATTGCGGACATCATCAAAGGTGAGGCTGATGTCGCCCTTGTTACTGTAAGGCTCCATCCAGGCACCGTCGGCGGGGTCTTTTGACAGCTTGTCGCCATCCCAAACAATTTTATGCATATGTTGCAGCGAGGGCACAAAAATATTGCCCTGCTCATCGATAGCCGGGCCGTTGCGCACCCAGGTAGCCGAGCCTTGACGATGGCCATCGTCCAGCATCTGCTGGTTCCAGGCCGAAGCCACTTCAGCCCCGGTCAACTGTAGGGTACGGTACTCGGAGAAATCAGGCCTGATCATCACCACCCAACCATCATCGGTGATGGAGATAATCCAGCCATCGTAGGTCATATTCATGGAGTTAAAACCACCGGTCACTTCTGGCGGTTTCTGCCACTCTCTCGCCAAGGTGATCGGAGAGCGCTGGTTATCCGGCTCCACGTCGGCATAGGCGAGGATGGAATCTTTGCCACCCACAAAGAGTGTATTGTCAGCACCTAGCAGGTAATAAACACCGGCGAGCCCGCCGCCATAGTATTCCTTGGAGATGGGAATGGTGCGGAACACGGAGAGCAGGCCCGAGTTCTTAAAGAGTGGCAAGCTGTCGAGGCTATCGAACACATCATCGGCTTGGTCGGCGCTAAACAGGCCACCGTTGCTGTGATAAAGCGGTGAGTTCTTGAGCGGATACTCCGAGATCACTTCCAGCGTGTCGTAGTCGAGCTTGGAGATACGCTCTGCACCATTGCTCCAGATCACCCGTTTGCCATTTGAGTATTCTGGCGAGATGGCCGCGCCGAAGTGGCCCGGGCCAATATGCGCGTAACTCAGGCCGCCATTTTCCTGGCTAAGCACTTCGCTTACACCACGGGGGCCGGCCTGGTTCATGCCGGTAGTCTGCGCTGAATTAACATGACCCACCGGCAGTACTGAGTCGGCCATGTATGGGTTGGCAGGGGCGTAGTTAAGCGGCCGCACAGGCTGCTCTACGGTTTGAGCGGGGGCAGCCGGTGTTGCCGGCAAAGAGGCCAGAACTGCCTCAGGGTTGCGACCCGAGCAAGCCACCATGACCAGGGCCCCGAGGCCCAGTGCCATCATACGAAGGAATTTGTTGTTGTTCACAGCTAGCGCTCTTTGGTTGTACTGAATGAATAGGCGCACACAGACTGGCTAAAACGCTTAGTTCAATCACCGCATCGACACGTTGTTGATTCGCCTGTTAAAAGCCGTACTTTAACACAGCCCAATATTGCAGCGACAGGCACTCACCCTTGGCTAATTCTCTGTAGCAAAATCAACAAAAATCGGCGAAGACCAGGCTCGCTCATGACTTGGCGCCAGGCACTCATCAGAAAAATCGGTGCGAAAATCGCCGTAGCACGGGTTCATACCCTCATCAGTAATGCGAAGGTTATCAGCGTTAATCGCGGGTGTTGCAGCCTGTAAGGCTCTTACATAGTAGAGCGCATCGCGGCCACTCTGGGAAAATTGCGCATCTTCAAATTGCACCACACAGCCATCGGCACTCCCTGTTACACCCTCAGCAGTATTATCAGCACAGTCAAAGCGACGCCAGGGGTCTTCAATTAACTGACCAACCGGTTCATCAGGGTAGGCTTGCGGGCGAATTCTTACCACTTCAATGGCGACGATTTTTTCACGCTCGTCAGCGGGGTTATAACACTCGCCGGCGCAGAGGTAGTCCAGGCGATTGGGGCTTAAACCGTTGACCGTATCGACCGGGCAACCCGGCTTTTGCTTGAATGCACCGGCTGCGCGCACTTCAAATTTAGGCGTTTGATGTTGCCGCACATTAGAACCCATTACTGCCTTGCCATTAGGGCCATTGAGCAAATCGAACCACAGCAACATACGCGGGCCGGAGGTGCCGTAGACCTCTTTGCTTTTTAACGCCTGCCAAATATCCTCACGTTTGCGACTCTCACTGTGTACGGCAACAATACCGCCGGGATACAAGAAGCTCTGCATGCGTTCCATATCGGGAATTGGCGTGGTGGTCACCACTTGCTGGGGCATTTGACTGTCATCGGACTCGCCCTTCAGCGAGTCCATTAAACCGCCGTAAAACTCACTGCGAACACCGGTGACCAGGGTCATCTTTCTACGTTCGTACTGTTTGTAACCGGTACCCGGCCGTGAACTGTGGTCATCGGTGGAGGCGATAAAGCCAAAGCGGAAACGCAGTGGCTTACCTTCGGCATCTTTTTCATCAAAGTTGCTTAGGGCCATGGCATACTGACTGGACTCGGCAAACACCTGGTTAAACGCAGGCTTAAAACAATCCGGGCACTGACCACACTGCCCCCAATCGCTGGCGTGGGTATCGGGAAAAACGCCGATATAACGATTGCCCGCGTCAACGGTATATTGCTTGGCCAAATCCACCCGGCGATTGCATTCTTGCGCGCTTAAACCGTCACAGCGCTGCCTCATAATTTCCCCCGCCTGCCAGCAACAGGGTACATAATCGCCCTGTGGCGCAGGGCAACTCAGGCTGCCATCGGCGTTAGTAATGGCACTGTTAAAGGCGCGGTACTCTTCGCTGTTACCGTGGCCAGACATAATTTCTAATAGCGGCTGGTCGGCATCGCTGTAATATTTATTGGCTAAGGTTTTATCCCAGCGGGCATCAGGAGGCGTGTAAGAACCCCAGGCGTTGCCGTGGGGGATAATCATGTGGTCAAAGCCCCACTCTTTTAATTTTTTGTAGAGCACATCGGGGGTCGGCGCATTTTCGTGGCAGTCCACCGGCAGCTCTGTGCTGTTCACTTCCGTATCGCAGGGCGGGACTTCTTCAATACGATCCAGTAAAAAACCCAGATCAGCGTAGGCGCGCCAGTTAAGCGGATCAATAAAACGGGCATTAGTGGCGACTCTGGAACCCGCAAAAACACCCAGATCACCGGCTTTTGCGCGGGCACTGATTGCGCGCTTCGGTAGCTGATCTTCACCGGTATCGGGGAAAATCACGTTTTTATGACCCCAGTGCTTGTCAGCCGTCACGCCCATTTGAGTCCACTCCCAACCGGCAAAGGCAACCAGATCAGGATTGTTAGAATCACCCGCTTTGGCGTTGCAGGCGCGCACGGTGTTTTTAGTTTCCTGCCAATGCTTTGGCGTTAAACCCTCGGCATGGTCGTTATAGCTGAAAAAATCCAACTTACCGCAGTAGCGGGCAAAGTCACAGGCATCGGCAACCGTATGAATACCCTGCTGCCCCATGACCGGTAACTCCATGGTATATCCGTCAATAGAATAGGTGCTGTGCACATGCAAGTCGCCAAATAGTATTTGCTTGTTGCTCTCGACAGCTAGCTGTTTAGCGCCTTGCGAGCGCTGCTGGTCGCGCTCGCTGATCGTGGCCGGCGACAGGCCAGCACCTTCAACCGTGCCGGTGGGGTGAGGCTCGCCACCGCAACCAAAAAGTGACAACCCTGAAACCATCACAAACAAAGCAGACAATACGCGTACGCATTTATTCATTCTGATGACCTATTCAATCCGTATAGTTTTCAAATAGTAATCTAGCACATACCGTCGCTCATCACGCAACCAGACCTATTGATTATTTTACAGCTGATAATCGTGTTTCAAAATACTGGCATCGGCCTCGGCAAGAAAACGACCAATGCCATCAAAGTAAGGGCAGGTAAAGTCATTCCATTCGATAATTTCAAGAATCAAGCCGGGAATTTCTGTCGACTCGACATAAGACATGCGGCAAAAATCCGGGTGACCGGCCTCTACAATCGGCTCAAAACCATTGGCCATGGCATGATTGAAACAGGCGTCATAATCATCAACGGTAACAGCATAGTGATGCAGACTGTGAGCACCCTTGGCCAACGCCTCCTGATACATCGATGGCGTATCGTTAACCTGCTCGATCAACTCCAGTTGAATGTCGCCGATATAGGCAAAAGCCAGGTTGAGAACAATATCGCCGCTCTCTTCGCCGCGGTATGTTGAGCCCGCCAACGGGGAGACATTGCGCACCACGGCGAAAGGGCCGACACCCATTTGCCGATGCCAGCTCTCAACGGCCTGGTCAATATCTTTTACCACGTAGGCCACTTGCCTGATCGGGCCAAATTTTGATTGCAGTTTTTTACTTAACATTGTCTATTACCCTCAGGCTGCGGTTTTTTCAACACGCCCCAATAATTTATTCACTAAAAACTTACCGACCTGCTTCAATGCCGGGCCTATCGGTGTAAGTTTGGCCAAGTCAAATTCATGAATCAATTGCGCCGGGTCGGCATCATCCACCAGCTGCTTGATACTTTCAAAATAGGGTTTAGTGAGCGAATTCCACTCGATAATTTCCAGTATCAAACCGGGAATCTCTTCAGACTCCACGTAAGACATTCTGGCAATGCCATCAAAGCCGGCATCGACTACCGCGGTAAAACCGTTCGCCATGGCATCTCGATAAACCCCCGGAAAATCCTCTACACAGACACCGTAATGGTGGAGGCTGTGATAACCACGCGCTACCGCCTCTTTATACATGGACGGCGTATCGTTGACCTGCTCAATCAATTCGAGCTGCACGTCGCCAATATAGGCAAATGCCAAATCCAGCACAATCTTGCCGCTGGGTTGGCCACGGTATTTCGCATTGGCTAGCGGCGAGGCATTGCGCGCAACCACAAAGGGGCCGATACCAAACTGCTTATGCCAGCTCTCTATCGCCTTATCGAGATCAGGCACCACATAGGCGACCTGTTTGATCGGGCCATATTTTGAAGACAGGGGAGGAATTATCATCGCTTTTCCTTACTAAAAATCGCTTATCGCTGCTCGGCAAGCTCTGGGCAATAGACTCCACCGGGGGCGTTAATCAAAGCCACACAACGGTTACAATGGGTGCAGCCACTGTCATAGGGCTTGCCGGCCTCGAAGGCGGCCATGGCATGATTGGCGTAAGCGGGGTCGGCAATTAATGGCCGGGCCATCTGCACAAAGTCCACGCCATCGCTCATCAACTGCTCGAGGCTTTCCATAGTCGAACAACCGCCGATATAAATCATCTGGCAATCCACCGCATCGCGCACACGTTGGCAGCCATCACGAAAGTACAGCTCTTTGTAGGGGTAGTTCTTAAAAATTTTCGGGCCCATTATTTTCAAACCCGTCTTGGCAATAATGTTAGTTTCAACTTCAATCATGCCGTGGTGAATACTGGGGCCACGGAACATTTTCATCACGTTAAAGCTGGAGGTGCCGCCACTGGTAATCAGCGCATCACAGCCAGCTTTGTCGAGGTACTTGGCGACTTCAATGGCTTCGTCTTCATGAAGGCCGTCTTTTATACCGTCGGTTAAACCCATTTTTCCGATGATCGGAAAATCATCACCCACCGCCTTACGACACGCTTCGATCACTCGCACCGGCAGGCGCATACGGTTATGCGTGTTGCCGCCGTATTCGTCAGTACGTCTATTGGTTTTGGGGCTAATGAACTGACTCAAGCCATAGCCGTGACTGAAGTGAATCTCCAGCGCCTCGAAGCCCACCTCCTTCATATAGAGCGCGGCGTCATGGTAGGTCTGTACCAGGTAGTCGATATCCTTCAGCGTCATTTCACCAGTGAAGGGCATGCCCGCCGGCAAGCCCAGCATATTAAATTGCCTGGAAGGCCCCAGTGGGCGATCAAGCCGCTGCATGCTTGTGTTCTTGGAAAAATAACCGCAGTGAGTCATCTGCCCGGAAACACGCGCGCCGGTCGCCTTCAGATCACCGATGATATTCAGCAACGCAGGCTTAATCTCATCATGTAAATACATCATCTGGTCATCGATACGGCCGTCAGCTTCGGTCGTACAGTAGCCGATTGTGGTCATGCCAATACCGCCTTCAGCGATAGCCATATGGAAGTTTTTCAGGTCCTGACCGGGGATGCCGTTGGGGGTCTTACCCTCATAGGTTCCCGCCTTAATCAGGCGGTTGCGCAGCTCAAGCTTGCCTAGTTTGGCCGGTGAAAAAGCTCTTTTTAGTACATCGCTCATGGCTGTTCTCGCTTAATGGATTATTAAATCACGCGCGGTTATGCAGCGCTGCCGCACAAGTTATGCAATAAGGATGCATATGTCAACGACTTTCCCGCAACCCCCGGGTAATTACCTATGTAGCCCTACTCCAAAAAATGAACTGGTGTGTCGATATGAGTGTAGCAACCGCCATGCACAGCGACCTGTAGCTTGAGCTGATAACCGTAAACTCACACTCTAATTTATAGGATTGATGATAGGGTGTATTGAGTGCCCTTCTTCATTCCAGGCTGCCTCCCCGATTGCGCGGATATGGTCAACTTGCAGTTCATTAATCAGCAGCAGCTTTTCACGGTCCCCATCAACGGCAGAGGCTAATATTGTCAATAGCGCTTTCTGTAAATCAATCATCGCCCCGATAGGAATTTTAAGAAACTGGTGATGAGGGACAGTGTCTGCCAATTGGAAGCGAATTTCCTCTTGGCACTCATACCAGTACATCAGGCAGTACAGGGCTGAGTTGACCATGTCATCAGCTAACTTTTTCATCCGGCGGTTTCCGTGCTGGACAAATAATTCCTGGTAAGTTGGATCTATGGAAAAAAACAGCTCTAATACCACAGGGTTAATATCACCGTACTTTTCCGCAGCACATTCCAATATTTCGTTAAGCTGCTGTTGCTTATTAATGTCTCGAGGGATAGTAGAACCGCTCATATATAGCCTCCTCGTCTGCCCCGAAGATCACTCCGGTGCTTGCTGTATTGCAAAGGGAATTAGTTCCACCCATACTCCGTCGGGGTCACGTAGCAAGCCAATTTCGCTATCGACGCCTTCAATGGGTTTATCCACTTTGACATCTCTGGCCAGGCCCAAAGCTTCCAGCCGAGCGATCGTCTCGTGAATATCGGCCACAAACGAAATAAGAAAGAAGCCATTAGCAGGTGCTTGCAGGAGGGGTTGCTCGTCATGCCCGCCGGTGAAATCAACCAATTCTACGATGCCAGCCTCAGGCTGCCTGGGGTCACCGAGAAAGATTGAACGCAGTTTATCGGAGCGGGCATTAAATATGTGCTGCCATTTTCCCTCCAGGCTCATATCGAGAATACGCTTGAGGCCAATTCCTTCCTCATAAAATTTGAGGGTTTTGTCCAGGTCTTTTGGGGTTAGTGCTACATGGTGAAGAATCATGATCTCATCTCTAGCAATACAATTTAAATAGCCAGGCACCGGGCTTCGCCAGCGCCTATAGCCTCAAACTATTTCCACTCTACGCAAACCGGCAAGCTGGCCAGACCGTTGATGGTCATTGACGATAACGGTTCTGCCGGTGTTTCGCTGGTTTTCAAACTCTTGATAGAAGAGAAAAACTCTTCGAGTATGCAGCGGGTTTCCATCCGGGCCAGAGCATTGCCTATACAGGTGTGAACGCCTTTAGCAAAGGCGATGTGCTGTCGTCTTTTTCGATCCAGGATAAATTTGTCAGCATCTTCATTGAGGTTCTCATCTCTGCTGGCCGAGGCGCCCCAGACCCAAACCGTATCGCCCGGGTTGATCTTTACGCCTTCGAGTTCCAGCTCGTTCACGGCATGTCGGTAACCGCCGCGCACCGGTGGCCAGAAACGCACAAGCTCTTCGATCACTGTGGGTAAAATCGACTGGTCGGCAATGACTTGCTCAAGCACATCCGGGTGTTGTAATAGTACTCTAATCACATTGGTGATCAGGCCTGCGGTGGTTTCATTACCCGCGCCCACTAATAGCTGGGTGAAGTCGATAAGTTCTATCCGCGTCAAATCGCTTTGTGACAGTTTGGAGATCAAGTCATCACCGGGCTGCTTTATTAAACTGTCGACATGATTTTCATAATATCCCATCAACCGACCGCCCACAGCAGCCATTTTACCAATGGCTTTGTCGTCGTAAGTCTTGCTAAAATAAATGTTGCCCTCAATTTTGGCGCCATCAAGGGTCCAGTCACGGATGAGTTGGTGGTCCTGGCTTGGAATACCTGTCAGATTGCAGATTACACCGACGGTCATTACCCCCGCCAAGTCTTCGACTACCTCCAGATGGGTCTGGTTTTTGATCTGGCTTATAACACGCTTTGCTTCTGCCCTCACCATAGGCTCCTGTTGGCGAATAAATCCGGGCAGAAACATGGGGCCAATAATTTCGCGCAGGCGGGAGTGTTGCGGCGGGTCCATTTTTAACAGGCTACCAAAAACGCGCTTACCCTGTTTCATATGTGGGTTAACAGACGAGAAGTTTTCCCAGTCTTCGTAGACGCGTTTAACAGATTCGTGGCTAAAAACGCTGACCAGGGGGATTAGTGTACCTTCGTGGCGATAGACCGGTGCCTCTTTACGCATTTTTTCAAAGTAGGGATATGGATCTAGTAGAAACTCCCGATTACCCAGGGGTTCAAAGTTCAGTGTGCCGGTTTGATTTGAGTGCAGTGTTGGTTCGATAGTTTGCTCAGTCACGGTGTATCTCCTAAAACTGGGTGGCGGGTACTTCAAAGAGAGTGCCTTCGAGGATGTCGGTTACTACTAGCTGGCAACTTAAGCGACTGTTTGCCTGAGGTTCAATCACCCACTGTAAAATATTCGACTCTGACTTCTCGGGTGGAGGTAAGTTCTCTACCGTGGCTTCATCGACATAGCAGTGACAAGTGCCACACATGCCAGAACCACCGCATTCGGCTTCAATGCCCTCTACCCCGGCTTTACTTGCAGCCATCATCACCGAGTCGCCGATTAATGCTTCGACTTCGATAATTTGACCGTCGGGTTGTTTGAATTTAATGTCTGGCATTAATGCTCCCCTCTTTGATGGTTAGTACAAGTCTTTCTTCAACGCGCTGTGTGCATGCGTGGATACCATAGTAGGAGGCGTGAGGATTGCGAACTATCCCATAAAATGACAATATACTATCATTTTGCGCCACTCATCCAAGGGAGAGCAAAGTGAAGGGTATCGATGCTGGACTCGAGCATTCAGACGTTCGCATTAACTGCGGTGACCGCTTAATGAAGGCAATTCGTGACTTGCGGCCGGACATTATGGTGGATGATATTGTTGACATTGCCGGATTGGGTCTGGATACATTGTGCCAGGAAGGCTTGTCGGCAGAGCGTTATGCCGCACTGTTGTCATATTTAGATGACCAGTGGGAGAGCGACTGTTTTCCGTTAGCTGTGGGTAGCGCTGCAGACATCGCGGAGTTTGGGATCTTTGGTTATAGCATGTTGAGTAGCCTGGATGCAGAGTCGATGGCGAAGGTAGGGGTTAATTACCAACTGCTTAATGGCTATGGTTTTAGTGTGAAAGTTCGTCAACGAGAAGGTCAGGTCGCCATGCTTATAGGGGATAACCCCGGGCTGGATGAAAAACTAAACCTGTCGCTGCTACTGGAGTTTGTCGGCGCAACGATCAGCATTTTAGAAAAGCTGTTTACTACACATTCAGAACGCCCCGTTTTAGCTATTAGTTTGCTTGCACCGCAACCTGTTTGTGCTCGCTGGCTCGAAACTCAATTGCTTATTCCGGTTCTTTATGGTCAGGCGGAAAACATTCTGTTTTTTAATCCGCAGGTAATTTCTTCGTTTAGTAATCCTCTCAGTGCAGACGTGAATGCACTTTTCCTGCAGCGCTGCGAAGAACAACTGGATGCGATTAGACAGAATAAAGAGCCAGCGATTGTTAATCAGGTGAAGGAACTTATTTTCCAGTTATTACAAACGCAAGTGCCGACCCAGGCGCTAGTGGCAAAGCAGCTTTGTGTGTCTACTCGAACAATGAACCGGCGCTTAAAATCCTATGACACCAGCTTTAGTCAATTACTGTTGGACTGCCGCATGACGTTGGCGGAGTCGATGTTGAGCACACAGAATTTACCCATCGATGAAATTGCCTATCGTCTTGGTTATCATCAACCCAATAGTTTTTTTAGGGCATTCAAGCGATATTTTGGTACCACTCCTCGGAGTCTCGCTCGGGTTAGATCGCAATAAGGGCAGAATGCTGTACCTCCTGCCTATCTATTTTGCACTTATGAGTATTGTCGCCCGTTAAGCGCGTGACCGAATGGTGATGGGCACACCATCGGCCGGTTTGGGTATGGGTACCCACTGCAATTTAGGGCTATAGCTATCGGGTGTTTCGAAATCATAGTTCAAAAGAAATTGATGCATAAAACATTTCACCAGCATAGCGGCGAAGTGCATACCAATACATTTATGGGCACCACCACCAAAGGGGTGATAGCAAAAAGGGTGCCGCTTGTGCTCTTGGCGCTCGGCTGAAAATCGGTCGGGATCAAAGCTGTCAGGCTCGGTCCAATATTGTTCGTCGCGCTGATTGTAGCAGGGCGGCATAAACAACAAGGTGTTGGGCGGCACACGATGGCCTTCAAGTTCACACTCACGGATGGTGCGTCGCACCGCCACAGGCACGGACGGATGTAAACGCAACACCTCGCTGAAACAGAGATCCAGACCCTCCATTTTTTCCAGGTCATCATAATCGAGGGTTGGCTTACCCAGTGCCAGTGACTCTTCACGCAGGCGCTCACGCCACTTGGGGTGCTGGCCTAAATACATCATCAGATGGCACAGTACACTGGTGGTTGTGTCGTGAGCAGCAAACAACAAAAAGGCGGCGTTTTGAATAATGTCCAACTCGGGGAAATGATTGCCGTCGTCATCGGTTTCTTTACACATAAAGCTCAGCATATCATCGCCATCTTCAGCGCGACGCTTGGGGATTTGATCCCGAAAAAAGTCGTGTAGCCTAAGCTTACCCTTGAGCCCCTTACGCCATTTGGTGCCAGGAAGATCAAAGTGAGTCGCCGAACTCAGCCCTCCATTGACACTAAGAAAAGCGTCGCTCAGGGTCTCAGCCTGCTCGCCATATTCTTTTACGCCAATAAAAATTCGCGCACCAACCTCCAGCAGGCTCTCTTTGATCAGCGGGAAGAATGGAACCTGCTTACCCTGCGGCCAGCGCTGCATATTATTCAGTAGAATAGGATTCATGATGTCGACATAGTCTTTCATCGCCGCTGTTTTAAAAGCACTCTGCATCATTCGACGCTGAAAACGGTGATCATCAAAATCACGCAGTAATAAACCGCCGGTATAAAACGCGCCGAGTTGCTCGGCGTAACCCATCGCCACCGAAAAGTTTTTGTCACCATCAAGAAATACTTTCTTATAGTTATCGGCGCCTAGCACCAACAAACCTCGTTGCGGGCCCATACCGATGCGTGACACATTACCCCATTTGGCGTGGCACTTTCGACTCATACCCAAGAGGTCATCCATTACATCGAGCGCTTTGCCCAAAAATGGGTAGCCCACTTCACCGGGGATATGTTTAATGGCTTTATTATCGGGCTGAGAAAGGTAATCTTTATTGGCGGTCGACATTTTTAATCCCTGGGTGGCATGATGATTGGCTAGAAGTGAATTAAACCCACGCCCTAAAAGACATCGGGATTATCCCGCGCATCCTGGCCACCATCAACCCAAATCATGGTGCCGTTGATAAACGATGCGGCATCGCTCAACAAGAAGGCAATAACGCCAGCCATTTCCTCCGGCGTGCCATTTCTGCCCATGGGCGATGTCATGCTTTCCAAAAGAGGCCCCAGCTCGGGATCTTCTTTTAAGGAGTCAACCATCGGCGTGTCTGTCATACCGGGCACGCAGGCGGTGATGCGAACACCCTGTGGCGCCCATTCAGAAGCCCGGTGGCGAATTAATCGCGCCAGTGCATGCTTGGCGTAACGGTAACCCGCGCCTTTATCCATTGTATTGATCATGGCTCTGCACTTGGCCTCATCCCCTTCGAACAATGCGTCAATCATCGGGTCGTCAAATTCAACGAAGCGAGAAGAAGTCGAAACCAGGCAAACCACACAGGGGTTGGGGCGGCCTTCCATCGCGGGGCGCAGTGCATCAAACAAATCCACCGTACCAAAATAGTTGACGGAGATGGTCATATCCCCTGGCGTATTCATACCACTGAGGCCGGCAGACAGCACCAAGCCATCAATTTCACTGCCGGTCATTGCCAACGCTTGATCGATGGCGTGCTGGCGACCTTCGGGGGTCGACAAGTCGGCGATAATATCGGCATCGCGAATATCGATGCCGATAACACGATCACCCTGTGACTCTAATTTCTCTTTGGCAGCCAAGCCAATACCGGAGGCACTACCTGTAATAACAACATTACCCATCTTTATTACTCCTTAAACATAAGAAATTAGTATTCGTTTAAAATAACGCTAATACTCAACAATACTATTTAGCGCGCCGCCTCGGCCAGCACCGCGCGAATACTGTCGCTACACTGCCGGGCAACATCAAGGGCAGGCAAGCCCATTAACTCCAGGTTAAATACCTCAACACTCACAGGCACCCGTACACCCACCTCCCACAATGCCTTGAGCACCGCCGCTGAATTACTGCTGCCCTGGCCGGGTAGCAGGCGACCGGTTGAGGTCTCATCAACGATGTTATCCCAGGGCTGCGCCGCCACATCATTAAATTGCATGGCATTGATTAACCTGGGATCAAGCTGGCTAAGCTGCTCGATAGTGCCGCCACTGCGGAAATGGTGCCAGGTATCGATATTAACGCCGCAATTGCTCTGGCCGGTAGACTTAACCAGTTCCAATGCAGTGTGCAGGTTGCCAATCGGCGACCAGGGTAAAAACTCAACGGACACATTGAGATCGTGAGCACGGGCGCGCTCACAGGTGGCCGCCAAATGATCGGTTAGTTGTTGTGAGGTGAAAGGGTCATCGGTAGTCTGGACCACATTGAGCGTGGTCGCGCCGAGCACATCGGCGATACGATAAAAATCATCTTCCGTAAACGCAGCAAAGGGCCCCGCCAAACCCGCATTAGCCGGGTCGATAGGCAGCCATGAACAGCAGGGGTCCAGCTCGGTAATAGAGAGTTCATTATCGGCCAGAATAGTACGCAAATCCTGCTCGCTCAAACCACTCTCCAGCGCGGCGTTAAATAACGTTGGCCACATGGTGATAGTACGAAACCCGGCGCTAGAAGCGGCCTCAGCCAAGCCGCGAAAATCAGCTTGCACTAACGAGCCACAACAAAGGCCTAATTGATCCGATGAATACATATCAAGACACCTCATTAACAGCAGTAAATTGTGCGGCGAACAACTGCACGATGCCATCGGCAAACATATCGAGTAAAACTTGCACCTCGGCCTCTTTTTCCGCCGTGGCGTCAGCCTGACACTGCCAGCGAATAATACAGCCATCGGC
Source organism: Spongiibacteraceae bacterium (assembly GCA_030621845.1). Classification (GTDB taxonomy): domain Bacteria; phylum Pseudomonadota; class Gammaproteobacteria; order Pseudomonadales; family Dasaniaceae; genus JAUXHA01. The sequence goes on from JAUXHA010000032.1 coordinate 21,452, forward strand.
CCGCTTTAACACTTGAGCCTGGGCTTCATAGGCGATTAAACCACCCATGGCGTTGTCATCCATGGTGTAGCGAAAGGTTCGGCCGCGCTCATCAAAAGACAAAATCCATTCGTCAAAATAAACATCACTGCCATCCATGCGAATTTTTCGGCACTGACTCAGGCCTTCGGTCACCAACTTCACATCATCAAGCCCCTGGCTCCAGCTAAGGTCACCAAAGTTTTTCATCTTCTGCCAAACAACATCGGCACTATCTGCCACCTGGGTTTGGGTACTAGAGAATATTGTTGTCGTCATAGCGAACACCTCATCATTAAGGACAAAACCTAAACTATAAAAAGATATTTGTTAAGCCGGCGAACACACCATCACCGGGATATTTCTATTAGTTTTGTCCTGATAATCCTGAAACCCTGGATGCACTGAACAGATAGTTGGCCACAGTTTTTCTTTCTCTTCATCACTAGCTTGACGAGCAACCATTGCCCTTTTTTGGTAACCGACCTGCAATGAACATTGCGGGTGTGCTGTAAGGTTATTGTACCAAATAGGGTTTTTTGACATCCCTCCTTGAGAGGCGACCAAAACGATACCCTCAGCATTGGGAATATGGATCAGCGGGGTTGTACGCCATAGACCTGTTTTGCGGCCCTTCATGGTAATTAAACAGACGGGGGCACCACCTGGAAACTTACCACCTATTTTTCCACCGGTTAAACGGTATAGAAAAACATTAGATTTCGAATACCAGCGGAGGAACAGTTTACCGATGCGCTCTTGCGAAGGCGTTATAGAGTCTTTAGCTTTGCTCATGAAAATTTCCAGCATTAAGTTAAGAGAAAATTGTTAGGGCGCCCGCCCTTGCCGTCCGAGGCAATCACCATAAATTGCTTGCCGATAACAAGATTGATAGCGGTAATAACTCATGATCGCGACACTGGTTTCCGGGATATGGCATCAGTATGACCTTGTATCGAAACCTTACCAGATTGCGACGCTGTATGAGCAACATGCAACGCATACATTAAGATTACGCAAGTTACGCATCGCTATTGCATAAGTCAACAGCTTATTTTAAACTTCCTGGCAATTGCTGATTTTCAGCACCTGCAAGACCAAAACGGCACAGGAGAGAGGCATGGCCAGCAAACGCCGCACCCAGGCAGAGCGCCGGACAGAAACCCGCCTGCAAGTGCTCGACAGCGCCTGCAAACTATTTGGGGGAAAAGGCTATGACAAACTCTCACTCGATGAGATCGCCGCCGACTGCGGGCTGACCACCCGCCCTATTTATCATTATTTTGGCAACAAAAAAGCGTTGTTTGCCGCCGTGAACGACTGCATGGAGCAGCGCATCATCGAACGCATGGCGCCCGGCAGCGATGCCCTTGGCAACTGGAGTGATTTTCTCGATCTGTGTGAAGACCCCGCCTTCCGCCAAATTGTACTGATCGACAGCCCCAATATTCTTGGCCGCGAGCGCTGGGCCAGCAGCGAAGTCAGCGCAAGAGCCCGCGACAACATCGCTCATGCGACCATGAGCACCACCAAACAACAGTTCCGCTTGAAACTGGTCAATCGCGTCTTGATGGCCGCTTATGCCGAAGCCGCCCTGATCATTGCCGAAACCGACGACATCAAAATGGCTCGTCAGCAAGCCGAACAGCTAATGGGCGCGATGCTGTCCAATATGCGCGAACAGCTAAACCCCATGGGAGTTAACCATGAACATTGAAGAACTGATCATTATTGCAGGGACAGGCACTCACCCTTGTTTTCGCACATTTTGCGGAGGGTGTATTTTAGCTTAATTTAGTCAGGCCAATTAATTTCATAGCGAGTACTACGACCACCTCCTTCCAGCTTTAGAATACAGCCTTTCTCTAACAATTCTTGTAAGTGCCGAGTAGCTGTTGCCTTACTCACCTTCGCCAGCCCTTTGTATTTGGTTGCACTTAAGCCACCGTCGAAACCATCAGCACCTTCATCCAACAAACGGTTCAACACTTTCGCCTGCTGTGCATTTAGCCCATCCTGAGCATGAGCTTGCCAAAAACGCGCCTTCTTCAATACAAGGTCAATCCGCTCTTGGGCAGCTTCCAAGGTATGTTTGAAAGTGTCTAAAAACCACAACATCCACTCAGTGATATTCAAGTTCCCCTTCTGGGTTGCTTCGAGGATATCGTAATAGGCTTGTCGCTTCTCCATGATACTGGCAGCCATAGCGTAAAATCGGATCGTCTGGTGCTCAGCTTGAGCTAAAGCATAATCGGTGATGGCTCTGGCCAAACGACCGTTACCGTCGTCAAAGGGGTGTAAAGTCACAAACCAGAAATGCGCCATGGCAGCACGGAGAATGGGATCCAGTTTATAATCAGATTCGCTTGCCTGTAACCAATCCAGAAATTGATTGAGCTGTTCTTCCAAACTCTTTTCACTGTCACCCTGAGCATACTTAGGTGGCGCTTCAAAGTGCAGCCTTCTCCTTTGATGAGGACCTGAAACAACTTGCATCGTCTCATCACCGCGCAACTCACCCACACCGATATTTTCCAACGTGAATTCATCCTCACTCTTCTCAGGGAATAAGTATCGATGCCAGTTGAATAAACGCGCTAAGGTCAATGGCTCTTCGTGGTTCTGTGTAGCGTCCAGGAGTAATTCCGCCAATCCTTCAGTCTTGGCTGTCTCCGGGCTTAAGCCTGCCTCTTTAACACCCAGGCGTTTAGCCAGCGACGAGCGAACAGACTCGGCATTAACGGTCTCGTCTTCGATAGCGGAGGACTGCACGATATTTTGCAATAAAGCATCAAGGTTGGATTCAGCACTGCTCTCAGCCGCAATAGCCCCAGCCTTACCCAGCAAGGCACCTTGAAGTTGAGTGACCTTACGGAGCGTAGGCGCCAGAGCATCACTGTCCCAGCTGAATTCCGGCCAATCCATTTGCTGCCAGATCCACTGTTTTTTATCTAAATCCTGCGACATTAAAGCCTACCCAGAGACCACCAAATGACAATAACTCATTGATTATTAATAAATTAATTAAAAATGAGCCGAATAGATCGCCTTATTCGGCTCATATATAGAGCCAATTATAGATGCTTTTCGGCTCAGCGAGTAGTTTTCGTACACTCTATGCCCCCTACCCCTAACTTTAAAAGCCCTATCTTCTGAACACTAATGACGCCAGGATCATCCGCTCACAATACAAAAAAAGAAACGCAAAGGAAACGCAAAGGACAGGCACTCACCCTTGTTATAAACATGAAAAATGTTTTTTTGACTTGATTGGCGGAGTAATGAATCCAGACGATGGTGGCTTCTAAAGAACCGGCGGCAAAGCGTCTAGTTCCTTTTCTTGTTATGTGCGGTGCTGCCATCGTGCTGGATGCCTGCTGCCGTGCATGACTGAAATAACCGATATTTCGAATTCTTGTACGAAGTAGAAGACAGCGAATGGGAATCTGGGTAGTACTGCTCTGTGAGCGCCCCGGTATATCACTGGATAAGACAACGGGCTTTGTTCGATTGAATTCAGTATTTGGAGTACGGTATCCAAGAAATCGTGGCCTAGCCCCGATCTCTGTGATTCATACCAAGAAGCTGCTTCTTCCAGATCAACTTCCGCCTCTTCCCTGAGTCGGACAGTATAGGTCATAGGCGTCTTCGAAGGTCAGAAATAGCGTCTGCCGCAGGCCGACCAAGCTTGCCGTCTGCTTCAAAGGAATCCAGGCGTCGATCTAACTCGGCTCTCTGGTCAGGTGTCAACGGCAGTGCACTCTGATCGTGCGCGATACTGTCCCATAGATCTTCGACGATCCGAATGCGATCCTCGACGGGTAGTTTCGTAAGATTTGTATCCATCGCTGAATCATACTCCTCGGGTGGAACCTGTCCAGAGGACATAACGCCTTAAGCAAGGACGTTGGCTCCGGGGCGGTCGTTTGCAGGATGTTCCTGTAGTCCGTATTTGTTATGCGATGAAGAATTAATTGGCCCTGCCCTCTCGAAAATACCGCCCACCCTCAAAGCGCGCAAAAAATTGTGCGAGCATTGGATGGCTGATTGGTTCGGCACTCGCATCACGCTCCAAATTCTGCTCAGCGACATAGGTGCTATGTGCTGCTCCATGTACCAGTACGTGGTACCAGGGCTTGTCTTTCGGCGGATGCGACCTTGCAACAGTCTCGTACCACTCCTCCGTTGATTGAAAAGTAGCATCAACATCTACGACAACACCGCGATAATCGAAGAGCTGATGATGAACTAGGTCACCAATGGAAAAATTCGCCCTGCTAATGTTCGTCACCGTGCCCATAAATTCCTTACCTCGCCTCTCTGTGATACATACCCGCCGCATATTA
>JAUXHA010000115.1 GCA_030621845.1 Spongiibacteraceae bacterium
CTGGCAGGCCATTATTGAGGCTGCCGAGCAGCACAATGAGCCGGGGAGATTTACCACCTTTATCGGCTGGGAATGGAGTTCGGTACCGGTGGGCGCTAATTTACACCGCGTGGTTTTTACACCTGATAATGCGAGTATTGCCTCGCAGTTTTTACCCTATGGCTCCGATCAAAGCCAATACCCGCAAGATTTATGGGACTGGTTAAATCAAACCAGTGCCAGTACGGGGGCACGTTTTATTGCCATTCCGCATAACGCCAATCTTTCCAAGGGTTATATGTTTGCCGACACTGATCTCAAGGGCAGGCCGATTGATGCACGCTATGCGCGTATTCGCGCCCAGCTGGAACCGGTGGCTGAGATTACCCAAACCAAGGGCGATTCGGAAACACATCCAACGCTTTCGCCAGGGGATGAGTTTGCTGACTTTGAACTCTATCCCTTTTACTTGCAGGGTAATCCAGAACCTTATAAAGCAACGGCTGCCGATTATCTGCGCTCAGCTTTAAAAACAGGCTTACACATTGCGGCGCGAACCGGGGTTAATCCCTATGAGTTTGGTGTCATTGGCTCGACCGATTCGCATACCGGCTTATCTTCGGCGGAAGAGACCAATTTCTGGGGCAAGGTGGCCGTGGATTCCATCCCGGAGAATAAAGCGGAAGGCTTATTTGGTGAGGCCTCTGCCACCGGCTGGAGTATGTCCGCTTCAGGGCTTGCAGCCGTCTGGGCGGAGTCTAATACGCGGGAGGCGATTTATGCGGCCTTTATGCGGCGTGAAGTTTATGGCACCACCGGGCCGCGCATTAAAGTGCGGGTCTTTGCTGGCTGGGACTTTCCGGCATCGGCGCATCAGTCGGTTGATTTTGCGAGCATAGGCTATGCCCAGGGTGTGCCCATGGGTGGCAAGCTATACGGTCGAGCTGATTTATCAGTGGCTAAGGCGGCGCCGCAGTTTATTGTGCAGGCGCTGAAAGACCCTGTCGGTGCGAATTTGGATAGGGTTCAAATGATCAAGGGCTGGGTTGATAAAGCTGGCGTCAGCCATGAGAAAATTTACCCGCTGGCGTGGTCTGGAGATCGTCGTGTTGATGCACAGGGCAAACTGGAAGCTGTGGGTAATACGGTGGATCTTAGCCGGGCTAGCTATAAAAATACTATCGGCAGCAGTAGTCTGTCAGCCTATTGGATTGATCCTGATTTTGATCCCGGGCAAGCGGCTTTTTATTATCTTCGGGTGCTGGAAATTCCCACGCCTCGCCATTCCTTGCTTGATTCCATCGCGCTTAAACAGTCGCCACCGGAAGGGTATCCGGCGACGATTCAAGAGCGGGCCTATACCTCATCTATTTGGTATCAACCCGGCTCCGCGCCTTAGTGCTTAAGTCTGCTTAAATAACTGCTCTCTCAGAACCCGCTTCAGTACTTTTCCCACCGGGCTGCGTGGAAGATCATCCATGAAGATGACAGCCTTCGGCGCCTTCATGCTGCCTAACAGTTTTTTACAATGGGCGATAATGTCAGTTTCCAGTGCCTGTGGCTGGTCAGTTTTTTGCCTTAGTTGAATCACGGCAACAACCGCTTCGCCCCATTTTTCATCGGCTCTGCCAATGACAGCGCAATCCTGCACGGCGGAGTGTTTGAATATGGCTTGTTCCACTTCGAAGGGGAAAATATTAAACCCCCCGGAGATGATCAGGTCGCGTTTTCTGTCACATATATGCAGGTAACCGGCGGCATCCAGATAGCCGATATCACCGGTGTGATGCCAGCCGCTGGTTTGTACTTCCAGGGTTGCTGCGGGGTCATTGTAGTATTCGGACATCATGGTTGGGCCGCGAAGGACAATTTCACCTTTTTCCCCGTCGGCTAAGGGGTGGTCATTGTCATCGACAATGGCCAGGTCTGAAACAATCAGCGTTTGACGCCCGCAGGAGCTGAGGCGGTGCTGGAGTTCGGGGCAGCGAATGGCCTCTTCGATTTCGGCGGGAGAAATAAAGGTGAGCGGTACCCCGGCTTCTGTTTGGCCATAGGCTTGCGCAATGACCGGGCCAAAAACCTTGCTGGCCTCGATGATTTTTTCCGGCGCCAGCGGGGAGGCCATGGAAATAATGTATTTGAGTGATGAGAAGTCGGTAGTTTTCGCGCGTGGATGATTGAGCAGCATATAGATGACAGTGGGGGGCAAAAATACCGTGGTGACTTTGTCGTTTTCTATGTGCTGGAAAATCGCATCCAGATCGGGTGAGTCCATAAAGACATTGGTGGCGCCCATGGCCAGGTGTGCGAGGCAGACAATGCCGGCGGCATGGGTGATGGGGGTGACGCATAAATTCACGGCGGGTTGCTCGTAGTGCAGTACCGTCGACCAGCCTACAATAGACATCGCAGACCAGCTATGGCTGCTAAGGGCGAGCTTGGGTTTACCGGTGGTGCCGCCGGTCGCGCCCTGGAAGCCAAAGTCAGTCGCAGGGTATTTAATGTCGGGAGCGTTGTCGCTGTAATCTGTTATCCAGTTGGCCATGTCGGGGTAGTTAGTGCTCTGCTGGTCTACACAGTAAAGATGCTTGATGGTGGGTACGCCCGCCAGCAATTCAGGGATTGATTCGGCAACGCTGCTATGGAAAAAAAGCACGGCGCAGTCGCCACGACTTAATATGTCGATATTATCCACTAATGCGTTTTTAGCGTTCAGGTTGCACCAGATAAACCCAGCCCGGCTTGCCCCCAGGCAGGCAATCATCGCTTGGCTGCAATTGGGTGAGAAAATGGCAAATCGGGTGTCGGCAGTGAGTTTGAGTGCTAATAGCGCATTGGCTATCTGGTTGGAAAGCTTCTGTACTTGCAGGTAGGTGAAGTCACCGCCGGCACCGGTAAATGCAAGGCGATCCCGGTTTTGGCGGGCGCCGCGGTCAAATAGCTGAATGGCGTGCATAAAAACCCCGTTTAATTGGTGGGTGGTCAGGTGATTGAGCGTATATTAGAGGAATCTTCCCGGCGTGGATATGTTTCAAGGTAGTTTATATGAGTATCGCTCATATATATTCAAGATAAAGAGGGGTCTAGTTCATGTCAAGTTGTATTATAGGCTTGAATAGAAATAATAATATGAGTTATACTCATGTTGTTGTTTGAAATGGTATTGTCAGCGATTGGCCGATGAAAGTGTTTTGTTGGCTTGCCTGGCGAAAAACAGAGAGAAAACCTCGCGATGCCGGTATTTGAATCCAAGTTGAATGTAGAGTCTGATGCGTACCAGTCGAATCGCGCGGGTATGTTGGGGCTGGTTGATAAGATGCGCGATCTCGAAGCGCGCGCTAGTGAGGCCTCTGCTAAAGCCTTGCCTAAATTCATCAAGCGCAAGCAGTTGTTGCCAAGGGATCGCCTAAAGCGTCTATTGGACCCCGGTGCGCCGTTTCTGGAAATGTCCAATATGGCGGGCTACCTGCAGGATATTGACGATGTGGATAAGACCGTGGTGGGTGGCAGCCAGATTGCTGGTATAGGTTATGTCTCCGGTGTGCGCTGTATGGTGGTGGTGAACGATTCCGGTATCAATGCGGGTGCCGTGACCGAGGCGGGTGGCGGTAAATTAATACGCTGCCAGGAAATCGCGCTGGCGAATTCGCTGCCATTTGTGCAGTTGGTCGAGAGTGCCGGTGCCAATATTCACCAGTATAAAATCGAACGCTTTGTCCAGGGCGGTATCCTGTTTAGAAATTTGGCGCGACTGAGTGCGGCAGGTTGTCCCATCATTACCGTGTTACATGGTTCTTCAACGGCGGGTGGTGCCTACTTAACCGGCTTGTCAGATTATGTTATCGCCGTTAAAGGGCGTGCCAAGGCGTTTTTAGCGGGCCCACCCTTGCTGAAGGCGGCAACAGGCGAAATTGCTACGGATGAAGAGTTGGGTGGTGCGATGATGCATGCCACGACATCGGGGCTGGCGGAGTATCTTGCCGAGGATGATTCGGACGGTGTTCGCATTGCCAGAGAAGTTGTTCATCATTTGGGTTGGAATGATAATCGCAGTGCGACAGTTGAAACACTGCCCGAGAAAAAGCCCAGGTATGATGCCGATGAATTAGCGGGTCTGGTACCGCTGGATTACCGTAAACCCTACGACGTAAAAGAATTAGTCGCACGTTTGGTCGATGACTCATACATGCTTGAATACAAGCCGCTTTATGGTCCGAACACGGTCTGTGTACACGGTGAGATTAATGGCACTAGCTGTGCCTTTATTGGCAACAATGGTCCGCTGGACAACGAAGGGGCGACCAAGGCAAGCCAGTTTATCCAGGCAAATTGCCAGAGCAATACCCCCATTATCTATTTGCAAAATACCACCGGCTTTATGGTCGGGAAAAAATACGAAGAAGACGGCATGATTAAGCACGGATCAAAAATGATTCAGGCGGTATCCAATGCCAGCGTGCTACAAATCACCTTGATGGTAGGGGCCAGCTTTGGGGCGGGTAATTATGGCATGTGCGGGCGTGGCTTGACGCCAAATTTTTGTTTCTCCTGGCCTAATGCACAAATCGGTTTGATGGGGGCGGAGCAGGCGGCTATGACCATGCGGCTTGTTGCCGAATCCAGTGCCGAGAGAAAAGGCCAGCAAGTGGACGAGGATTTTCTGGACCAGATGGAAGCGGGATTGATCAAGCATTTTGATTATCAGTCCAATGCCTTTTATTGCTCAGGTCAGTTGCTTGATGATGGCATGATTGATCCGCGTGATACGCGTAAGTTATTACGCTTTTTATTAGATAGTAATAGTGAAAAAGATAATCGGCGCATGTTTCCCAGTGATTTTGGTGTGGCACGCTTTTAATCCAGGTATTTTATAACAGGGCTTGATAATGAAAACTCGAATTACAGAACTTTTAAATATTAAATATCCCATCGTACAGGGTGGTATGCAGTGGGTAGGGCGCGCAGAGCTCGCCGCCGCGGTTTCCAATGCGGGTGGCTTGGGTATTTTAACCGCATTAACCCAGCCCACTCCCAACGACCTGGCGAAGGAGATTACTCGTTGTCGTGAGATGACCGACAAACCCTTTGGTGTCAATATCACCATCTTACCCAGTATTGGTGAAGTTCCTTACGATGATTACGTGCAGGCCGTTATCGATAGTGGCATTAAAATCGTCGAAACCGCTGGCCGAAACCCCCAGCCTTATATGGATGCGTTTAAAAATGCCGGCATTAAGGTTATTCATAAATGCACCTCTGTTCGCCATGCGCTTAAAGCTGAAAGCGTTGGTTGTGATGCGGTGAGTGTTGATGGTTTTGAATGCGCTGGTCACCCGGGTGAAGACGATGTGACTAATCTGGTATTGCTTCCTTGCGCGGCAGAAAAATTAACTATTCCAATGCTGGCTTCGGGCGGTATTGGTAATGGTCAACAGTTGGCCGCTGCGCTGGCATTAGGTGCCGACGGTATTAATATGGGTACGCGCTTTGTTGCCACTCAAGAGGCGCCGGTTCATGAAAATGTGAAGCAGGCAATGGTTGATGGCGGTGAGAGAGACACGGCATTGATTTTCCGTTCGCTTAACAATACCGCTCGAATCTTTAAAAACAGTATTGCCGAGCAGGTTTTGGCGGTGGAGGCAGAGGATGGCCAAACGGATTTTGCAGACATTCAACCGCTGGTTGCAGGTAAGCGCGGTAAGGAGAATGTGTTAGAGGGTGGCGATATCGAAGGTGGTGTGTGGACTGTCGGTATGGTGATGGGTCTTATTCATGACATTCCAACGTGTGAAGTATTGTTAGAGCGAATGGTTAAAGAAGCTCAGTCGACTATTAAAGACCGCTTGTTGTCATTCACTTAACAGGCTCAACGATTAGCAGATTATTATTATCGCAGAGGTTAAATAACAATGCATTTTTCCACAGTCTTGATTGCCAATCGCGGTGAAATTGCCTGTCGTGTCATTCGTACTGCCAGTGCATTAGGTTACGAAACGGTAGCGGTTTTTTCCGATGCAGACCAGGATGCGCTGCATGTGCAATTGGCGGATAAAGCCGTGCATATCGGCCCTTCGGATTTAAGCCAATCTTATCTCAGTATTGAAAAAATACTGGCCGCTGCTAAACAAAGCGGTGCCGATGCGATTCACCCTGGCTACGGTTTTCTCTCAGAGAATGCCGGTTTTTCCCTGCGCTGCCAGAAAGAGGGCATTACCTTTATTGGTCCGGGTGTCGAAGCGATTGAATTGATGGGTGACAAGGCCGTTTCCAAACGTTTAATGCTGGAGGCGGGTGTTCCCTGTATTCCCGGTTACCAGGGTGAAGAGCAGAGCGACGACATACTGCTGGCACGAGCAGAGGAAATTGGCTTTCCCCTGATGGTTAAGGCGACGGCCGGTGGTGGTGGCAGGGGTATGCGCCTTGTTTTTAACCATGATGATTTGCCGGCTGCATTGATTGCGGCTCGCTCCGAGGCATTAAAAGCCTTTGGCTCTGACCTGCTTATTATTGAGAGGGCTTTAATTGCCCCTCGTCATATTGAAATTCAAATCTTCGCTGATAACCATGGCAATGCGGTATACCTGGGTGAGCGTGACTGCTCTATGCAGCGACGTCATCAAAAAGTGATTGAAGAAGCACCAAGCCCTGTGGTCAGCGATGCATTGCGAACGCGTATGGGTGAGGCGGCCGTTAATGCCGCAAAAGCGGTGAATTATTGTGGCGCGGGCACGGTAGAATTTTTACTGGATGAGGATGAAAACTTCTATTTTCTGGAGATGAATACGCGTCTGCAGGTCGAGCACCCGATTACGGAAATGATCACTGGGCTGGATCTGGTGGAGTGGCAACTACTGGTGGCCGCAAATGAAGTCCTGCCGTTGACGCAGCAGCAGATTACTCTTGAGGGACATGCGATCGAAGTGCGCTTGTATGCCGAAGATCCCTATCAGCAGTTTCTGCCCTGTTCTGGCGATGTCTTATTGTGGCGTGCTCCTGAAGGCGAAGGTATTCGTGTTGACAGTGGCTTGCAGTCTGGCGAGCGTGTATCGCCGTTTTTTGATCCCATGCTGGCAAAAATTATTAGCTCGGGTGCAACCCGTGAAATTGCCCGACGGCGGATGATTAAAGCACTAAGGCAAACCGTGTTATTCGGCGTTGCCACCAATAAACATTTTTTGCTGGATGCGCTGGCGCAGGATAAATTTGTTGCGGGTGAAGTGACTACCGATTTTATTGCGCAGACCTATGGTGAAGATGGGCCGCAACGGCTACAGCCAAATCATCAACAACTGGCATTGGCAGCTGCGTTGTTCTGCGAGTCGAGCTGCGAGTTCAGGAATATTTTTTCTAACAAGAGGTTCGAAACCAGTAAGACGAATACGTTTTGTTCCTAACTCACCAAATACACGGATGACGCGTTCTATTTCATCAAAGGTCAGCCAGTCCGCAGGTTCACC
>JAUXHA010000168.1 GCA_030621845.1 Spongiibacteraceae bacterium
AGGGAAATGCATCGTAGGATTGAATCGCCAGCCAAACCTGGCCGATAATTTCCGCCGCAGTTAAATCGCGCTGAAAACCTTGTTTGCCCGTGGAGCAGAAGCTGCAATCGAGACTGCAACCCACCTGCGAAGAAACACAGAGCGTGCCACGTTCACCATCGGGAATTAATACTGTCTCAACCAGACTGCCACCGGTAACACGAATAGCCCATTTGCGGGTACCGTCGCTGGAATCCTGCTGCGACACGACTTCGGGGGGGCGAATTTCTGCACAGTCCTTCAGCCGTGTACGCAGCGCTTTGCTGATATTGGTCATATCATCAAAGTTGTCGACACCCTGGTGATGAATCCATTTTAATAACTGCGTAGCTCGAAAGGGTTTCTCCCCCAGCGAGACACAAAATGCTTCCATCTTTTCACGCGAAAGCCCCAGCAGATTGGTTTTCTCTGCTGGGGCTTTCGATACTGGCTGATCATCTAAGGAATCAGCCAGCGGTGTGTACTGCACACTGTCACTCATAAAACATGACCAGGTCAGCTAGGCGCGATCACAAAGATCACTGGCCGCAAAAAAGTAAGCAATTTCTCTGGCTGCCGATTCAGCAGAATCAGATCCGTGTACTGCATTGGCATCAATAGACTCGGCGAAATCCGCACGGATAGTACCCGCTTCAGCTTCCTGAGGGTTGGTCGCACCCATCAATTCGCGATGCTTCAAAATAGCATTTTCACCCTCAAGTACCTGCACAGTGACAGGCCCCGATGTCATAAATTCAATCAAGGCGGGGAAAAAAGGCCGGCCTTTGTGCTCGGCGTAAAAACCTTCAGCCTGATTCCGGCTCAGACGCAGCATTTTAGAGGCGACAATACTCAAACCGTTATCTTCAAAGCGGCTGTAAATTTTTCCGATAACATTTTTTGCAACGGCATCGGGTTTAACAATGGAAAAAGTGCGTTCTACGGCCATTTGGAGCTCCAATCTATAAAGTGTTAATGGTTCAGTTCTGTGCGCCAACTCATGAGAGCTAGCGCGAGCGATAAGGCATAGAGCCAAATCACGAAATTTTGAAGACGCGAATTATACGCGGACTTATCGTGAATTAGTATAAATAATACGCACTTAGGGAGATTTTTTAGGCGGCTAGCGGAAGGCAGCGACAGGTCGGGGCCGCCTTGAAACAGACCAACAACCCCATCAGGCTGTCAGTGATGCCTTGGCAATGGCCTGTATTTTCGCCACGATTGCACGTAGGCCATTGCCCCGCGTTGGGCTCAGATGACTTTCAAGGTCGACCTGTTGAAAATACGCACCAACGTCAAAATCGTTAATCTCAGCGGGCGTTTTATTCTGGAAGGCCGCCAGCACCAACATCAGCAAGCCCCTGACGATATGGGCATCACTATCCACGGCAAACAACAGGCGACCATTTTCGGCACGTACATCCATCCACACATTACTCTGGCAACCCTTAACTAGGCGGTCCGGGGTGCGCAGGGACTCATCCATTTCACCCAGGTCCTTACCCAGATCGATTATGTACTTGTAGCGCTCCTCCCAATCGTCAAAAAAGGTCAAGTCATCGACGATTTCAGCGGTCGTTGGGATTGTCATGGTCGTTTGTAAAGTCATAGTCGTCAGCGTTGTTTTAGTCGTCAATGTTATCTAAATGGTCGTCGATTAAAGCATCAGAGCAAGCAAGCATCTATACACAGAGGTGCCGTACTGGCAGCCGCAATAGCCCCTAAAAGAACATACCCGCCTCTAGCTGGGCCTCTTCGGACATCATCTCCCGAGACCAGGGCGGATCAAACACCAATTCCACCTTAACGGTTTTTACATTGGGCACTTTGGCGGTGCGGTATTGCACATCACTCACCAATACCGGCCCCATACCACAACCCGGTGCTGTCAAGGTCATGGCGATATCAACATTGCCGGTGGACTGATTCACAGAAACTCGATAAATCAAGCCAAGCGATACCAGGCTAATCGGAATCTCAGGGTCAAAAATCGAATCCAGCGCCTGCCAAACTTGGTCCTCACTGATCACGCCGGAACCGTCATCCTCCAGCACCAGCACTTCTGGCTGCTGGCCAATAGCATCGGCATCAGTGCCGTCAATACGCAGCATATTCCCTTGCCAGGTCACTGTGTAATTACCACCTAGGCTCTGATTGATACTCAGGAATTGCCCTCGGGGAATAATAACCGGTTCACCGGAGGGGACCCGACGCGCAGGACACTCGCGCTGGGTTACCACCATTGTTTGTTCCATACCCTGCCACACCAAGTTAAGAGACACTTAATCAAAAAATAGCCACTCGAAAGGCCACACTAGCTCACACTAAAGCTTTCACCACAGCCGCACTCGGCCACAACGTTGGGGTTGTTGAACTTCACAACACTGTTAACCCCTTCCAGTACCAGATCAATCTCGGTACCGCGCAATAGAGCTAGGGCCTCAGGATCTACTGCCAGTGTCACTCTTTCACCGGGCTGCAGGACAACATCGTTATCGCTCGCGGTATCCACCAAATCCAGCACATAGGCATAACCCGTACAACCACTGGTTTCCGTGCTCAGGCGCACTATTTTTCCCGTATTAGTATTCAGGGCCTTTTCAAAATGACGCAGGGCCGTCTCCGTCATAGTGACTGCCGGAGTATTGGGGTCAAAGGTAGTAACTGTCATAAGGTCTCCAAAAACGTCGATTCAACTGCCGCCCTGCATCAGGCCAACATACGGCTAACTTTGTGCAATGCCTTAAACAAAGCATCCACCTCACCCAGGGTGTTATAGAGAGAAAACGATGCCCTGGCCGTTCCCGGCACACCCAGGCGATTCATTAATGGCTCCGCACAGTGATGTCCGGTGCGGATAGCAATGCCCTGCTGATCCAGTAAAAACCCGACATCGGCGGGATGGCCCTGATCCAGTACAAAACTCAACACAGCCACTTTGTTGTTGGCACTACCAATAATACGCAAACCTGTGAAAGCCTCGGCCTGGCGAGTAGCGCTGGCTAGCAACGCTGCCTCATGCGCCTGCACGGCAGGTATGTCCAAGCGGGAAAACCACTGCACGGCTGCCGCCAAACCGATGACTCCAGCTATATTGGGTGTACCGGCTTCCAGCCTGTAGGGCAATTCATTCCACTGGGCATCTTGGTAGCTCACCTGCGCTATCATTTCACCGCCAGTCTGCCATACCGGCCACTCAGCCAATAAGGACTCTCGCCCCCACAACACACCGGTTCCCGTGGGGCCATAAAGCTTATGACCAGAAAAAGCGTAGAAATCACAATCCAGCTGCTGTACATCCACCGGCTCATGGGCAATGCCCTGGGCACCATCGATCAATACCCAGGCATCTACCGCCCGCGCCTGCTTGCATAAATCGGCAATAGGATTAACCGTACCCAGCGCGTTGGACACATGGGGCAAGGCCACCAATCGGGTATTGCTATTCAACAAGGCGCTAAAGGCATCCAGTATCAATTCGCCGGCGTCATTAATTGGCGCCACTTTTAAGGTCGCTCCGGCACGCTTACAGGCCTGCTGCCAGGTTACCAAATTGGCATGGTGCTCCATTTCCGTGACCAGCACTTCGTCGCCAGGACTTAGCAATTGAGCCAAACCGTTAGCGACCATGTTAATCGCCTCCGTGGTCCCGCTGGTCCAAATAACTTCATTGCGGGAATAGGCATTGATAAACTCCGCCACGGTATCCCGAGCCGCTTCGTAGCACAGCGTGGCCTCATCGGCCAAGCGGTGGGCACCGCGATGCACATTGGA
>JAUXHA010000170.1 GCA_030621845.1 Spongiibacteraceae bacterium
CTTGGCCTCCCGACTTTTCACTGGTTAATCGATTGGCTGATGACCCTGGCCACTTCGCATAGAAATTCGTCCTGGCCTTTGGCTGCTATTAGCTGCAAACCAACCGGGCGACCTTCAGCCTCTTTTAACGGTATGGAAAGAGCAGGATGACCGGATAAATTAAACGGCCTTACCAGAGCACTGACGGCCAAATCCGTCGCGCCTGCTAATGCCTGTTCCCGCTTAAGCGGGAAGGACGGCAATGTTGGCATGACCAAAACATCGACCTGCGCCAATGCCGAATCAACCTCGGCGTTAAAGCGCAGCTTGACCTGCTCCGCCATAGCCACTTCTTCATCACTCGTATGTTGGGCAGTACGCAACCGAGTAGACACATCACTGCCAACCTTACCCGTTGCCAGGTACGGACCGCAGGCGGCCCATGCCTCGGTATTGATAAGGGTTAATCCGGCACCAAAAGCCGCCTCCATTGAGGGCAGTTCAACCGCCACCTGATCCAGGCCAATGCGGCTCAGTATCTGGTCGATAACCGCCTGAACCTCACTATCGGCCTTTACGCCCACGCGACCCAAACGTATTGGGCCCACGTCACTGACAGCGTGAAAACTGCTGTCAATAATTTCCATAGCCTGAATCAATTGCTCGACTGATCGGGCAAAAGGCCCAACACAATCAAGAGTCGTTTCTTCGGGCATAATACCCGCACGGCTTACCCGGCCAAAGGTGGGCTTAAGCCCGTAAACCCCACAGCAGGCAGCAGGCAAGCGGATAGAACCCCCGGTATCAGTGCCCAATGAAAAATCGACATCGCCCTGAGCCACGGCAACTGCCGAGCCGCTGGAAGAGCCACCGGGGATATAGTCGGGGTAGAGATAATTAGTTGGGGTGCCCGTCCATTGGTTCACGCCCGTCATACCAAAAGCAAACTCATGCATATTAAGCTTGCCTACCAGTTGACAACCCGCAGCAAGAATACGATCTACCACGTGAGCGTTTTTATCGGCAGGTGCCACAGCGTCGAGTGCTTCGCTTCCAGCTTTTGTTGGATAGCCGGCTACATCAATGGAGTCTTTAACTGCCACCTTTAAGCCTGTACCACCAAGATAGAACTGCTCAACATACAGGCACACGCTGTATTGACCTCACCGTAATATAATTATGTTATCCCGACAATGCTATAGTATTCACTTGAAAAGTCAAGTATTGTTGAGGAGCTACGGCGCTGCACCTAGAATCTAATACCGCACAAGGTGTGCATCCAGAATAGTGTAAATATCCATTTCCCGCCAAACACGGTAGCCGAAATACATGAACCAAAAATCAAAACACCTCAGCTCGTTTAAGCCTGTCAGCGAAGATTTTGAATTTCGCCAATTCCCATTCTATTGGGTAATGCGGCTGGGCAATAAGTACACACACCAGATGGAAAAGACTTTAAAGAAGTTGGACCTGAATATTACTGGGTGGCGAGTGGGGATGATTTTGCGAGAGAATGGCGCCTTAAGCATCACCGAAATTTCTGTCCATGCAGTAGCCCGCCTGCCCACCATCACCAAGCATGTATACAAGATGCAGGAACAAGGCCTGGTAAAAATAAGACCCAGGGAGGACGACGGCAGAGTATCCGTTGTCACCATAACCCAGCAAGGTCTCGATAAAATCGAATCTGTCATTGCCAGGACTACCAAGGTTTTTGACGCCGCTTTTGAGGGGATTACTGAAAAGCAATTGCTTGAATTAAATGAACTGCTTCAAAGAATTTTCCTTAATATCTCCGATGATTGAGTCCACCTGATTAGAGTCGAAAATAACTATTATGAAGAGAAGAACTTTTATCGCGTCTACAGCCGCCGGTCTAAGCGCGCTTGCTCTACCAAACACATTATTTGCCGGCAAAAAGCCCACAACCAGCCAGCCCTTTCAATTCCCAAAAGGCTTTTTATGGGGAGCGGCTACAGCGGCACATCAGGTAGAGGGCAATAATCTCAACAGCGATTACTGGTTACTCGAACAACTCCCCAACAGCCCCTTTGTCGAACCCTCCCTGGATACCTGCGACCATTATCACCGCTATGCGGAAGATATAAAGCTATTGGCACAGACTGGGCTAAACTGTTATCGATTTTCTGTGGAATGGGCTCGTATCGAGCCCGAGAAAGGCTATTTTTCCAGAGCCACTTTAGATCACTACCGCCATGTCCTTTTAAGCTGCCTCGAACAGGGGATTAAACCGGTGGTGACCTACCAGCATTTCACCTGCCCAATTTGGTTTTCCGCTCAGGGCGGGTGGGAGAACCCCGAATCGATCGACCTTTTCGCACGCTATTGCGAAAAGGTTACTCAGCACCTGGGTGATCTAATATCACTCGCCTGCACGATTAACGAACTGAACTTTACCGCTCAGCTAGACGCGAAAAACTTCGTACCGATAGAACGACGCCGGGCGGTTATGGCCGCTGCAGCCAAGTCCATCGGCGTTAAGCACTTTTCAGCTGCCCCCCTGGGTGACCCGACGGCTATCACCAACAATATATTGAAAGCTCACCATAAAGGGCGCAATGCAATAAAATCCGTCCGACCGCAGCTGCCTACGGGCATGACATTGACCATGGTAGATTTCCAGGCAGTCCCTGGCGGGGAACAAAAGCTCAAGCAACTGCGGTACGAGATTGAAGACAAGTTTCTGGAAGCTGCCAGAGATGATGATTTTATCGGCGTTCAGGCCTACACCCGCGAGCTCATCAACGAAAATGGTTTTATGCCAGTGAAAGAAGGGGCCGAAATAACACAAATGGGATATGAGTTTTGGCCCAACGCGATAGAGCCCGCCATCAGACGAGCGGCCGCTGTTACAGGTATACCGATCTATGTAACAGAGAATGGCGTCGGCACAGCAGACGACAAAAAACGTATCGAATACATTGAAGGTGCTTTACGAGGTATTCAGCGCTGCCTGGAAGACGGGCTTGATGTCAGGAGCTATATTCACTGGACCTTACTGGATAATTTTGAATGGACCAATGGCTACGAGCCAACATTTGGTCTAATCGCTGTTGATCGAAAAAGCTTCAAGAGAAGCGTTAAACCCAGCGCAAATTATTTGGGAGAAATAGCCCGCAGCAATAGTCTGCCCGCAGACTAACAGTGAGCCGCTAAACAGGCTTACTGAGGTCAACGCCCCGCTGCTTCAGGCTCTCAAGAGTGTGGATAACCCCGCGTAGTTCTGCCAAGCCTTTGAGCCTTCCACCGTAGGAATACCCGGGGTTGACTCCCTCACTGTTTATTTCGTCACCCAGCAGGTGTCCATGGTCCGGCCGCATTGGAATCATCT
>JAUXHA010000011.1 GCA_030621845.1 Spongiibacteraceae bacterium
GGCAATATTATTGATTTTGCTTGTTATAACATAGTTGGCTAACAAGACAACGTCACAACAACCATTTATCGACGCAACGTGAGATTATTTCCACCTCAATAGCCTGAAAACCAGCTTGGTCGGGCATAAAAAAACCCACCAAGCGGTGGGTTTTGATCACTTAATCGCTCTATTCACTCTGGTCGGCGTGCTGTGCCACGGTCTCTTTGAGCAGGGTTTTTAGTTCGCCTTTCTCAAACATCTCACAAACAATATCACAACCCCCGACCAATTCGCCGTCCACCCACAACTGCGGGAAAGTTGGCCAGTTGGCGTATGCCGGCAATGCCGCCCTGATTTCAGGGTTGCTGAGAATATCAACAAACGCAAAACGCTCACCGCAGCCCATCAACGCCTGTGAGGTGCGCGCTGAAAAGCCGCACTGGGGCTGATTGGGCGAACCCTTCATGTACAGGATAACCTGGTTGCTCGCTATCTGTTCTTTAATCGTATCAACAATATCCATCAAACTGCCTTAACCTTGAAAATCTGGCCGCTAGTGTACCCTGTTTTGCGGTAAACTTCCCCACCATTTCACTCAACTATAGCCATGGGTAAACCCCATCCGCCGCCCCCTGCACTGGCTACCGACAGGCAATCACCCGCCCGCAGCTGCAGCTGGCACTTACCGGCGAGCAATTCGCCATTGAGTCGATTTTCTCCCGACTGGCCATCGCCGCCGCCAGCCAGCCCCCAAGGGGCAAGTTGCCGCCGCTCAGTTAACAAGGTCACTGTCGTATCGGCCAGAAACTGGAACTCCCTCAACAAGCCATCACCACCCGGGTATTGCCCCTCACCGCCTGAGCCTTGCCGCAGGCGGTAAGCCGTCACCCGCAGGGGATAATGCATTTCCAGGCTTTCCACCGGGGTATTCAGCGTATTGGTCATATGCGTCTGGACACCGGACTGACCGGCTCCGAGCGCACTCGCCCCCATCCCGCCACCAATGGTTTCATAGTAATCCCAACCCGCCGCCGCGCCATCACCGCTGCAGCCCATGGCAACATTATTCATACTGCCATGGCTGGCAGCAGGAATACGATCAGGTAAGGCCTGCGCCAGGGCACCCAGCACTACGTCGGTAATACGGGTCGACGTTTCCACATTGCCCGCCACCACCGCCGCTGGACGGCGCGCGTTAACCAGGCAGCCTTCCGGGGCACGCAAGTGAACGGGGCTGAACAATCCCGCACAGGCCGGCGCAGCAACAGGCATCAGGCAGCGAAACGCATAAAACACAGCCGCCGCCGTCACCGACAATGGACAGTTAATATTGCCTGCCTGTTGCGCAGCAGTACCACTAAAATCAGCCATAATTGATCGATCGCTCACCGTCAGGCTAACAGTGATGGGGATGCGGGTATTACCTGCACCATCATCGTCCATATAATCAGTAAACCGGTACTCGCCCACAGGGATTTTTCCCAGCCCGGATAACGCCAACCGCTCGCCATAGGCATTTAACTCCGCCACTGCCGCGGTATAAGATTCCCTACCCATCGCCGACAACAGCTCGGACAGGCGTGCTACCCCCACCCGGTTAGCACTGACCTGGGCAATAAAATCGCCCTCCTCAATAGCATCCCCCATCTGCGCCATCACCGCGCCCTGCAACTCCCCGGCCACCACCAGCTGCGTCGGTGAAATCAACACCCCCTCCTGCTCAAGGGAAGTGGATATCGGCATAGAACCCGGGCTGGTAGCGCCGATTTTGGCATGATGGGCACGGTTGACCACGAAAGCTATTAACTGCCCAACTACAAACACCGGCGCGATCAGCGTCACATCAGGCAGATGCGTCCCGCCCAGATAGGGGTCGTTGACGACAACCATATCGCCGGGTGACCACTGGCAACTATCGACAATATCTGCCATCGCGTAAGCCATACTGCCAAGGTGCACGGGAATATGAGCGGCCTGCGCCGTCAAGGCACCCGAGCGATCAAATACTGCACAGGAAAAATCCAGTCGCTCCTTAATATTGGGAGAAAATGCCGATCGCTGTAGCACCGCCGCCATTTCATCGCATACCGCTTCCAGACGACTGTTAAAAACACCTAATTGAACTGCATTTAATTTCATACCCCGCCTTCAATCTCCAATTGCCAAAAGCACTCAGGGTCTATATTATTAACCATTCGTACAGGCAGCTCTAGCTGCCTTTTTGCGTTTTTAAGACGCGACCGGGTTTAAGCAGATGTAAATAACCGAAACTATTTGCCAGAAACTCAACAGCATCTGCAACATGAAGGCTGGAACATGACAAGCTCTACATTAATGAATACCTACGGACGCTTACCCGTGAGCTTTACCCACGGAGAAGGCGCGTACCTATTCGACCAGGAGGACAAGCAATACCTCGATGCGATTAGTGGCATTGGTGTGAACGCCCTCGGGCACTCACACCCCGCCGTCACCAGGGCTATTCAACAACAGGCCGGCCGCTTAATCCACACCTCCAACTTATACGGCATCGAACTCCAACAGCGTTTGGCCGAAGCACTAACCGCTGTCTCCGGCATGGACAAGGTGTTCTTTTCCAACTCGGGTGCCGAGGCCAATGAGGCCGCCATTAAGCTGGCAAGACTCTACGGTCACAATAAAGGCATTGACCGGCCCAATATCATTGTTATGGAGAACGCCTTTCACGGTCGTACCATTGCCACGCTCTCCGCATCGGGCAACCGCAAAATCCAGGCCGGATTTGAACCGCTGCTCTCCGGGTTTATCCGCGCACCCTATGGCGATCTTGAGGCCCTGAAAAACATTGCCGAGAACAATGCCGGTATCGTCGCGGTATTGATTGAACCGATCCAGGGCGAAGCCGGGGTTAATACCCTGCCAGAGCATTTTCTCGCTGCACTGCGAACACTCTGCGATGAGCAACAGTGGCTGTTAATGCTAGATGAAGTACAAACGGGCAACGGTCGTACCGGCAGTTATTTTGCCTATCAACAAGACAACATTGTCCCCGACGTGGTAACCACCGCCAAGGGTCTGGGTAACGGCGTCCCCATTGCCGCCTGCCTGGCCCAGGGCCAGGCCGCTGATATTTTTGCGCCGGGCAATCACGGCTCAACCTTTGGCGGCAATCCCCTGGCCTGCGCCGCCGCGCTCGCCGTGGTTGACACCATTATCCAAGACAAACTTTGCCAGCAGGCCAAAACCCTTGGCGAACAGTTACTGTCAGGACTGCAAGAGAAACTCGCCGGATCCAGCAAGGTCAAGGATATACGGGGTAATGGCCTGATGATTGGCATCGAACTCACCGAACCCTGCGCCGAACTGGTAACAGCTGCCCGCCATCGAGGCCTGCTCATTAATGTTGCTGCCGGCAACACTATACGCCTGTTGCCACCACTCATTATCAGCCAGCAACAAGCCGCGGAAATTCTCGACACTGTCTGCGCAGTGATCAGTGAATTTGATCCCGCTTAACCCTTTAACTTATTAAGCCAACTACCATGACCGCAAGACACTTTTTAACATTACTGGACCTCTCTCCCACCGAGCTGGACGCTTTGATCCAGCGCGCTATCGCCATGAAAGCCGAGCAGCGCACCGGCAATGCCGAGCAAGCTTACCAGGGCAAGGTGATGGGCATGATCTTTGAGAAGTCCTCGACCCGAACCCGGGTTTCTTTTGAAGCCGGCATGTCACAATTGGGCGGCCACGCCATCTTCCTGTCACCGCGCGACACCCAACTGGGCCGCGGTGAACCGGTAGAAGACAGCGCCAGGGTACTGTCCTCGATGACCGACATCATCATGATTCGCACCTTTGGCCATGAAATTATTCAGCGGTTCGCCGAATTTTCCTCCGTGCCGGTCATCAACGCACTGTCAGATTCATACCACCCCTGCCAATTACTTGCAGACATACAGACCTACGTTGAGCATCGCGGCAGCATCCAGGGAAAAACTGTTAGCTGGTTCGGCGATGGCAATAATATGTGCCAGTCCTATATCAACGCCGCCAGGCAATTTGACTTTGAGTTACGCATTGCCTGTCCACAAGGTTTCGAGCCCGACGCGCAATTACTTGCCGCCAATAGCGACCGCGTCAGCGTATTACGCAACCCTAAAGAAGCCGCCAAAGAGGCTCACTTACTGGTGACCGATGTCTGGGCCTCAATGGGCCAGGAGGATGAACAGGAACAACGCCTGGAGCAATTTAAAGGCTACCAACTCAATAGCGAACTGATGGCCATGGCCGCCAGCGATGCACTCTATATGCACTGCCTGCCCGCACACCGCGGCGAAGAAATTAGTGCCGAGCTGATGGATCATCCTGACACCGTGATCTGGAACGAGGCAGAAAACCGCCTGCACGCTCAAAAAGCGCTGATCGAATTCCTGTTGCAGGCCCACTGAGGAACTGACGTGCTACAGGTCGAGAACATACAATGCCAATATGAACAGCAGACGGTACTCGACAAGCTCAGCTTCCACATCAATGAAGGTGAAATCGGCTGCCTGCTCGGTGCCAGCGGCTGCGGTAAAACCACGGCACTCAGAGCTATCGCAGGCTTCCAGTCGCTATCTGCCGGCACCATTTCCCTCAACCAGACGGTATTAAGCTCAGCCCGTCACAGCATCGAACCGGAACATCGCGGCATCGGCATGGTTTTCCAGGACTACGCTCTATTTCCCCACCTATCCGTCCGGGACAATCTTGCCTTTGGCATTCGTCACAGTCCCCGGGCTGAACAGAAGAAAACCGTCAATGATTTGCTGGTCCTGACCCGACTGGGCCAAGTCGGGGAACGCTTTCCCCACGAACTCTCTGGCGGCCAGCAACAGCGTGTTGCCCTGGCCAGGGCATTGGCGCCCAACCCCAAACTACTATTACTCGATGAACCCTTTTCCAATCTTGATATTGATTTGCGCCGCCACCTGAACCTGGAAGTACGCGACATCCTCAAGCAATATGGTACCACCGCCATTCTAGTCACCCACGACCAGGAAGAAGCCTTCGCCTTTGCCGACCATATCGGCCTGCTCAACGAGGGCACTATGGCGCAGTGGGATACTGCCTTTAACCTCTTCCATGAACCCAAAACACGATTTGTCGCCGACTTTATTGGCCAGGGTTGCTTTATACCGGGCCTTGCCGTCGATCAGAATACAGTGCAAACCGAGCTGGGGCTTATCCAGGGCAATCGCGCCTACCCCTGGCATCGCGACTCACCACTGGCGGTGTTACTGCGACCCGACGACATTGTTCTCGATGCCGAGCACGGCATTAACGCGCGTATCGTGAGCAAGGTTTTTTCCGGCAGTGCCACCCTTTATACCTTGCGATTACCTACCGGCAGCCTGGTAAAATCACTCTTCCCCAGTCACTGTGATTACGCCATCGGAAACGAGCTCAAGGTCAAGGCGAAGGTGGCGCATTTGATCGCCTTCAGTCCGGACGAATAAGATATCTTTTTTTTGATTAAAAAGAAAACGCCTGATATGAAGAAATATTTTAAGTAATTCTCACCAGGAAAATAGGACGCCATAATCTGCCGTGATTCGCCCGCTTGGGCTTTGCAGGTTAGTAATCACAGACCCGCCGTTTTAACCACATTTTATCCACAGCTTTCCCTCAGAATTTACCCTTGCAATACGACCAAAACCGCATTATCTTGTATCTAGTTTCTCGAGAACCCCAACATGTAGGGGTAAAGCCATACTGGATACAACAAGAAAGCTACCAAGTTAGCACTTACTAAACCAGCAGGTAAGAGAAACAAAGGGGATAAGTTTCAGAGGAACTCAAGCAGGCCTCAATATCAGCGCAAATAATGAGCAATGCCCCATGAGGGCTTTCATTACTGGCTGACGGCCTGCCTAAAGACCGCTTACTTTAGAACACTTAATAAAAATTTTAGCACGACACATTTCTGGAGAACATATGCACACTCAAGTCGACGATGGCAACGACAAGCCCACCATTCCAACCACCACCGCAGCAGCCAGCGCCGAACTGAATGTCACGGCACCCGGGCAATTACGGGTCATCAAGCGCAATGGCACGGTGGTTACTTATGATGACAGCAAGATTGCCGTAGCCATTACCAAAGCCTTCCTCGCTGTTGAAGGCGGCACCGCCGCCGCATCCAGTCGTATCCATGAAACCGTTGCCAAACTGGGTATCCAGGTGAGCGCCGTATTCAAGCGCCGCATGCCCTCGGGCGGCACTATCCATATTGAAGATATTCAGGATCAGGTAGAACTGGCCCTGATGCGCAGTGGCGAGCAAAAAGTGGCCCGCGATTATGTTCTCTACCGCGAAGACCGCGCCCGCAAACGCGCCGAACAAATCGCCATCAACCCTGCCAAGGCTCACCCCAGCATCCGTGTCACCCTCACCGATGGCAGCAAGATTCCCCTCGATCTCGGCCGCCTGGAAATCATTGTCGGAGAGGCCTGTGCTCAACTGGCCGATGTAGACCCCAGAGCCATTCTCGATGAAGCCCTGAAAAATCTCTACGATGGCGTCCCCCTGGCCGACGTCAATACCTCACTGGTCATTACTGCCCGCACCCTGGTAGAGAAAGAACCCAATTACACTTACGCCACCGCCAGGCTGCTACTGGATAATTTACGCAGCGAAGCCCTGACATTTCTGGGTGTAGCCGACTCAGCCACCCAATCCGACATGGCAAGTCTTTACGCCAAGGCTTTACCCGCCTATATCCACAAGGGTATCGAGCTGGAACTACTGTCACCGGAACTGAGCAGTTATGACCTGGACCTGCTGGGGCAGGCACTGGATGCCAACCGCGACCTGCAATTCAATTACCTTGGATTACAAACCCTGTACGACCGGTATTTTATCCACAGTGATGAAACCCGTATCGAACTACCACAAATTTTTTACATGCGCGTTGCTATGGGCCTCGCCGCCAATGAGCCGGAGAAGAACGAACGCGCTATTGAGTTTTACCGTCTGCTCAGCTCCTTCGACTATATGAGTTCAACGCCTACCCTGTTTAATGCCGGCACCCTGCGTCCGCAGCTATCATCCTGTTTCCTGACCACCGTGCCCGATGACCTGCACGGTATTTACGGTGCTATTCAGGATAATGCCATGCTGTCGAAATGGGCAGGCGGTTTGGGCAATGACTGGACTCCGGTGCGATCACTGGGAGCCTATATTAAAGGAACCAACGGCCGCTCGCAGGGCGTAGTGCCCTTCCTGAAAGTCGTCAACGATACCGCTGTGGCCGTTAACCAGGGCGGCAAACGCAAAGGGGCCGTTTGCTCCTACCTCGAAACCTGGCATATGGATATCGAGGAATTTATCGAGCTGCGTAAGAACACCGGTGATGACCGTCGTCGCACCCACGACATGAACACCGCTAACTGGGTTCCCGACCTGTTTATGAAGCGCGTTTTCGATGACGGTAACTGGACGCTGTTCTCGCCCAGTGATGTCCCCGATCTGCACGATCTCTTCGGTAGCGCCTTCGAAGAGCGTTACGCCCATTACGAAAAACAGTGTGAGAGCGGCGACATGCCCCTGTTCAAAACGGTTCGCGCCCAGGAGCTGTGGCGTAAAATGATCGGCATGTTATTCGAGACCGGGCATCCATGGATTACCTTCAAGGACCCCTGTAACCTGCGCTCCCCCCAACAGCATGTTGGTGTAGTGCACTCATCCAATCTTTGCACCGAGATTACCCTCAATACCAGCAAGGAAGAAATTGCCGTCTGCAACCTCGGCTCAGTCAATCTGTCCCAGCATATCGGTGAGCACGGGCTGGAACTGGAGAAATTGGAAAAGACCATAACAACCGCCGTACGCATGCTGGACAACGTTATCGATATTAACTATTACTCGGTACCACAGGCCAAAACCTCCAATATGCGTCATCGTCCGGTAGGCCTCGGCCTGATGGGATTCCAGGACGCCCTGTACCGCCAGAAAATAGCTTACGGCTCGGATGACGCGGTTGAATTTGCCGACCGCTCTATGGAAGCCATCAGCTACTATGCCCTGAAAGCCTCCTCGGACCTGGCTGAAGAAAGAGGCTCCTACGCTACCTTCAAAGGCTCGTTGTGGAGCCAAGGCATACTGCCCATTGATTCCATCAAATTGCTGGAGGAGAACCGCGGCCAGGCCTACATCGAAGTCGATCATTCACAAACCATGGACTGGGATAGCCTGCGCGAGAAAATCAAGACCAAAGGCATCCGCAATTCCAATGTAATGGCAATTGCCCCAACCGCCACCATTGCCAATATCACCGGCGTTTCCCAGTCGATTGAACCGACTTACCAGAACCTCTATGTAAAATCCAACCTGTCGGGTGAATTCACCGTGGTGAATCCCTTCCTGGTCAATGATCTTAAAGAACGCGGCCTCTGGGACAACGTCATGGTCAACGATCTCAAGTATTACGAAGGTAGCGTACAAAATATTGACCGCGTTCCCGATGACCTTAAGGCCCAGTATGCCACGGCCTTTGAAGTGGAACCCCGCTGGATCGTTGACGCCGCCAGTCGTCGCCAGAAGTGGATCGACCAGGCTCAATCGTTAAACCTGTACATCGCAGGTGCCTCCGGCAAAAAGCTTGATGTCACTTACCGCATGGCCTGGTATCGCGGTCTCAAAACGACCTATTACCTGCGCGCCCTGGCCGCCACCGGCACTGAGAAGTCGACCATTGATACCGGCACACTCAATATGGTATCAGCCCACTCGGCAGAGGCCGCTACATCCGCCGCGCCGCAGGCCGCACCAGTACCCCAGGCCTGCTCTCTTGACGACCCGGATTGTGAGGCCTGCCAGTAATCGGCATAGAAAAACAACACTACAGCCCCGGTCAAACGGGACAGAACAAACATTTAAATTAAGAGCGTATTTAGGGGAAAGCACTGTATGTTAAATTGGGACGACTACCACACTGAGGACAGCACCGCGGCGGCCACACCACCACCGGTCACCGAGCAGGCTATCAGCGCCGCAATAGCCGCTGAGCCGAGCACTGCCGTTGAGGCTAGCACTGCAAGCGAAGCCGTTACCAGTAGCGACCAGAGTGCTATCGCACGCGCTACCGAGGCACTCGCCACGATGGATGTCGCTCCCGGACTTGAAGAACTTGAAATGGGTGCTGCGCGTCTCAATGTTGACGACAAGGCAATGATTAATTGCCGCGCCGATCTCAACCAGCTGGTGCCTTTCAAATATGATTGGGCCTGGCAAAAATACCTGGATGGCTGCGCCAATCACTGGATGCCCCAGGAAGTCAATATGACCGCCGATGTGGCGCTGTGGAAAAACCCCGAAGGACTGAGTGACGACGAGCGCCGCATTGTCATGCGCTCTTTGGGTTACTTCTCTACTGCCGATTCATTGGTGGCAAACAATTTAATCCTGGCCATCTACCGACACATCACCAATCCTGAGTGTCGCCAATACCTATTGCGCCAGGCCTTTGAGGAAGCCATTCATACTCACGCCTACCAGTACTGTGTTGAATCACTGGCCATGGATGAAGGTGAAGTTTTCAATATGTATCGCGAGCTTCCCTCTATTGCCAAAAAAGCGGCCTGGAGCCTCAGCCATACGCATTCACTCTCTGACCCCCTGTTTAAAACCGGCACCCCTGAAACGGATCAGGAATTACTGCGCAACCTGATCGGCTTTTACGCTGTAACCGAAGGAATTTTCTTCTATTGCGGCTTTACCCAGATCCTCTCCATGGGACGACGTAACAAAATGACCGGTGTCGCCGAACAGTTCCAGTACATTCTGCGCGATGAGTCTATGCACCTCAACTTCGGTATTGATGTAATTAACCAGATCAAACTGGAAAACCCCCATCTGTGGACAGAAACCTTCCAGCAAGAAATTATCCAGATGATCATCGAAGGCACACAACTGGAAATTGAATATGCCCGCGACTCCATGCCTCGGGGCGTACTGGGTATGAACGCTGTGATGATGGAAGAATATCTGCAATTTATCGCTAATCGCCGCCTGTCCCAACTGGGCCTGCCAGAGCAATTTCCCGGCGCGAAGAATCCCTTCCCATGGATGAGTGAAATCATGGATTTACGTAAGGAAAAGAACTTTTTTGAGACACGAGTGATTGAATACCAAACTGGCGGCGCGCTAAGCTGGGATTAAGCACAGACTAAAAACTCGCCAGAAGGCCGCAAGCCCTCTGGCGATCAAAAATCACAGCCATAATATAACAAGGCACCAACTAACAGGGCACCAACAATGAACGATGACAAAAAAGCCCCGGTTGACAACGAAACCATCTTGTTAACACTGGATCAAATCGGCCAGACAATCGATATCATGACCAATGTGCTGGGACGCCTCAGGGGTTATATCACCGAGCACATGGACGACACTGAGCAACTGGACTGTAGTCGCGAACACTATCAACACAGTAACTCCAACACGCGTCATTAAGCATTACTCCACAGCAGCCAATTTACCGCTTCCTTTTTATCACCCTTCCTTTCGGTAATAGGTGAATCTACCTATTACCTCATGGGGCATGCCCCCATAGAATAAACCCCTGAAATCAAGTTCCATTAAGTAACATCCCTTACAGCGGTAAGTACATCATCGAATTTATACAGGCAGTCTAATTACATAGACTTATCCTGAACTTTATTTAAGACCATTAGCGGGAGAAAAAGGAATGCTAGTATTATCAAGACGTTTGGGAGAGACCCTGATCATCGGCGACGATGTTAAAATTACTGTGCTGGGCATCAGTGGTAACCAGGTACGTTTGGGTATTGCCGCACCAAAGGAAGTCAGCGTGCACCGGGAAGAAGTTTATCGTCGCATCCAGGACGAACAGGACCAACCGGCAGAACACTCTGCCTAAAGCAGCCGTTCGCGATTTAAAACTGTAATCAGCTGGCCGGTAAGCAAAAGTAGAATGTTGTCCCGGCTGCCTGATTACGTTTAAAACCGATTTTTCCACCCAGGGAATGCAAGATAGATTGGCAAATAGACAACCCTATGCCCATGCCATCTTTCTTGGTCGAATAAAATGGATCAAATAACCTGAGCTCCGTCCCTTCAGCAATACCCACACCACTGTCCTGAATATTAAAATACACATACCCCTGCTTGAACTCTGTACTCACCAACACACCTGATTGTCGGCTTTCTGCCTCGACCATTGAATCCATGGCATTTCGTATCAGGTTCAGGGCCACCTGCTGCACACGCAGTACGTCCATAGTAATGTTAGGTACATCGCCCACGGGCTCAAAATGCACCGCAATATCATTGACACGCGAGTCCACCTCAACCAGATCGATAACTTCCCTCATCACTGCGTTCGGGTCAACCAGGCTAACACCGGCATCCGGTTTTTTCACAAAATTGCGGATTCGCTGCACAACCTCCGAGGCCCTCACCACCTGGGTATCTATTTTTTCCAATAATTGATCCAGCTTTTTTTCATCAATGTGATGCTTAGACAACAGCCGCCTGGCAACGCGAGAGTAATTAGCTACGGCCGTTAACGGCTGGTTTACTTCATGGGCAATGCCCGCCGCCATTTCCCCCATCGTACTCAGGCGCTCTATATGAGCCACATGTTGGCGCTGCGTATCCATTTCTTCCCGCGCCAGTCGCAAACTCTCCTCGCTCTCCATCCACTCACTGATATCCCGCATCACCATAACAGCACCGCCCTCGGCTCTGGGGGTGCAAACAATCGCCACCGGCAAGAATGTGTTGTCCCGGCGCCGAATCAGCTCCATGTCACTCTGAATGCGTAAACCCATTCGGTAACTGCGATAGGGCAGCGTTAATTCCTCAGCCACGGTGTCGCCCTCATCACCATCAAAAAGCCCCAGCATTGAAAGTTTTTCTCCCAGCACATCTCCCGCCGACCACCCGGTGATCACCGTAGCTGCGGGGTTGAGCATGCTTACACGGCCCTGTTGATCCAAGCCAACAATACCCTCACTGATCGCATTCAATATCTGGTGATTTTCTGCTTCCAGCTCGATATTACGCCTGGCAAGCTGTCTTTCCAGCTGATGAATTTTTATATGGTTTCGCACTCGAGCAATCACTTCATCAGCCTGGAAGGGCTTGGCAATATAATCAACACCCCCCACCGCAAAACCTCGTACCTTTGCTTCACTGTCTTCCAGTGCGGACAGAAATATCACCGCAATATTTTCTGTATGGGGGTCCGACTTAAGCTTTTTGCAGACCTCATAGCCATCCATATCCGGCATCATGATATCCAGTAAGATAAGCGAAGGCCGGGTCTTTTGGGCAATTTCCAGTGCGGCCTCCCCTCCATTGGCGGTCAGTAGTCGGTAGCTGTTCTCAAGTGTTTTATGCAGTATTTGTAAGTTAACCGGATTATCATCGACCAGTAATATCAGCTCGATATCCTCTGCGTGCCCGCCTTTACTCTCTTCATTCATAAACTAATACTCTGTCACGGATAAACAGGCGTTATACTCACAGCATAAGATGCCCGAACGACTGATCTATCCAGACTTTGCTGGAGGTTTTCCGGCACCGAAGGAATTGTCTTCAATATAAATTGCCTACCACCAAATTGTAGATCATCTTGATAAAATTGAATATTCTGTATATCGCTTGCAAGGCATAAATAGCAAATAGCGCACTATTGAGTGCTTCTGCGAATAGCGCTTTGAACAACGCTGGATTATCGATTAAGGTTAATCCAGCCAATATAGGTATAAATACGCATCCGGCGCTTTACCTGCGGGTAAAAATGCCCTATATATCGACAAGTACTCATACTGCAAGGATCAGGCATGACTGAACAAACACCCTGTGTATACCTCGTTGAAGATGACGATGCCGTACGCGACTCACTACAGATGGTATTGGAATCTGTCGGCCTCCGTGCGCAAGCCTTTGCCAGTGCCGACCTGTTTCTAGACGCATATACAGCCGACCTCGAAGGCTGCCTGGTACTCGACATCCGCATGCCGGGCATGAACGGCATGGAGCTGCAACGTCGGCTGACTGAATTAAACGCTATTTTGCCTATTATTTTTGTCACCGGCCACGGTGATGTTCCCATGGCTGTCGAGGCAATGCAGCAAGGTGCGCTAGACTTCGTTCAAAAACCCTACCGGGAGCAGGAGCTACTGGACAAAATTAATCAGGCACTGACACTGGACAAGGAAAATCGCGCCAGCCTGCAGCATCGCCAGTTGATCCTGCAGTACATGAAGAATTTAACACCGCGAGAATGCGATGTAATGGAACTGATGGTCGCCGGCAAAGCCAACAAGGTCATTGCCATCGACCTGGAGATTAGCCAACGTACGGTGGAAATTCATCGGGCCAGGGTGATGGAAAAACTCCATGCTAATTCACTGGCCCATCTGGTACGCATGTATATGGTTGTTGAAAGCGAAATTTAAACCACACAGCGTTTAAAAGGCGGCAGGGAATCGAGCATAGCCTGGCCATAGCGACGACTAACAATGCGCCGATCCAGCAAGGTTACCCGACCACGGTCAGTTTCAGTACGCAACAGGCGGCCGCTGGCCTGAACCAGGCGCAGTGCCGCATCGGGAACGGAAATATCCATAAACGGATTGCCGCCCGAAGCTTCAATCCACTCCGCCAGCGCCGACTCAACAGGCTGGTCAGGTACCGCAAAAGGAATCTTGGCAATCACCACATGAGTACAATACTGCCCCGGTAAATCTACCCCCTCAGCAAAGCTGGCCAAACCAAACAGGGCACTTTGCTCACCCGCGTCCACCGCCTCCTTATGCATCCGCAACATTTCATGCTTGGGGTAACTGCCCTGCATAATGATCCGCTGCTGCCAGTCGACAGACAGGCCTTCATAGACGGCCTCCATCTGCTTTTTTGAAGAAAACAAAATTAAACTGCCCGTATCCTCACTGAGCAAGCGGGGCAACATAGCAACCAGCGCCTCGGTATGGGCATCGGGGTCAGAGGGGTCACAATCCATTGCCGGCACATGCAACTCCCCGGCCAGCGCATAATCAAAGGGGCTGGGAACAATCGCATAACGGGTTGATGCAGGCGGCCCCGCGCGCATCGCAAAGCGCTGAAACTGGCCAAGCGCCGCCAATGTCGCCGAGGTGACCACCGCGGCATAACAGCGAGACCACAGGTAATGCGAAAGCGTTTTCGCCGCTAAAATCGGGCTGCTGGCCACTTCAAAATCCAGGCTACCGCCTGCGCCTTCAACCACATTTACCCAGCGCCCACGGGGCGGGTCTTCTGCCTCTACCGCCCGACTGTAATCTCGCCAGAGACTGTCATTGCTATCGGCTCGCGCTTTTAACATCGCCAGCGCTGGATACCAGGCTTCCGCTTCACCTTTAGCAATGGAGTGACCCTCTGTTTCCATCGCTTCTTCCAGCAAGCTGCAGCTCAGGTCGAGGGAATGCTCCATTTTGTGAAACAACGAAGCCAACTCAAGCGCCTGCAACCGAAGCCCTTCAGGAACAATGCCCTGGGTGAAACGATGACAGGGCAAACCACCCCATTTACCCGGCTCCAGCGACACCACGCTCTCCAGGCTGGTAAAAACCATTTCCAAATAATCTTTAATCTGCTCCATGATTTTGGGTAAGGGCTGTAACTGCTTAGCGATACCCTCCCCCAGTTTTGGTGCCGCTTTGGCCAATAATTTTATCCCCTGCTCCAGCCAGCGCTCGGTCGAACGTAAACGACTAAACTGGGAAAAATGACTAATCGCCTTATCCGGTAAATGATGCCCCTCATCAAAGATATAAATCGACTCTTCGGGGTCCGGTAGTATAGCGCCACCACCGAGGGCGAGATCTGACAGCACCAGGTCATGATTGGTAACAATCACATCCACTTTACCCAACTGCTCACGGCCCTTATAAAAACAGCACTGGCTAATATTGGCACAACGCCGTCCCGTACACTGCGCATGATCCGTTGTTACCCGGGACCACACCGGCACCTCCAGCACCTCTGACCAACTATCACGATCGCCATCCCACTCACCCGCCGCCAGTGCCGTCAACATGCTCTCGTATACCGTCAGGCTTTGCGTGTCGACTTTGAGTGGTAACTCATCGGGGTATAAGGCCATGGTTTCCGCATTGGCCGAATTATCCTGCAGTACGCTATCGAGCTTGGACAAGCACAAATAACGCCCTCGCCCCTTGGCCAGGGCAAAATTAAAAGACAGGCCACTGTGACGGAGAATATCCGGTAGATCCTTGTAGACAATTTGTTCTTGCAAGGCGACGGTAGCGGTGGAAATAATCAGGGTTTTCTCTAAGGCCTGGGCAATAGGAATCGCCGACACAGCGTAGGCAATCGTTTTACCGGTACCGGTTCCCGCCTCCACCACACAAACCGGCGCTTCGGTATCGGTTTGATTTTCATCCTGACGGGCGGTCAGGGTTCGCGCCACTTCGGCAATCATTAAACGCTGGCCATAACGTGCCGTTAAGCCCTTACTCTCCAACAGCGAGCTGTAGGCCTGTTGAATGGTTTGTTTTAGCTCATCGGTCAGCATTAATTAGCAGGCCCTATCAACACAGGGATTTTTTCCGCTCAATTGTATTGGCATAAATACCCAATGCATACACCTTGTGTTCGACCGGCAGTGCGTCCATACGCAACTGGAATTCCCGCTCCCGCTGCTCCATCCCAAGGGGTGAAAACAGCGTATGATTTTCCGAATAAACGCCGTCCGGATAGCTACCATGGAGCATTTTATAAGCAAAGAAATTGGAGGGGTGGAGAATATAATTGTTCACTACTTGCCGATCCACAGCATTAGCAACTTGCTCGGCATTATCAAATTCACCCGACAGAGGAACACCAAAACTGACATGGACGTGGCCTTTATTCCCGGTTATTCCCAGAGAAATACTCGTCGCATCTTCATGCTCACTTTTCTCATATTCTCCATGAGCAGCCTTTTCATACAATTCCTTCGCCTTGGCTCCATCACAGGGGTCCAGCTCATAGGAAATAGCCACGGGCACTATCTGTAACTTATTAATATATTCTGAAAAGCTTTCCCGAGCTTTGTGCTGGCTCATTGCCAGCATCTTAATAATCGCCGGTTCAGTGCGATCAATCCCGTCTTTGGCCCGGCCCTCGCGCTGGGCTATCCATATAGAGTTATTGTCTTGCTCCTGGGAGTGGCGAATATAAGCTGATAATTTTTTATACGCAGCAAAAATTTGCCGCGGCCCTTTGGCCGAGCGCCGTACAATAAAACTTTTATTAATTCGCATCAGGTCAGAAATATAGGGCTTTGTTAGCAAGTTATCGCCGATGGCTATTCTTACTGTGTCATGGTCATTATGGTAGAGAGCATAACTGAGAAAAGCGGGATCCAGGGCAATATCACGGTGATTACTCATAAATAAATACGGCTTATCGGAATCCAGCACATCGAGCCCGGACACCGTAAACCGGGTGGTAGTGTCTTCGGTCATCCGATCCATGTATTTTTTAACAATATCCTGAAAATCACGGACAGTGCTCACATTGCGCAATTCCCGTTTCAGTATCCAGCGAACCAATGGCACCAGCAACGGCGACAAAAAAGCGAGCCAGCCCTGTAAACGCAAACTGCTTATTGCAGCGATAAATTCATTATCAGCCAGCAGCCTGCTGAGTACGGCAGGTACTTCAGCATCGTGGTAGGGGCGAATATCAGCAAATTCATCCATAGCAGAAAAGACGATCCAATTGTGTTCAGGAGGCGGCGAACAATAACGGATTATGGGCAAATAGTCATCCGGCGCGGCAGCCTTATCGTGGCGATTGCGCCTGCATTTTCACCATAATCTGCTCGGCAAACTGATCCATATTACGCTTTTTAGCATCCAGGGAGGAGTGATCACCCAGCGAAAAACGGAAAGGCAGGTTGACTGTCGCAGTCATTCCACAGGCTTCCAGCTCGTTCAATACAGCCACCTCCGGCGGTGAATACAAACCCACCACGGTTTCAAAGCTCTCCTGCTCTCTACCGTATTGCCGGCGCAGCTCGGTGAGTTGAGACAGGATAGCAGGAACTTCCTCCGGCATATTACCGTGACCAATCCAGCCATTGCCCAGCTTGGCAGCACGGCGGAGCGCCGCACTGGAGCTGCCACCAATAAAAATCGATGGGGGCTGCAAGGGCCGCGGGCAAAGCTTAATACTCTCAAACTGAATCGTCTCACCCTGGTACGCTACCCAGTCCCCCTGCCATAGCATCCTTAAAACCTCCAGGGTCTCATTCATGCGCTTACCACGAGTAGTGAAATCAACACCATAGGCATCAAACTCCTCTTTCATCCAGCCAACACCAGCGCCGAGGATAAAACGATTATCACTGATCAGCGCCAGGGTAGCAGTGGCCTTGGCCACCTCAATAGGGTTCCTCAGCGGCAGTACATAAACAGAGGTAGAAAATTTCAAGCGGGTAGTGACCGCGGCCATTGCCGCAATGGTCACCCAGGGGTCAGGATAGACACTCTTATCATCGATGGGGCATTTGCCATCCGGCGTGTAAGGGTAAGGTGAATTCTGGACTTTGGGAAACAACGCGTGATCTGCCCCCATCACCCCCTCAAAACCAAGCTCTTCAGCATGTCTGGCAACACCGATCAACTGCTCCGTTTCCATCCAGGGAACCATTTGCCAAAATTTCACGTCAATTTCTCATTTTTAAAATGAATCAACTGTTAACACACTCCCCAATAATAACATGCCATGCGACCACCATATAGGAAGCACAGCCCCTGAACTGACCTTTCTAATTTGTTAATTCCCCACCTAAACCCACTCAATCAGCGACGCTCTCATGCTACTATCGCTGCAAAATTTACCTTTGGAGAATTAGTATGGAACCCTTCACAAGTCTGTTCATCACCTTCGGTGCCGCCTGCCTGCTACTAAGCTGGGTTATTTTACTCATCGTCAGCTCAAAAGAAGACTTTACCTGGGGTCTGTGCAGCGTATTTCTACCACCACTTTCCTACGCCTACTGCCTGCTCGAATTTGATAAAACCAAGGGTATTCTTGGTCTGGCCACTATCGGCTGGTTACTGATCTGGCTGGGTATCGGCTAAGTATCCACCACCAACCCTTCAAGAACGCATCGGAAGGAGCCCTGCGCCCCATTTTCCAGAAGCTCACAATTCAACGCTTACACGTAAGATGACATGACTTTAATTGGATTTTTACGAAATAAGCACTATAACCTATACAGTCAATCGGCTGAGAAGGCTATTA
Source organism: Spongiibacteraceae bacterium (assembly GCA_030621845.1). Lineage (GTDB taxonomy): Bacteria > Pseudomonadota > Gammaproteobacteria > Pseudomonadales > Dasaniaceae > JAUXHA01. The sequence goes on from JAUXHA010000011.1 coordinate 18,271, forward strand.
GCTTACCCAGCAACATTACAAGACCGTAACAGTTCACAAAACTGTATATAATTACCTTTTTGAAACTGACAATTTTTGACATTCGGTGCTAGAATTCGCGCCACAAATTTTACACTACAGGATTAACGAGACAGGTCATGAAAAAATATTTATTCGCTATTGCTGCCAGTACTTTCCTGATATTTTCTTTAAATGCTTCGGCAGCAAAGCCTATCAGCATCACCTTCCAATCCAATGAAACCACTCCTGATGGCGTAGAATATTCCAACTACATCGTAAAATGCTCTAATGGACAAAAGCAACCGATTACAGCCTGGAATAAACGCAAGAAATGGTGTGTCGGTGAATCCACTGAGAATTGCTCTAAGAAACAAATAACCACCGCCAAGCAAGCCTGTAAAGCTTCATAGCGATTGTCTTTCTGAACCTGGGCCACGGCCAATATCGTCGTAGTCCAGGTTTATTGTCTTTTAAAGAAGATAAAAACTTTGCAATAATTTTTTCTCTTCTTTGCCTATTCCCAGCATTTCCTCAAAATAAATATCCATTGTGCTGAAATTGTCATCTATCGCTTTAAACGCTGCGGACAAATAACGTTCATTCACCGCCAACATTGGCCGCATAACCTCATGCGCACCCTGCCAATTATATTTCTTTGAAATCCGACTAATTTCACGCTCTATATTGAAGTACTCCCCGGTCAACAGGTAATCATGCATTACAATCGCCCTGTCTACGCCCAGGGCCGAAAGAATCATTGCCGCCGCAAAGCCCGTGCGGTCCTTCCCTGCACTGCAATGTACCAGCGAGGCCTTGCTATCGCTATTGAGTAAATTACTGAACATTTTTTTATAACTGGGTGCATGATCAATAGCGAACTCGGTATTGATCACTGACATGAAAGCCTCCATATCAACCGCCGTAAGATTGCCATCAGCAAGACTATCGAAGAAGTTAAGCGTGCTACCTGGATCAATGGGTAAGTCGCATACATTGGGTTGTACTTCAGGAAACAAGCTGACATCTTTTTCAGCCTCTTCTGTACGACGAAAATCAAAGACCGTTTTAATATTCAGGTTATCAAAATAGGCTATGTCAGTATCCGAAAGCGAAGCCAACTGACCGGACCGGTAAAGCTTGCCCCATCTAACCCGCTGGCCATCTCGAGTAAGATAACCACCATAATCACGAAAATTGGGGGTACCCTCAAAAGCCAACCAATGCTCTGCCAATACACGACTATCGCCCTGTGCAGGCGTCAGATGAAAAAAATGCCGCCTGTTGATATCGTCCAGGGTGATTTCCAGCTCAGTTGAATCAACGACATAGGATTGAAACCCGCCCTCGAGACAATCAGCCGACAAGCTAGGCGTGACCCCTACATCCAGCCCAGACATCTCATCACTGAATGACAAGCGGTAGGTAGCTGCATTACGGGTAACTTTAATCGATAAATTGCTTAACATCTCTCACTCAACATCATACACAGGTCGCCGCGACCATAGAAACCACGCCCGCACAGACTTTAATCAATAGCAAAGCAATCCGCCCTGGTGTTATCCGGGTAAAGTCCAGCGAGTAGCAGAAAAGAGTATAACTAACTCAGGCCGACAAAAATAGAAACGTAGCCTGATTCGAGCAAGGATAGAATACAAACAAAGAGTGGAACTGAGGAGTAGCGTCAACTCCTAGATGAGTAGCGCCAGGTCAACGACCATGTTCATGGACTTCATACGGCTTTTATAGCGTCGCGCCATATTATTATATTGAGCAGCCACGTCATGCATCTTATCAACCGCTGCATCGTGCCTGTTATTATTGTTAATACAGGAAAGGAATGTTTCCTGTCGAACGAGATAGTGCTTAACTGCGCTCTGGGCTCTCAGGATATCCTCCATGACCGCCACATCCGGATCGGGCAATAACGGCTCAGCAGCCTCCGTACAAGCTGAATGAGCCACTGAAGTAGCCAGCAGTAATAAACATGTCATCATTGAGAGGAATAACTTCACCGTTTTTACCTGTTTTTTTTACTTTGGGCTCGATTTAAAGCTTAGCCCCGATCATTAATTATTTCACCCGTTAAATATGAACACTAATCCCTTGACTTTTAATCCCGTCAAAAAAGCCCGGAGAAACCCTTATTTCATCGGGGTCTGGCGTCACTGTAAATAAACTATTTAGGAGAAATCTGTTGGTTCTATTAAAAAAAAGTCTAAGAAAAACCCATTCAGGCGGGATCAATTTTGTGAAATACTACCAATCGATGTAAAAAGAGGCGGATTAAATGAACCATCATCAGCAAATTGAACAGCTGCTGTACCTTTACGCCGAAAGAATTGATCTGGGGGACTTCAAAGCGGTTGCGGATTTATTTCGTCACGCGAGTATTGTTGATCCAGGCGGCAGCACAGTAGCCAAAGGCTTTGAGCAAGTTCTCACCTTGTATCAGCAATCAACCCGTATTTATGACGATAACCACACACCCCATACCCAGCATGTCACCACTAATATCATCATCGATGTTGAACCACAGGGACAGACGGCGACTGCCCGCTCCTGTTTTACTGTTTTCCAATCCCTGCCGGATTTCCCCCTGCAAGCGATTATTGCCGGGCGCTACCACGACACGTTTGAGCAAGTGGAGCAGCACTGGCGCTTTACCAAGCGGGTCATGCGACCGGAATTGCTGGGGGATTTAAGCCGGCATTTGCTGGCAAACCTCCCTGACAATCTTTAACCGCAGTAAAAATAGTCACCAGAGGGGCCTCAACCAGGCCTGTTCAGCTTGACACCAGCACTCGAACAAGGAATAATAGCGCCTCTTAAATTTCTGACCCCCCGAATTCGAGGAATATTACAGTGGCGAATTCTCCACAAGCTAAAAAACGTGCCCGTCAGGCTGAAAAGCGTCGTAAACACAATGCCAGCCTGCGCTCGGTAGTACGCACATCCATCAAAAAAGTCCTTGCTGCAATTGATAGTGGTAATGCTGAAGAAGCCAAACAGGCCTATACCGCAGCAGTCCCAGTGATTGACCGCATGGCTGACAAGGGTATTATTCACAAGAACAAGGCTGCTCGCCATAAGAGCCGCCTGAGTGCGCAGGTTAAGGCTCTCGCAGCCTAAGCCACACACTCTGTGCACAAAAAAACCGGCTAATGCCGGTTTTTTTTGTGCACAGAAAGCCAGGGCATTTCATATCAACACCATATTATCTCGGTGAATCAACTCTTTTTCACCCTGATAACCCAGTGACGCCTCAATGTTCAGACTACTGGCACCAATAATTTTTGCTGCCTCCCCTGCACCATAATTAACCAGGCCTCGTGCGACCTCAATACCCGCAGCATTAACACAGGCAACCAGCTCACCACGTTCAAAACTGCCCCGCACAGCCTTAACCCCTACCGGCAACAAACTTTTACCCGATACTTTCAAGGCTTCGACAGCGCCATCATCCAAAACCAGGCTGCCGGACAATGGCAACATACCCGCCAGCCACTGTTTTCGAGCCACGAGGGGTTGCTGCCCGGAAACCAGCAAGGTACCTACAGGCTCACCCGCAGCGATCCTCGTTAATACCTGTTCCACAGCGCCACCGGCAATCACCGTACTCGCCCCCGAACGAGCAGCCAGTTTCGCTGCCCTAAGCTTGGTCACCATGCCGCCACGCCCCATAGCACCGCTGCCTGCCCCCGCCATCTGTTCCAGCCGACTATCGCCTGCATTAGCCATGGGTATTAGTGCGGCAGCAGGATCCTCGCGAGGATCTCGCTCATACAAGCCATTTTGATCAGTGAGAATAATCAATGCGTCCGCATCGATTAAATTCGCGACCAATGCAGCCAGGGTATCATTATCGCCAAAGCGGATCTCATCAGTCACTACCGAGTCATTTTCATTGACCACCGTAATCACACCGAGTTTTATCAGCGTGGTTAAGGTACCGCGTGCATTGAGGTATCTATCCCGAGCAGAAATATCGTCATGCCCCAACAGTACTTGAGCCGTATGCAGGCCGTATTCCTGAAAAGCGGATTCATAGGCCTGTACCAGCCCCATCTGGCCAACAGCCGCTGCCGCCTGTAAATTACTCAGGGAATGGGGGCGCTCAGCCCACCCCAATCGCGTCATGCCCTCGGCAACAGCCCCGGAAGATACCAGCACCAGCTCAATGCCCCGCTGCCTAAGCTCGGCCATTTGCGCTACCCAGGATGTAATTGCGGCAACATCCAGGCCTTTGCCATCAGCTGTTAATAAGGCGCTGCCTATTTTAATCACCCAACGTTTGGCGTTTTTAATCGATTCTCGCGCTGTCATACTATCCCACCTGACTCAGGGCTCGTAGACCACTTCAACATCATAATCATCGTCGTCGTCATCTTTATTTTTCTGCTTTAACCGGGCCGCCTTCCGCGCCAAAGCCAACGCCTCAATTCGGGCCCGCGATTCCGCCTGCATCTGTAACTGCCTCTCTTGTTCCAGCTCGGCCAGGGACGGATCATCTCGCTCCGCCAAGGTACGCTCATCAATATAGTCCATTATACGATGGCAGATTGTCTCCACCCCGGTCTTGCTAATCGCCGCAATAAAAAACACCGGCCCTTGCCAGTCCAGCGCCTTCACAATGTCATTGCAACGCTGCTCACTTTCTTCCGCTGGTAACAAATCTGTCTTGTTGAGTACCAGCCACCGCTCACGCGTCGCCAGTGTCGGGCTAAACAAACCCAGCTCATCAATAATTGACCGCGCCGCATCGACCGGGTCCGAGCCATCAAAGGGTGCCACATCAACAAGATGTAACAACAACCGGGTTCGGGTCAGATGCTTGAGAAAGCGGATACCCAGCCCGGCACCATCGGCAGCACCTTCAATTAAGCCGGGAATATCGGCAATCACAAAACTCTTATGCGCCTCCACCTTAACCACACCAAGATTGGGCACCAGCGTGGTAAACGGATATCCTGCCACTTTTGGCTTGGCCGCTGACACCGCCCGGATAAAAGTAGACTTTCCGGCATTGGGTAAGCCCAGCAGGCCCACATCAGCCAATACCTTCAATTCCAGCCGAAGATTTCGCAGCTCACCCTCGCTGCCAGGGCTTGTTTGCCGAGGTGCCCGGTTAGTACTGGATTTAAAACGGGCGTTTCCCAGGCCATGGAAACCACCCTGGGCAACCAACATACGCTGCTGATGCTGCTTCAGATCCCCAAGTATCTCCTGAGTATCTTCATCAATCACTGTTGTCCCAACCGGCACCTGTAACACCAGCTCTTCACCCTTCTTCCCGGTACAGTCCTTACCCGCCCCGGATTGCCCGCTCTCAGCGCGATAACTGCGCTGATAGCGAAAATCCACCATGGTATTAATCGCGCTATCCGCCTCCAAATAAATGCAGCCGCCATCGCCACCATCGCCACCATCCGGGCCACCTCGAGGAATGTACTTCTCTCGCCGGAAGCTTAAACAACCATTACCGCCGCGACCAGCCTGCACTTTAATGGTGGCCTCATCGACAAACTTCATGCAGCTATTCTCCGCCGTTATTAAATTAACTATATAAGGGTGTACAGAAACAAAAAAGCCCCGTCAATAGACGGGGCTTTTAAATATCAATTTGACGCGGTATTAAGCCGTAACAATACTGACAAATTTACGGTTTTTAGGACCTTTCGTCTCGAACTTTACTACGCCAGCTGCTTTTGCGAACAAAGTGTGGTCAGTGCCACAACCTACGTTTTCGCCCGCATGAAAACGCGTGCCGCGTTGACGAATAAGGATATTGCCCGCCAGTACTTCCTGGCCACCATAGCGCTTAACACCGAGGCGCTTACTCTGCGAATCGCGACCGTTATTAGTACTACCGCCTGCTTTTTTATGAGCCATTTCTTATCTCCAATGCCTAAGCTTTAATACCGGTGATTTTCACCTCAGTGTACCACTGACGGTGACCGGCCTGCTTCATCGAATGCTTGCGACGACGAAACTTCATAATTTTGACTTTCTTATGACGACCCTGGGAAATAATCTCAGCCGTCACCTTACCGCCTTTTACGTAAGGGGTGCCAATATTAACGTCTTCGCCCTCACCAACCAGCAAAACCTTGTCAAAATCAATTGTTTCACCCGGGGCTACTTCAATCTTTTCCAGTTTAAGGGTCTCACCCTCGATTACACGATGTTGCTTACCACCGCTTTCTATTACAGCGTACATATCAACTCCACTCATTGGCCTGCTTGCAGTATGATTTTCAAGGCCAGCTTACGCTGGGACAAGTCCAGGCACCTAACCTGTCGCCTCGGTAGACCTTCTACCAGAACGAACAGTAGGTTCGGTTTTTAGGGGCGTGCATTCTACGGTAATTAATTTTCTATCACAAGCCTTTATCAGTGATTACTACCCATTTACCGCCCGTCCCGGGCATCTTTCGGGACCCTGCACCCATCACACTGCCAACGCTAAAACAGTTTGCCCGGGCAAGTTACCTCCCCCGCCCCGGCAATGCCCCAATGCATTCGGCAGCGAAGCTGACTTGACAGCAAGCCGACGCCTCCATAGCATTCCGTGCTCCGCCGCCTAAAACAAAGATGAAGCACTTTACATGCAGCAAGCCCGCAATCTCGTAGCCAAAGAATTTGAAGCCGTTAACCAGCTTATTATTAAACAACTGCACTCCAATGTTCCGCTGGTAGAAAACATCGGCCACTATATTGTTGATGCCGGTGGAAAACGCCTAAGACCCTTACTGTGCCTGCTCTGCGCTGGTACCAGTAGCAATTTGCATGACCAGCATATCACCCTCGCCGCGGTGATTGAGTTCATACATACCGCCACCTTACTACACGATGATGTGGTCGACATATCGACCCTGAGGCGCGGTAAACCCACCGCCAATGCCACCTGGGATAATGCTTCGAGCGTTCTGGTTGGCGACTTTCTTTATACCCGGGCTTTCCAGCTGCTGGTCAGTATTGGCAATATGCCGGTGATGGAATTAATGGCAGAAACAACCAATACCATTGCCGAAGGCGAAGTGCTACAACTGGTCAAGGCCGGCAACCCGGATACCACAGAAGAAGAGTACTACCAGGTAATAAAAAACAAAACGGCGGTCTTATTCGCCGCCGCCTGCGCCGGCAGCGCCATGCTCGCCAGCCAGGATAAGGCGCAAGTTGATCAGTTTTATCACTACGGAATGCATTTGGGTAATGCCTTCCAGCTCATTGATGACGTTCTCGACTACCAGGGCGACCCTCAGCAAATGGGTAAAAATATTGGTGACGACCTCTCCGAAGGTAAGCCTACCCTCCCGCTTATCTATGCGATGGCACATACCAGGGAAAACCAGCGGGCACTTATCCAGCAATCGCTGATAGAAAAAGACATCAGCCACCTGAACGACATCATCGCCATAGTGTCTTCATGTGGTGCGCTCGATTATACCCGTCAACAAGCTCTTAATCACAGCAACAAAGCCCGGCAATGTCTTCTTGACCTTGCCGACAGTGACTACAAAAGCAGCTTGATTCGCCTGGCAGAACTGGCCGTATCACGAAAAAAATAAGCTAAATCCACAACGGTTCGTGATGGCCGTCACACCATCGGCACTCGGTGATTGCATCGAATATAAATACCCCTAATATGAATGACATACAGGCGCTATTCCTTATATTAACTCTGCAAAACTAATATGAAAGTCAAAACACTTTTCTCAATACGACTGGTCGCTTTATTCGCGCTTTGTGCCCTTCTCTCGGCGTGTGGCGGCGGCTCTGGTGGCGGTGAAGAGTCAGCTGGCAGCGAACGAGGTTCAAATAACCTGGCAGTATCATGGAATATGCCCGACTCCCGGCTCGATGGCTCGGATCTCCCAGCCCATGAAATTGGCGGCTATTTAATCCATCACCGGCATGAAAACCCGGACGTTGAGATGGGTGACGTCATCGCCATCAATGATTCCCAGGCCACCGACTACACATTATCGTCCCTGCCCAGCGGCACCCACTACTTCGCCATTTCAGCCTATGACATCGACGGTATCCAGAGCGAACTCTCGGAAACCGTCATTGCCGTACTCCCCTGAATCGATACCCCGATAAACCAAAACAGCTTCACCTGCCACATCCTTCGTTATAGGGAAAATCACCAACATAGCCAACACAAAGAAACCGGCGATAGTGACCGCTTACATACATGCACCGCAGCCGCACTCACCCCTGCTGCCCAGCAGGTAACACAAGGCAAACCCCTCCCCGCTAAAGCATCGATTATTTACCTATTAATAATGCGCTATTTACCTTATGATTTAGATCGAGCCAATCCACTTCCAATAATTAAGGCTATGGTATCTGAGCGGGGGTTTTTGGCCGAATTCGCCGATTACAATCCGGGATATTTGAAAACCAATGACAAAGGAAAAAGACTATCTAAAAATGGTTGATGGCTCGGCAAAGTCCCAGCCACAAATCCCCCCTATTATCTCTCAGGTTAAAGACAGCTCGCTATCCATCTTCACCTCACATCTCGAAACACTTTTTTCCAGCTGTGACGACCTGTTTTTTGACCTGTCCAGTCGGGCCACAAGTAATAACGAACAAAATCTCTACTTTGAATCCATGAGAGAGGTTCGCCTGAAGAAATCCGGCGTTATTGATACCTTTAGCAATGAGCTGGGAAAATTCTTTTTCGGGCTATTTGACCCCGGTACACTAGCAAGCAACAATCAGGATAAACTTTCCAAAGAGCAGAACATAGATCATCATTCTCTCAGTCTGGTACAAAATGATGCCCTTGAGCAAAACGTCGCGCTTTCAAGCATGGTCAGCAAAGCCAGAAACAACTGCCAGGAAAGTATCTATCACCTGAACCTCAGATTCGACTACCTGTCACCATCAACTCAGGTAACTAACAACAACAACCCGCTTGATCCTCAACAAGTTTGCCAGGCGTTTTCTACGGCCTGTGAAATTCTGGATATCAACATCAAAGCCAGAATTATTATTTTCAAACAATTTGATCGCTATGTTGCCAGCAAATTAGCCACCGTCTATTCCAGTGCCAATGGACTTTTAATTAATGCCGGCGTGCTTCCCAAAATCCTCAGCCATGAGCAGGAAAAGAAAACCGCAGCGAGCAGTCAACAACAGGCGGATAATAACCCTGAAGATTCTCACCAGGAACAGCTGTTTGATTTTTCTGAATTAACCACACTGCTCGCATCCATGAGAAAATTGGGCCTGCAAGTGCTTCCCCAGTACACCGCTTATTCGGCAAATCCCGGCCCCACCCTGCCACAAACAGAGCTTTTACTTTTGTTGGGCAGCTTGCAACAACAAATAAATCAGCAGCTTTCCCAGCAGGAGCAGTCCATAAGTGTCCGGGATGTCGTCGACAGCATTCTTTCCAATTCGAATACCGAGCCTCCCAGGGCACTGAAACAACCGGATGAAGACATCATCAACCTGGTGGCTATGTTTTTCGACTTTGTACTCGATGATCGAAACCTGCCCCTTCCCATACAAGCGCTTATCGGCAGGCTACAAATACCTGTATTAAAAATCGCCTTACATGACAAAAACTTTTTTAATAATAATACTCATCCTGCGCGCAAGCTGATCAATACTATAGCCAATGCCAGCATAGGTCTGGATGAGTCAAATCTTTCTGAAAAAGATCGTTTTTATAGTAAGGTCAGTAATATCATCCAAAGTATAACCGAGCACCATACCGAAAGTGACCAGCTGTTTGCCGAACAATTGCTCGAACTACAGAGCTTTATCGAGCAACAGGAGCACAAATCTACCCTCGTAGAAAAACGCACCAGCCAGGTTGCTGAAGGGCAAGCCAAAACCAATCTTGCGAAATCCACCGCCCAAAAGCTTCTTTTCGAAAAACTTGAACGGCTGACACTTCCCGATTACATTAGCGAATTCCTTACCGACCAATGGCTAAACCTTTTAATCCTTACCCACCTGAGACACGGTGAGAGCAGCTCGGAATGGATAGAGGCACTGCAACTGGTAGATGACTTGATTTGGGCGTGCCAGAATCACCCGGATGAAAAATCATTGCAGCGCTACCATAAGATCAAACCGGGTCTTATTGAGCGTATCGGTTCTGGCTTGAGCAATATATCCAATACTGATGACACCGTGATTGAAACCATACAATTTATAGAGGCCAGCCTTGACCTGATACGCTCAAATGAAGACAGCGCCAACTTCAGACCCCTAAGTGCCGCTCAAGCCATGAATCTTGGTCACACACCTGGCAGTGGCAGTAAAACCTGGAAAAACATGAGCGGGATTGAGCGTCAACAGGCTCGTTATAAAGCGCTAACCTATGAGTACATTCGCAAAGTAGAACAACTCCCCATCCACACCTGGGTCTCTTATCAACTGGAAAACGAAGGAAAAACCATTCGCTGCAAATTATCCTCAATCATTAGAACCTCGGACAGTTATGTATTCGTAAATCGCTTCGGTTTTAAGATTCTGGAAAAACAGAGAAAAGAATTTGCCTATGACATGCAAGAAGGCCGGGCAACGCCTCTTGAAAACGGCCAGTTATTTGATCGAGCAATGAGCAATATTGTCACCAATCTTCGACAGCTTGGTGGAAAGTAGCAATAGCCTGAAACTCACGTCTTTTTTAGCCGCTGCATACCAAAATAAATAAATGAATGAACAGCAAGTTCTGTATGTTCATACAAATTGAGTTGGTTTTTTGTAAACATGGAATACAACAACATTGCCTACATCAGCTATATGGGTGGTGGCATTATATTTGCCGCACTAACGCTGACTTTTTTTTACCTCTGGCAACAAAAAATCGTCCACTTTTCCCTGGTTATTGCCAGCCTGATCAGTGTCATCTGGCAGCTAGTCATTGCCGCTCAAAATCATGGCTACCCCATCGGCTTGCCGCTATTAATTTTTCTTGAAACGGTACGCTACGGCAGCTGGATTATCGCTCTAGTCGCCTCCATAAAATTCTCAGCAGGACAGCAACTTCCCTTTCAGGTTAATTTTGTTATTCACGGAATATGGCTTATTTCCCTGGGAATAATCATCGGCCTGGTGGCAAGCAACCACCCTCTTATAGAAAATACCAACCTGCTGATATGGAACAGTCTTATTCTATCGATACTCGGATTAATTTCTGTCGAACAATTATATCGAAACACACACAAAAACCGCCTGATAAAATTATTAAGCGTAACCATTGGAGCTATTTTTGTTTATGATATATATGTTTTTTCATACAGCTTAATTTTCAATATTATCGATCAAAGTCTTTGGCAATCGCGCGGCGCAGTTAATGGTTTAGCCGGCTTGATTACCGCTATTGGCGTATTAGTTATCTCTAATCGCTACCCGGAAAAAACTTCTTTCGCAATCTCCAGGCCTGTTGTTTTTTATACCACCAGCATGACATTTGCCGGATGTTTTTTGGCATTAATGGCAGTAGGCGGGTATTACGTTCAGCTATATGGTGGCAGCTGGGGCACGATAATCCAAACACTGGTTTTATTTACTGCCCTGCTCGCCATCACCATTGTTTTTGTCTCATACACAGCCCGCTCAAAGCTGAATGTGTGGATTAACAAGAATTTCTTTAGCCATAAATATGATTATCGCGTTGAATGGATAAAACTAATTAATTACCTCTCTCAACCTGCCAATGAAGAAGATTTCCATCAGCGGGCTATCAAGGCCATAGCCTCTATCTTTAAAAGTCCGCAAGGCGCTCTTTGGCTTGAACATAACCACCTTTTCAGCCCCGCCTCTTCTTACAACATGCCGCTTCCCAACAATCGTTTTGTAGAAGACATTAACAGCCCATTTTGCCAAACTTTACTGGAGCAAGAATGGGTGTTTTCTCCTTATTCCCCTGACAATGAACAACTAAGCTTACTGAATGAGTTATTGCCAACATGGATATATGAAATATCCGAACTCTGGTTGATACTCCCGCTGATGACCGAAAAAAAATTAATAGGCTTCATGACACTAGCCCAGCCCCAGCATGACAAATCCCTCACCTGGGAAGATCTTGACTTACTAAAAGCATCCGGCCGCCAGGTTGCCAGCTATCTGGACAGGCATAAAGCCGCCGAACAGCTGACTGAATCCAAACAATTCGATACTTTCAACAAATTAACAGCCTTCATCATGCACGACTTGAAAAATCTGATTGCCCAACAGGCCCTGGTAGTGGAAAACGCCGCGAAACATAAGGATAACCCTGCTTTCGTTGAGGATGCCATTAAGACGATTGACAACTCCGTAAGCCGGATGAGTAATTTATTACGGAAATTACAGCATAAAGGGCCAAGCGAAGTAAAAAATCTTGATCTTGAAAAAATACTAATCGATGTCATTAAGAAATGTCATGATATTAAGCCTACACCCTCACTTCGACTTGAATCCAGTGATATAAGAGTGAACGCAGACCCTGACTATCTCATTATGACGCTGGCAAACATCATTAAAAACGCCCAGGAAGCTACTAAAAATAAAGGCTTTGTTGATATCACCTTATACAAAAAAGATGGCTATGCCATTATAATAGTCGAAGATAATGGTTCAGGCATGGATGAAGATTTTATTAAAGATCGTCTATTCAAACCTTTTGACACGACAAAATCGGGCAAAGGAATGGGCATCGGCGTTTACCAAACCCAGGAATTTATCACCAGCCTGAATGGTAGCATTACTGTTAACAGTGCCCTTGGTGAGGGAACTACATTTAAGATTACAATCCCTATTTGCGTAATTTAAACACGGTTGACTTTATATATGACTACCGATAAACAAGACAAAATCCTGCTCATTGTCGAAGATGACCCCGGCTTACAAAGCCAGTTAAAATGGCATTTTGATGATTACAACGTCATTATTGCTGGCGACCGGGAAAGTGCTATTGCCGCCATCCGCCAATACGAACCTGCTGTTATTTTACAAGACCTTGGACTCCCCCCTGATGAAGAAGGCGTAGAAGAGGGGTTCAAAACGGTACAAGAAACAATTGCTATCGCCCCAATGTCAAAAATTATTGTCGTCACAGGAAATCATGACTACGAAAATGCGGTACGCGCAGTGGCTCTTGGTGCCTATGATTTCTATCAAAAGCCTATAAATACTGAAACGCTTGATCTCATAGTACAGAGAGCATACAACATTTTTGATCTGGAACTGCAAAATCTAAAACTACAACCATTAGAACAATCTCCCCTGGACGGGGTTATAGCGTCTGACCCACAAATGTTGAGAATTTGTGGCACCATTGAAAAAGTATCTCCAACCAATGTCACCTGCACACTTCTTGGTGAAAGCGGAACGGGAAAAGAAGTGTTTGCCCGGGCAATTCACAACTTAAGCCCTAGAAGCAAGCATAATTTCGTTGCCATTAATTGTGCAGCCGTACCCGAAAACCTGATTGAAAGTGAACTATTCGGTTATGAAAAAGGTGCATTTACCGGTGCAGGCAAACGCACTATAGGCAAGGTTGAATACGCCAATGAAGGGACTTTATTTTTAGATGAAATTGGTGATATGCCGCTTCCTCTACAAGCCAAACTACTTCGATTTCTACAGGAAAGAGTCATTGAACGAGTGGGTGGCCGAGAAGAAATTCCCGTTGATGTAAGGGTTGTATGCGCGACCAACAAAAACCTCGAGCAAATGTCATCGGAAGGAAGTTTTCGGGAAGACCTGTATTATAGAATTTGTGAGATGGTAATAAATATCCCTCCTTTGCGCGAACGCGAGGGCGATAAAATTTTACTGGCCAATCATCTGCTTAATAAATTTTCTGAGGCAGAGAAAAAATCCATAAAAGGTTATACATCCGAAGCCACCCAAGCTATAGAGAGTTATAACTGGCCAGGAAATATCCGCGAAATGGAAAACAAAATAAAGAGGTCGGTGATTATGTGCGAAACAAAGCACATCACTCCCGCCGACCTTGACCTGGAAAGCACAGAGCCTCTGTCGATAAATCTACGTCAGGTGAGGCAAAACGCGGAAAAAAGTGCCATTAGCAAAGCATTATTAATAACCGGCGGAAACAACTCCGCCGCGGCAAAATTACTAGGGATAACACGCCCCACCCTGTATGACTTAATTAAAAAATATGGCTTACAATAGCCCTAATGCCTCAGTACTTATTTTAAAGAAACATCGACATTAAGCGTATAAAAATATCGCAGAAACAGTGGAATAAAACATGCTCTGGACTAGCGGAAAAATATTTTTAAAAAAAGAAATTTATATAACAATGGCTTTGTTGTGTATTATTTCCGCATGTAGTGACAAAAACAGGGACATAACATCATCAATTCAAAATCACATGGAAAGAAGCATTGCCTATCAGGAACAGGGGCAGTTTAGAGCGTCCATTATTGAAGCCAGAAACATCATCAGTCTTGATAAATCAAATACCGCTGGCTACGAGAGACTTGCCAATATATATTTGGCGCTGGGAAATGGAAAAGACACAGCCGCTTTACTCGAGCCGCTTAGAGAAAATTCTGATCCTGAAATTTCGCTTTTACTTGCCAAAGCTTACAACAAGCAAGGCAAGTTTTTATCCGCAAAAAACTCTCTCGACGATTATATTAAGACCGGCGGTTCTGCCGCCGTTATCGATTATATTATCGCCTCAGCAACAACTAACGCTGGCAACAAACGGGTCAATAAAGCTATAGAAAATCTTGAAATCCTGATCAATAAATACCCCAATGACATTGATGCGTATATAGCGTTGTCAGCCATATATCTAAAAAGTAAGCTCTACCACCAGGCCGAGAGGAATATTGCCAGCACCTTACTAAACTTTCCAACCAACCCCCAGGCTCTCTATTTGGCAGGACAGATAGCTCATTTTAATCACGAGCTGGATAGCGCTGAAAAATTACTTACCGAATCCCTGATGAACTTGCAAGAAACTGACATACTAACCCCTCTTCGTCTGAGCGTCCTCGACCGGCTTGCAAGCGTTCTCACCGAACAAAAAAGAACGTCTGAAGCATTAATATACCGCAGACTATTGGCCTCAGCTTCACCCGAGGCCAGCAAAGCTAAGACAAAATTTACCAAGGCGCTTGAGTTACTAAATTCAGGTGAAATAAATGCAGCAGAAAAACTCTTTGAAGAACTTTATCAGACTTATCCCGATAACGACATAAACGCACTCTACCTTGGCTTTATTAATTATCAACAAGGAAACTTACAAGGTGCCAATACACTTTTTGACCGCCACCTTGACACAGAAACAGCTCCAGTAGCCCTGGTTGAACAAGCTGCCATTAGTAATTTAAAGCTCAACAAAACTCAACAAGCATTAGCGATTCTTGAACAAGCATTACTAGTACATAAAGACAATGCTTCGTTACTTAGATTGTATGGTTTAGCCGCTTTAGCACAACCAAAAACAGAGCAGGCCGGATTGCTGGCACTTCAAAAGAGCATCGCCATAAAACCGGAACAGAATACATTAAGATTGACACTAGCCAGCTATTATTTTAAAAAGGATAAGCTGGAACAAGGGCTTGCCCAAATAAATCAGCTACTAAAGAGAGACGCTGGAAATATTCAGGCCACTGCTCTTTACGCCCAAACCATGTTATTACATGGCCAAACTGATCAAGCAAGTATAGCTATCAAAGAATTACTAAGGCTAAAACCTGACGATGTAAAATCTTTAAATTTAGCGGCAAAATACTATCGTCTTATAGAGAAACCGGACACATCCGAGAAGCTCTCATTAAAAGCACTTAAATTTGACCCTGATAACATTGCCGCACTGAATAATTTAGCGTCTATCGCTATTGTAAATAATCAACAAGAAGAGGCAATAAAACATTATAAAAAAATAATCCACCTCCGACCTGAGTTACCCTTTCCTTACAAGGGATTAGTCGTCGCACTCGCCTCAACAGGAAAAACAAACCAACCACTGTCAGCCTTGAATGAATACACCTCTGACACATCCCCTGATAATAAAAAGGCTACTGCAAATGCAGTCAAAGCTGAATATTATTTACGCGATGGTGATATCAATAAAGCCAGTGAGTACATTTCCATGGCGAGCTTGCCCAATATTGATACTGTTTATATAAATAGAATATCCAGCTTGATCGATTATGAGAGTGCTCAGCAAGCTTACAGCAATCGTGATTGGGATAAAGCCCGAACACTACTTATAAAGCTGTCCAACGGAATTATTGATCAACAAAAAATTTCCAACTTCCTTATACAGCTTGAATTAGAGAGCGGGCAATTACAGGAGGCCGAGCAACTTATATTAAGTTTAGAAAAACAGCACCCCGAACAGATTTCAACACTACTTGCTCGCGCCAGGCTATATGACAAGCAAGGCGAAAAAAACAAGGGTGACAAATACCTTGAAAACGTATGGAAGAAAAATATAACACCTTATCTTGGCGAGGTAATTTACCAACGACTTAACTCAGAACCTTCCAGGCAATTAATATTTTTACACTCATGGGCGCAAGCTGAACCCGATAATTATAAACCCTTTTCTCACTTGGCACTTAATGCGCAAAAAAACGGAAAAAATATTCAGGCTATTCTCTATTATGAACAAGCCCTTGAGTTAAATCCAAATGCTTCCGCGCTGCTTAATAATCTTGCCTGGCTATATTACGAAGAAAATAACCCGCTCGCTCTTGATACTGCTCAACGCGCCTATGAACTTTCCCCTGAAAGGGCTGCTATTTTAGACACTTATGGATGGATACTAGTTAACAAAGGCAGAAAGGATGAAGGGATTGAAATTTTAGAGCTGGCCTTAAAAGCTGCCAATTCCTCCGAGCAAGATGAGATAAATTCCCACCTAAAATCAGCCAGGGAAATTTAGTTTAGATAAGCGCGTAGAGAACCAGAACCTACTCTATGAATTCACAGCCAACCAGGCACCGCTGATAACCATCCCGTCAATGACGCTATAGCCCCCCTCTACTCTTTCAATCAAATCCAGCCCCCGCCGTTTAGGACTCGCAGTAAACGTACAAGCCTCTTCATTCAGGCAGACTTTTACCTCTCGGAAATCGATAAATTCACCGACAGTCGGGAAGACACATTTGTAGATCGCCTCTTTAATGCTAAACAGTAATTT
Source organism: Spongiibacteraceae bacterium (assembly GCA_030621845.1). Taxonomy (GTDB): domain Bacteria; phylum Pseudomonadota; class Gammaproteobacteria; order Pseudomonadales; family Dasaniaceae; genus JAUXHA01. The sequence continues at coordinate 35,417 of JAUXHA010000011.1, forward strand.
AGCATGCAATCCGTTATTTCCTACACTTTCTTCCGGCAGGCAAATCATGCTGATTAAATTCTCACTGAGCGGCCCCGAACTTTCTATATCAAGACCGATCCCTGCTAGATATTTATCGCTAATTGCCACTGCCGCCGCGGCTTTCCCGCTATGGCTGATACTGCCAACGATATCCTGCGGCCATAGTGGCTCCCGGTTACTACCTCGGGGAACCGCAACCTCACGCACACCAAGCATGGCCAAAACAGCATGTGCACAGTAACGACCATGGCGAAATTCCAGCATACGCCCCTCCACCATATTCTCGGTGCCTGCCAGCTCTTCAGTTAAGAGTTTCGCGTGATGGTTTAATGCTGGTGAAAAGCAAACTTTAGTAAACTGAGGAAACAAACATTCAATCTGTAAGCCTATGTTATTAGTTCTTTTCATAATTTCATTTTTTGGCGATACTACCCACTAGTATATTAAGTCCTTCTATAAACTTAAGTTTCCTTGAAGCTGCCGCTTAAGTGGCAATTGACGATAGCGGCGTCCAGTTAACGCGAAAACCGCATTGTACAGTGCAGGCGCCACCAACGGTGTCGCTGGCTCTCCAATACCTGTTGGCGGCTTATCACTGATGACGATTTCTACCTCTATAGACGGTGACTGCTGCATTCTAAGCACAGGATAGTCATCAAAATTAGATGATGCTACCCGCCCATCAATTAATTCTAATTCACCATACAATGCAGCGCACAATCCAAAGTTAACTCCCCCCTCAACCTGCTTTCGGATTCCATCAGGATCAATTGCCATCCCACAATCAACAACACACCATACTCTGGATATATGTAAAACATTATCAATCTGCTTCACCTCAATAACCATCGCCACTGAAGTGCCAAAACAGTGATAACAAGCTACGCCACAGGCTGTATTATCATCATTTCCCACTCCCCATGATGATAATTTTCTTACCTTGGTTAATGCATTCTTCAACCCGGTTTTCTTTAAGGTCTGCAATCTGTATTCAATAGGGTCTTGGCGAAAATGCCATGCCAGCTCATCAATAAACGATTCAATAAAAAATCCGGTAAACGAATTCCCAACCGATCGCCATAATCCAGTCGGCAGGCCCACATCAATAAATTTTAAATTAATACTTTGCGAATTGATTGTATAGGGCAAGCGATTGACGCCATCGATGGCCTGATCACGTAATGCCGTTTCGCCCTTAAGTTGGCGCCACCAACCAGCAAGTTTTAACTGTATCCCTGCCAATCCACCTATAGATAAAGGCCCTGCTTCTGAAGAAACCACCCGATACTCTAGCTCCTTAATTCCGCTTGAGTCGGCCCAAGCCTCCAGCCTTGCTGCTATAGCCGGGCGGTAATAGCCATGCTGGAAATCATCCTCCCTACTCCACATAACTTTAACCGAATGCCCCAGTTTTTTTGCTATCAAGCAAGCCTCTGTAACATAATCCTGTTTCAACCTGCGACCAAAACCACCACCAACAAAGCCGGTATGCACTGTCACCTTATCCGCTGCCAAGCCACTGATCTTTACAGCAATGCTTAACGCATGCGCCGGTTTTTGGCTCGGCGCCCAAACCGTCCATGAATCCGGCGCCACTAATACTGTACAATTCATCGGTTCAAGGGTTGCATGGGCCAGATAGGGAACAAGATAACTGGCCGATAAGCTTGCACTCGACCCCTCTGAAGACCCTCTACTATAGACAGTTTCTCCTGCATCCTCGAGGCCGGCCAATAGTAATCGCTGTAATTGCTGATTATCTTCGGGCAGGGTATGACCGGACGACCAATCAATATTTAGGTAAGCCTTCGCCTTATTCAGCCGATAAAAATCCGAGCCCAGTAGAACCAGTTGCTCGCCGATATGCAGAATACGAACATCTTTCGGCTCTTTACCCACCTGCCATTGATAACTTTGTAACACTCCTCGCGGATAAGGGCAGCGAACAACTACTGCAATAGGCAGCTCGTCGGCCTGAATATCAGAACAATAAGACGCTGCACCCGTGGTTTTAAGCTCAATATCCCGGACAGGGATTTTTCGTCCAATCCACTGGTAGTCATCCCTCGCCTTAAAAGTAACTTTTTCAGGGCCCTCCATCGCCACTACGTCGGCAATTAGTTTGGCAAAGCGTACGCTACGATCACCTGCAGCATCAATTACTTGTGCCTGTTGGCAAAATAAACTGGACGGCTCGACTTTCCAGTGCCTGGCCGCCGCGTGTAACATTCGCAGATTAAGTATTGCCCCCGCCTCTCGTAGAACCGGCCATAAAGAATGGATACTGGAGCTAGCTCCCGTCCCCCAACCAGGCGTATACTGGGGATTACGCTGCATATGTCCCACAGTAGCTAACTGGACATCAATCATTAACGGATCTGTATTGATTTCCTCTGCCAAAATCGCCACCAGACTATTGACGACCCCCTGACCCATTTCAACCTTATCCAGGCTAAAGTAAATATTATTTTCAGGGCTAATTTCAAGCCAGGCATCATAATAGCTTCCTCGCTTTAACTTCCGTATTGATGCGTCCACTGACAAGGGAATTTGCAGTAGCAGCGAACCAGAGCTTGCCACAGAAATCTTTATTAATTCTCGACGTGAAATCACCCTAATCTCCATATGGCGACTGGATAGCAGATTGAATCGCCAAATAAAATTTTTAGACACTATCTGTTACTGGCCAAAAATTCGACCTAATAGTCCTGTTTTTCGCCGATTTATTACTTTCGCACAACTCACGCTTTCATCTCCCTCTGATTTTACAATCATTGCTTCAAGTTGCTCCAGGCTATTAATCAAAATATCAACCGGCGATAGCTGGATATTATAGCGCGTCCTCAGCTAATAAATTAACTCCATTGCTAATAAGGAATGTCCGCCTATATCAAAAAAACAATCATTGACGCTAATCTCTTTTACTTTTATAAGCTCAGTCCATATTCCGGCAATATATTTTTCCTGCTCTGTGCGAGGAGCAACAGTCCCTTCCATCTCAGAAAACTCTTGCATAGCATCAGGGAGTGCATTGCGATCTATTTTACCATTTGCAGTTAATGGCATATGATCCAGCTCAACAAATAACTGAGGCAACATGTAACCAGGAAGTTTCTGACGAAAATATTTACGCATTTCCGTTACCGTCATATCACAATCGTCATGTAAAACAACATAGGCAGTTAAACGCTGATCTCCAGACTGGTCTTCCCGAACAACCACCACACTATTTATAATCAATGGATATTGATTAAATACCGATTTGATTTCTCCCAGCTCAATCCTGAATCCACGCACTTTGACCTGATTATCCACCCTGTTCAGGCACTCAATATTTCCGTCTTCACGCCAGCGTACAAGGTCGCTTGTCCGGTACAGCCTGCTAGCAGATGATTGAGGATCAACGACAAAACTCTCCGCTGTTAATTAATCCCGCTTCAAATAACCCAGCCTGACGCTCTCTCCACCAATGTATAACTCCCCTGCCACACCAATGGGCATCCCGCCCCCAATTGCCTTGCCATAAACAGCCAAATCAGCCTTAATACCAAAGTAACCCTGCGCGCCGACTGGGCGCACACGAAAACCCATAACCACCTCATCAAAAATAAGCAGCGAAGCGAAATCTTCAGTAATACGCCTAAGTTCTAGAAGGAATTCATGCGGCTGCAGATCCGGGTTTCGGGTGCGGTCAGGCTCAACAATAATCGCCGCTATTTCATCGGCATGCTGCCTAATAACTTCTATCGATTCTTCGTCTCCACATTTCAAGACTATAGTATCTTTCACCGCATTAGATAAAACCCCAACAGCCGACAGCATACTGCGCAAGCCGCTTTTAGTGGCTATTGTTCTAATTAAAACAGAATCACCTCGGCCATGTATATCATTTTAAAAAATAACAATTTTGTTTCTTCCTGTGACAGCACGTGAAATTCTTATAGCATACTGGACTGCCTCACAACCTGAGCGTGCAAATGTTACTCTTTCACTCCCAGTCAATTCACATATCAATTTAGCAACATCGCCAGCCAGCGTATTTTTATGACCCACCTCGTAACCATTCGACAATTGCTGCCTAACCGCATCGACAA
>JAUXHA010000096.1 GCA_030621845.1 Spongiibacteraceae bacterium
AACTCCTTGGCCCACAGAACGACATGGCTACGATCCGACTTATTATCGCCACCGCCGGGACTGCGTATTTCACGATTCCAGGGTGAACCATTGCCCGTGCCGATATACAGCAGATCCAACTCGGGATCATAGGCCATTGCATCCCAGACAGTTCCTCCACCACCACCCAACTGCCACCAGTTGCCCTGCCAGGTCGCAAGCGCCCGATCTAAAGCCTGGTTTTCCTGGGGTAGCCCAGGATCACCGGGCACCGTATAAAAACGCCAGACCAGCTCACCACTGGCAGCATCATAAGCAGAGACATACCCCCGCACCCCCAACTCGGCGCCACCATTGCCGATAATCACTTTCCCCTTGACCACCCGCGGCGCGCCGGTAATAGAATAGTGCGAACCCTCAGGCACTGTTTGCACCGACCATTGTTGCTTGCCGGTTTTAGCATCCGGTGCAATCAGGCGACCATCGAGACTGCCGACAAAGAGAACGGTTTTAGCCGCCACCGTCCACAGCGCCACACCGCGATTGGCAGGCCCACAGCAGAGATTGATTAAATGTTGTTTCGGTACTTGTGGGTCAAAGGACCACAGCAACTCACCGCTGGCCGCATCGAAAGCATACACATGACTCCAGGCAGTCGACGTATAAAGTACGCCTTGATGCACCAGTGGTGTCGCCTCCATGACCCGCTCGGTGGGAAAAGTATAGGACCAGGCCAAGCCCAGTCGCTCGACATTGTCCTGGCGGATTTGCTGCAGGGGACTGTAACGCTGCTCGCTGTAATCGCGCCCGTAATTGAGCCACTCCTGCCCTGGCTGATTAACACTGGTGGCATCCACATGATCAGCCGCCTGGCCAGTACCACTCAAGCTTAAAAAAACCAGACAGACAATTATTCTATCTATCAACAAGACGATAACCCTTTCACTGCTCAGTATGAAGAAGTTATTTATAACCGCCCCGGGCTGCAACCGCAATGGCTTGCTAACAACTTACTAATAGTTTGCTAATAACTATGTTTTATCCTGAAAACATCAAGGCCCGGCAGTGATCAACCCTACTATCAACTGTAAATCTGACCGGCTTAATTCCTCATCACCCCCCGGTAAGATAATCATCACTGTCGGCACCGCATCAATAACAATCAATAACGCCATTACACTCGTACCGTTTTTCGGTTTAAAATAGCGCAGAAATATCATCCACAAGGAAATAATCATCAAAACTCTGGTGAAACACTACTTGCTGATTTGTATTGGCTGGCTAAGCATCATCCTTGGTGTCATCGGTATTTTTCTGCCTATTCTTCCCACCACACCCTTTATTTTATTTGCTGCCTGGTGCTTCGCCAACTCTTCAGAACGCTTTCACCAATGGCTACTCGCTAACAAGCACTTTGGTCCAATGATAGCCGCATGGGAAAGTGGACAGGGCATTTCAAGAAAACTGCGCACCCGAGCCCTGCTGCTGATGTGGTTTAGCCTGTGTTTTTCCATGTTGATCATTCGACAATGGTGGGCGGTGTTGCTTTTGAGCACTATCGGCCTGCTCGCCAGTATTTATTTATTCCGACAAACGACCTATGATTAACGTTGGTGCTACCCCCCTGCCATTAACCGGGAATACAGTATTATGGCCGATTTAATCAAAACACTGACACAGACCCGCGGTGAAAACTTCTTCCTAAAAAAGCGCCATGAGCAGGCCGTTGATGTCGAGGGTGCCGTACAAATTTTTCTTGAATTCCTTAACGGCTATAACAACCTGAAAGCCCCCAAACCCTGCGTCACTGTATTCGGCTCTGCCAGATTTTCCGAGGGCCACCCCTACTACGAGATGGCACGAGCCGTGGGGCGCGCTTTGGCGGAGGCAGGTTATGCGGTGATGACCGGGGGTGGACCAGGTATTATGGAAGCGGCCAACCGCGGCGCCAAGGAAGCGGGCGGCTGCAGTATTGGCTGTAATATCGAACTACCCCATGAGCAAAAGCCCAACCCCTACCTGGATGAATTTATCCAGTTTGATTACTTCTTTGTCCGCAAAGTCATGCTGGTGAAGTACTCCTGTGCCTTTGTGGTACTGCCCGGCGGCTTTGGTACGCTGGATGAACTATTCGAAACTTGCACCTTAATGCAAACCGGGAAAATTGAATCCTTCCCCATTGTCATCATGGGTAAGGACTTCTGGAAAAACATGAATGAATTTATTAAGCAGTCCCTGATCGCGCACGGAACTATTTCTACCGAAGACCTGTCATTGTTTTCACTCACCGATTCTGTCACAGAAGCCATCGACATCATCACCCAGCAATGCGCCAACTGATATGCATATATGGGTCGATGCCGATGCCTGCCCAACGGTGATCAAGGAGATACTCTACCGCGCCGCCACCCGCACGCAGCTCCCCCTGACACTGGTAGCCAACCAGCACCTGAAAGTCCCCCCCTCCGCTTTCATTAAAACAGTACAGGTCGCAGCGGGCTTTGACGTTGCCGACAACTACATCGCGCAACATGTCTGCGCAGGTGACATTGTCGTCACTGCGGATATTCCACTGGCCGCTGACATCGTCGAAAAGAATGCCTACGGCATCAACCCCCGGGGTACGCTGTACACTGAGCAGAATATTCGCCAGACTCTGTCGATGCGAAACTTCATGGAAGAGATGCGCAACAGCGGCCAGGCCAGCGGCGGTCCGCCACCGCTTGACCAGCGTGACAGACAGGCCTTTGCCAATGCCCTCGATCGATTACTGGCAAAAACCTGAACCCCACAGCCATTTATTTCGGTAATACCTCCTCATTTCGTATCGAATGGCCTTTAGCTATGGCCGCGGCTAGTTATAATAGCGCGCGTTCACAGTCCTAAGGGAATACGTCTGTTTTTCAATGTCTCACCGGCTAAGCACCGGTATTAAACAGGAAAAGCTGTATGTTTAAAGTCAATGAGTATTTCGATGGCAAAGTGACGTCGCTTGCCTTCCAAACAGAAACCCTGCCCGCCACCGTGGGTGTCATGGCACCGGGCGAATACACCTTCAACACCAGCCAGAAAGAAATTATGACCGTCGTCAGTGGCGCATTAACGGTTAACTTGCCCGGCATTGAGCACTGGCAAACCTTTATCGTCGGTGAACACTTTACCGTGGATGCCGGACAGCGTTTTGACCTGCGTATCGAGGTGGAAACCGCCTATCTATGCACCTATGAATAATTTTAGGGGAATAACTCTAGGGTTTAATATCCCATTGAATCCAACCCCGGATCCTGTCTGAATAAACAAACTGCACACCCAGTGACTCTACCTGCCTGGCATCGCCGTGGCTTGGAGGGTCATAGTCCTCCAAGCCCTCTAATGCCAAGCCGTTTGCCATTGACCCCAGTGGATTGAGTGTTTCAGGCATACTATCTATATGCAGTTCTGATTCATTCCAGACCAGGCCTTCACGATCGACCGGTGACGCACCCTGATAGCCATCAATAATGAACACCGCCGAAGTACCCGCTAATTTTTTATACTGTTGTCCCATAGTATTTCCATCATTAGACCAACCAGCCACCATGCTATGCAAGCTCCGGGCAATAGCGTTTGCGCCAAATCAATGGATGCCATTAAATATCCAATTAAAATTCTGGAAAAAACGCCAATGCCTAATATTTCCATTGTCCCGACCGGAAATGCTCGATAGAATTCTCCGCCGGTGATTGGCCAAAGATAGCCAGTCAAACGACAAAAACTCCCGGGGCTACCCGGTCAGGACGAGAGATCACTATGTTAATTATTGGCAACAACACCGTCGTCAGCATCCATTACAAATTGACCGACGCCGATGGCAACCTGCTGGATGAATCCACCGAAGGCCCACTCTCCTACCTGCACGGCGCCAATGGCATTATCCCGGGGTTGGAAAAAGAGCTGGCAGGTAAAACCACGGGGGACAAGTTCCAGGTCACCATCACCCCGGATGAAGCCTATGGCGAACGCCAGCCGGAGATGGTTCAGCAGGCACCGCGCAGCGCATTCCCCGCTGACATGGAAATTGAAGTTGGGATGCAGTTCAATGCTGGCACTGAAGGTGGCGAGAGGTCTGTAGCCGTCACTGAAGTGGGCGATGACACGGTCACCATTGACGGCAATCACCCCCTGGCAGGACTGACCCTGCATTTCGAGGGCAATATTGACCAAGTCCGTGAAGCAACAGAAGAAGAATTAGCCCACGGGCATGCTCACTAAAGAAAACGACCAGAAATCATTAGCCACTATCAGGAAGTGCTACCTTCAATAGCCTTCCCGATAGTGCTTCCAGGTCTGTCAATTCACACCCCGGTTAATTCCCGGGAAAACTTACTGATCATCATTCACCAGCGCCTCAATTCGATTGATCAGCTGATGATAGGCCTTGAGCCCCACTTGCCGCGATTCTTCATTCGCTTTGGTCTCCTTGAGCCCGGCCAGGCTAGCCCGCACCTCTCGCACCCAATTGACCTGGGCTTCCATCACATCGGCCAGAAAAGTCAGGGCCATACCGTTATAGGGCATACCTTCCATAGTCTCAAACTTGCTCAGCAAGGGCCTGACCCCCTCTATTATCGCCCTGGCCTCAGCTAATACATTCGCCTCTATGGCATCAAGGTTATCCTCCATCGCTTTGCGACTCCCGGATTCAGCATAAAGAAACTTCAGCATAGCCTCATGCGACATGGTGACATAAGTCTCGGTGGGGCTGGCCAACCAATCTCTCAAGGCCTTGTGACCTGCTGCGGTAATGGTATAAACCGTACGCCCCCGCCCACTACGCTGCTCCTGGCTGGCAGTGACCAGTTTATGAGCCAGCAGCTTTTTCGGCTCAGAGTAAACATGGCTGGCAGCACGTGGCCAAAAAGCGCTCAGTACACTGCGTTGCATATGGGCATTGAGCTCATAAGCTGACCAGGGTTTACGTGCCAGTAATCCTAGCAACGCATAGGAGGTGGGGGTTAATTTTGTCATAGGTGGTTGACTATACTCTAAATAGGAGTAATACTCATTACTCCAAAATCATACTCCAATCAGCAGTATAAGCAGAGTGGGATTTATAGCGAAAGGTTTTATCCCGCTATCTATTAAAAACAGTGATAAGCGCCTAGTCTAACGGACAGAGAAACAAGCCGCCAGACAGGGAGCAATGGTTTTTTATCACCAAGATAATAACTACTACTAAGCGTTCGGGGGAACACACACCATGAAACTATCTTCATCTATTCGCACACCTGTGCTGCTGGCACTCGCTACCGGCCTGGCTTCGCAGGCGATATCACAAACGGTACTGGAAGAAGTGATCGTCACCGCGCAGAAAAAAGCCGAATCATTACAAGACACACCCATTGCCATTACCGCCTTCGGCTCTGACGCACTGGAACAGAGGCAGGCCTTCGGCGTGGCTGATGTCGGCGAGTACACGCCAAACGCCACCATGACCCAAAGTCTTGGTAGCAGCTACAATATCCGCATGAATATTCGTGGCCTTGGCACCGCCGAGCCCTCACTGGCCGTTGACCCCAAGGTCGGCATCTATCTCGATGGTGTTTATATTGCCCGCAACGCCGGTGCAGTATTTGACGTTGTCGACCTGGAAAGAATGGAAGTACTGCGTGGCCCACAGGGTACCCTGTGGGGTAAAAACACCACCGGTGGCGCGGTCAACATGATCACCGCCAAACCAAGCGGCGAATGGGGTTTCAAACAGCTACTTTCAACCGGTAACGATGGTTACTACCGCGCAACCACTACGATTAACACCCAGGAATGGGCGGGTTTAAGCGCCAAGCTCAACGTAATGTACAAGGGTACCGATGGCTGGCAGGATAATACCGCCAACACCGGCAAACAAAACCTTGGCGAAGACGACACCTCGGCCATCCATCTCGCCCTGGCTTGGCAAAGTGACATATTTAGTGCTGACTACACCTACGACCGCACCGACTCGAAGGCGACACCACTGGCATTACAAGTCGGCACCGTCAATGCAGCGGCCCAAAGCCCCACCGTACCCACCCTGAACGCATCCAATGGCTCTAGAATTGATGGCAACCCGTTTTACCAGATGCTGGCCATTGCCGATAACAACAACCGCAAAGACAAGTTTGATTTAATTAACCAGGGCTCGGAAACACTGGATGCTTCGGGGCATAGCCTTACCCTGTCGGCACAACTCGATCATGTCGAATTCAAATCCATCACCAGCTACCGAAAATACAAATCTGATTTTCTGGACGGCAATCACATTGACGGCGGAACGTATTACGGCACCGCCGCCGGCGATACCGACCCATCCTGGCTACCGGCTTTCTGGACTACCGGTTTGAAACACCAGAACCAGGTTTCCCAGGAATTCCAGGCCATTGGCGATGCATTGAATGAACGTTTAAATTATGTACTGGGTCTCTACTACTTCAATGAGAACGGCAAGGAAAGTAACCCCTGGATCGCCACCTTTAATACCACCAGTTTCTTACTTGATCCCAATGAGGCAAGCACCAACATCTTTTATCCGGATCAATACGGTAATTTTTACCGCATCAAAAGTGAATCCAGGGCCATCTATGGCCAGCTCACTTATGACCTGACCGATAGACTGAGCCTCACCTTCGGCAGCCGTTATTCCAATGATGAAAAAGAGCTGACACTGACTACCGAGGATCCCCTGCTCACCGCAACTGAAAAGGCAGACCACGGCTGGACCGAAACCACTTTTACCGGCATCATCGATTATGTCGTAACCGATGACATGAATGTCTATTTCAAAGTAGCCGAAGGCTATGCTTCGGGCCTTTTTAATCCCGGTGTTATTGACCGCAATCCCACCAACCCGATCACCACCGAGGGTGCACTCACTCCGGTTGATCCGGAAGAAACCACCGCCTATGAAATTGGCATCAAGTCCATGTGGCTGGATCAGCGGCTGCAATTCAACGGCGCGGTGTTCTACAACGACAATGATAATCTGCAAATCACCGACTTTGTCGACGGCATCCGCGTCAGTTTCAATTCTGGCAGCTCCGATGCCAAAGGCGTTGAACTGGAAATCGTGGCCCTGCTGACAGAGGGCCTGACCATGGATGCCTCCTACGGTTATTTGAATATGGATTTCGATGATCGCGCCCGCTCCCAGGGTTCACCAAAAAATACCGGCACCGTGGGCATTCAATATGAATTGGGGATGAATTTTGGCCTGTTAACCACCCGGGTGGATGCAACCTATACCGATGAAAGTTACTTTTCATCAACTAATAGAAGTGTCAGTGCAGATGATCGCACCCTGCTTAATGGTCGTATCACCCTCTCTGAAGTCGAATTACCCACCGGCCAGCTTCAGTTCGCCCTGTGGGGACGCAACCTGACGGATGAAGAGTACAAAATTCATGGTGCCGGTTTTGCCGGTTACAATGCTTACACTTGGGGTAACCCACGCAGCTATGGCTTTGATGCCATCTACGAATTTTAATCACACTGCTGCGTCCTGCGGTGCTTCAACGGACACCACTGTGTATTATTATTTTTAGCGTTTAATCACGGGGGCTTGCCCCCCGTTTTTTTTGCGCTAACAAACAGCTGCCAATATGATCCGACCCGGCAAGCGAGGGCTTAATATGTCGAAGGTAAAAATCACTCTATTATTGCTGGTACTCGGCATCGCGTTCATCACATGGTACCTGCCGCACATCGATAGCTATCAAAAAGACGGTAGTATGAAACTCCCGGCCTTATCTCATGCGGTTACCGTGCACCGTGACAACATGGGCATCCCCTACATCTACGCTGAAACAATGGATGACGCCATCACCGCCCAGGGCTTCGTCATGGGCCAGCATCGCCTGTTCCAGATGGAATTATTCCGGCAAATGTCCCAAGGCCGATTGGCAGAGTTTATCGGTGAAAAAGGGCTGGCGAATGATCGCCTGATACGGCTGATTGATATTAACGCGACAGCCGATAAACAGGTCGCTCTACTGTCTTCACCGGAGCGTAATTTTTTCCAGCGCTATGCTAACGGCCTCAATGCCTACATCGAGAACTATCCCGATGAGCACCCTCTCATCCTCAAGCTGATGAACAAAAACCCTGAGCCCTGGACGGTCAAGGAAATGATTACACTGCAGTACTTTCAGGTCTGGAGTAGTTCAGCGAACTGGAAACAGGAGTTAATGAACCAGCAATTAATTGATCATCTCGGCGCAGAAAAAGCCGCCGAGCTTCGAGCGCTTAATATCAACCCCGATGACCCCGCCACAGAAATCCAGCAAAACATAATTCTCGGTCAGGTAGTGGGGCTGCAGCTTGATGGCAATCGATTCCCCGATTTTCCACGTATCGCCATGGGCAGTAATGCCTGGGCCAGTGGCAGTCGTAAATCCAGTAGCGGTGCGCCCATCCTCGCCAACGACCCCCACCTCGATGCCCGCTACCTGCCCGGTTTCTGGCACCCGATGGGATTAATTACCCCTGATTTCAGGGCCGTGGGTGGCGCCTTTCCCGGCTCACCCGGTTTCGGTATTGGCCGCACCAAGCATATTGCCTGGGGAGCCACCAATGGCTACGGCGATACCATTGATCTCTATATTGAACAAGTCGACCCGAACAATCCCGCCAATTATCTTCAGGGCGAGCAGTCTCTACCCTTCACCGTGCGTGAAGAGTTGATCAAGATCAGTGACCGCGATGCCGAAGCAGGCTTTCGAACCGAGACACTGATCATACGTGAGACCCTGCGCGGCCCGATTATTAGCGATCATGGCATCGATCTATCAGCGGGACGCGAAGGGCGCAGTAGCGACAAGAACGACAAGAATAAGAGTAAAGCCGTTAGCGAAAAATTGCTTTCCCTGCGCTGGTCAGTACCCGAAATGCTACTCGAAGAAACGGGTAGCCTGCGCTTATTGCTGGCCACCTCAGCCACTGACGCCATTGATGCCATTGGCACCATGCCTACGCCCCTCAACTATATTGTGGTCGACCAGCAGGGTAATATTGCCAGGCAGGCTAGCGGCTATGTCCCCTTGCGAATACGGGGTGATGGATCCCAGCCGACCCCGGCCTCCGCTGAAGATAACTGGAACGGCCGTATACCGGCGGCAGAAATGCCCCTGCTGCTAAACCCGCAACGCGACTGGGTGGGCACAGCCAATCACCGTATCACCGACAGCAACTACCCCTACGCCTATACCACCTATAGCTCATCGTCCTGGCGCTACCGCCGCTTAATGGAACTGCTTGCAAGCGGAACCGTCAGTGCCGACGATCACTGGCGATTTATCCAGGATAATAAAAACATGATGGCCGAGCGTTTAACCCCCATCATTATTTCAGCGCTGGAAAGCGACCCGGCGCTGGCAGATTTTACTGCCATACTCAGCCAATGGGACTACATGGACGACCGTGAACAATCGGCTCCGGCCATTTTCCAAACCCTGTACCGCCACTTTACCCGCCGTGTATTCGAAGATGAACTGGGTGATGCACTGGCCGCCGAATACCTGAACAACAGTTACTACTGGCAAGAACACCTGGTGGTAAAAATTGAAGCCAATAACAGCGACTGGTTTGATAATACAACCACTGCCCAGATCGAAAGCCGCGACGATTTATTCCGCCTCGCCGCCCATGACGCGATGACCGAATTGAGCAAGCAACTGGGTAACGACCCCCATAGCTGGCAATGGGGTGATGTCCACACCCTGACCTTCTTCCACCCACTGGTTCCCGGTAAAGCTGGCGCCGAGTGGCTGGGCGGCGGCGTCAATCCCGTCAGTGGCTCAGGAGAAACCCTGCACCGCGGGTTATCCACCTTTAATGACCCGGAAAACGTCAAGATTATTGATTCCACACGGGTTGTTATGGATCTCGCCGACCCCGATAAAATCATCGCGCATATCCCGGGCGGTGTTAGCGAGCGACTGTTCGACAAACACATGAAAGACTCTCTGGCCTTATTCCTCAGCGGTGAGCAGGGCTACTGGTGGTTTAGTGATAGCGCCATTAGTGAAAACACTCGCCACAGCATGACGCTATCACCAGAGTAAAAGCTATTTCCGGGTGATGGCAAAACCCTGCTATCAGTGGGTGGGGTTAAGTCGGGCTGACAGGATGTGCAGACTGTGGCCGGTAGCAAGCTTGTCCGTTCTCCCGGCTGCTGCGGAACTCGCTGCGCTCAGACAATCCTCGCCTAAAAACGCCGGGAAAACGGACAAGCTTAAACGCTCCCTGATTGGCCACAACCTGCACACCCTGCCAGCCCTGGCCCTGTGCCCTATTGATGTTATTTGCTCGTTAACAAAAGCTTCGCGCTTTATAAATACGGTATTCAAAATAGTTAACCATTGAATTTGCAACGCAGGTTTAGGGCGATACCGGATTAACCCCCCCCAATATTGAGTGCCTGTCCTCGGGTTTTCTCGGGTTTTCGGGTTTTCGGGTTTTCGGGTTTTCGGGTTTTCGGGTTTTC
>JAUXHA010000007.1 GCA_030621845.1 Spongiibacteraceae bacterium
GGGCAGGTATTAATGGGTAAACGTGTTGATGATGAGGTGGACTGGCAGATTAATCAACGCAAAGCGTCTTTCAGTATTGTGGGTATCGAGTAAACCCAAGCTCAGACTCGAATTAATCCAGACGATGGTGACTGCCCCCTGCGGATCGGGGATTACCCATGGGGTTTTTCAGAGCGAGAAACGCTGTCGATAGGCTATAAACTCTGCAATATTTTCCATATTATCCAAGCCAAATTCTTCCGGGGTGTAGCGGTGTCCACCGTGCTTGCGCTGCGGATTATTGGCAATAAAGGCTTGCATACTATTACGTGTGGTTTCGCTAAGCGTCAAATCGAAATCCTGGTAAATTGATTCCACCATTGCCATTGGGTCGTCAATAAATGACTGGTAGTTCAAGTCAAAAATAGCCTTTGTTTGCCCCAACGCCTCACGATCGACCAGGCAGATTTTCAACAGTTCACGGAAAAAATCCAGCTGCCTTTTGCCGCAGGTCTTTTTATCAATCTGGTCACTGAACACCGATTGCATAATCCAGCCCAAACTGGCCGTAGATGCCATTAATTGTCCCGGGTCGCGGTGCGTATGGATGATCATGGCATCGGGATACACTGTTAACAGCGTGGGTAAGTACTGGATATGTGCCGGTGATTTCAACAGCCAGTGCTGACGTTGCCAGGCTGATTGTAAATGCTGTAAAAATTGACGATGAAAAAGCAGGTCCTCGGTAAAATCATGCGTTAACAACCAGCGCCGAAAAGCAGGCACTTCCATAATATGCTGGTAGCCAATACTGGAAAACTGGTAGGAGGTGATTTGCTGGCACTCATCCGGAAACACGGCGCCAATGGGATGAATCGCTTTAAAATGCGGAACAATGCGATGAATCACATCAATACCCCGCTGGATTTCCTTTACCCTGGGATCAACATCAATGGCATTTTCTGCCGGTGGCGGCACAGGCCGATCAATTTCAAAGGTTCGCGGCGCTCGAAACTGCTCATCCTGGGACAGCAGTTGATGCAAAAAGGTGGTGCCGGTCCTGGGCAGGCCAACAATGAACAGCGGCCGAATGATTTTTTCCTCGGCCACCTGCGGGTGTTTATCGCGCCATTGCTCCATCAATAAGCGCTGTTTCAAATAACGCTTAATCAACTGCGTGAGCATGATTCGGCCAAAACCGTTGAGCTGCGCCTCACCATTGGCGGAATCAACCAGCGCTTCAAGACCGGGCAAAAAACTGCGGTCAATAAAATCCCGCCGCTGTGACCGCACCGCCCTTTGCAGCAGTCGATCGGCAGCTATTGGGCCGGTGATACCCAGTTGATCGCCCAGTCGATAGGACTGTTTGATCAAGCGATACCACCAGGGATTGAGTTGCTCGGGGCTTATTTCCATTACCCTTGATCCAGCTTTTTAAAGTCGGGCTGGCGCTTTTCAATAAAGGCCATTACCGCTTCAATATTTTCCGCTGAGCCCGCCTGTCTATCCATGCCAAGCTTCTCGGCGGCAAATGCCGTATCGATACCCGCCTGATGGGCGGCTTTTAAGGTCTTCTTGGTTTCACGCAGTGAGTTGACCGGCCACTGGGCAATCTCCGCCGCTTTTTCCAGGGTTTTTTCCAACAGGATAGCATCGGGGTAAACCCCATTCACAATACCCGTTTCACTGGCCTTGCCGGCATCAATCCATTGCGCGGTATAAAATAATTCCGCTGCTTTACGTGAACCAATCGCCGCCTGCAAGGTATAGCTACTGGCAAACTCAGGCACCAGGCCAAGGCTAACAAAGGGCAGTCGCATACGCAGACTTTCGCCCACATAAAGCACATCCGCATGAAACAACATGGTCGCGCCACCACCAACAGCAATACCGGAAGCTGCCGCCAATAAAGGTTTATCAAAATCAGCAATCACCCGGGCACATTGATCAAAGGGATGCTCACCTTCGATATTGGAAAAATCATTGAGGTCAACACCCGAGCAAAAGTTGCCACCGGCACCGGTCAGCACCACCACCACAACCTCATCATTATTCTTCGCATCAGTAAAAGCCCGGTCAATGGCTTCCCACAGCGCAATATTCAGCGCGTTTTTCTTTTCAGGGCGATTCAGGGTTAACAGTAAAACACCCTCGTTGAGCTCCTGTTGTAAGAAATCAGTCATGCGCACTTCCTTATTCGATAAAGTGAATATTCTGGCTGAGGTCGGCACGCCCCACCCGGCACTTATTAGCGGGATGATCGTGGTCTTCATAGCCAAACGATATGCCAAATAACAGCTTGTTTTTAGCATCAATGTCCAATTCTTTGCGCACCGTAGTGGCATCAAAACTCAAAGCGGTTTGTGGACAACTGGCCAGGCCATGGGCACAGAGACTCAGCATCAGGTTTTGGGCGAACATCCCGACATCGACCGCTTCGCGAATCCCAAAGGGTTCGGGTAAAAACAAAAAAGCCACATGGGGCGCACCAAAGAATTTAAAATTATCCATAAACACGTCATTGCGTCGCTGCTTATCTTCGCGGGCAATACCCTGGGCACTGTATAACTGCGCCGCGGCATCATGCTGCCGCTCCTTGTATACACCCTCATACTGGCCGCTATAGTCAAAATCCATATCGAACTTACCCTCGGCAATCGCATCGGGGAAAGACTGCCGTAAGCGTTCACAGGCCTCGCCAGAGGCCACGGCCACCTGCCAGGGTTGCGTGTTACAGTTAGAGGGCGCACGCCGGGCAAACTCAAATACATTATCCAGTATGGCTTGAGGCACACGTTTTGACTTAAAACCCCGCACCGACCGGCGAGCATCCAGTAAATCAGCAAAAGCATTCTTTAATTGTTCAGACATAATTTAAATTTCCCTTTGATTAACAGCACCCGAGGCGATCAGCGCATCGACATCCAGCCCCAGGCTTGAAAGTATGCTTTTTGTATCGTTACCAGGTGCTACCGGATCACCCTGTATCGCACCCGGTGTATCACTGAAGCGCGGTGCCGGTGCCGCATGGATAACACCATTGCGATCAATAAAACTTTCCCGCGCTTTGTTGTGGGGGTGATCTATCGCTTCATTCATATCCAGTACCGGGGCAAAACAAACATCAGTACCCTCCATAATTTGACACCACTGGGCACAGGTTTTTTCTTTAATCCTGGCGGCAATAATTTGTTTGTGACCAGACCATTGCGATTTATCAAACTGCGCCATGTAATCACCGGCATCCAGGTCAACGCCCAACTTCTCTACTAATAAAGCGTAAAATTGTGGCTCAATAGAACCAATTGAAACATATTTTCCATCGGCACATTCATAGGTATCATAATAATGGGCGGCACCATCGAGCATATTACGCTGACGACCCACTTCCCACATACCCATTTCCTTAAAGCCTTGCATACAGCTCATCAGTGAAATAACACCGTCAGTAATGGCAGCATCAACCACCTGCCCCTTGCCACTATTTTGCGCGCTGATATAAGCCGCTAGCACACCCATAATCAGGTACATAGAGCCGCCACCAAAATCGCCAACAAGATTCAGTGGCGGAATCGGGCCGCCCTCGGCGCGGCCAATGGAATCCAATGCGCCGGTGATGGCAATATAATTAATATCATGCCCCGCCGCTTGGGACAGCGGGCCCTCCTGCCCCCACCCCGTCATTCGTCCAAATATCAGTTTGGCGTTGCGTTGCAGGCAGACATCTGGCCCCAAACCCAGCTTTTCCATTACCCCGGGGCGAAATCCTTCAATCAGGATATCCGCACTTGCTATAAGTGTTAATACGGCATTCACACCCTGCGGATTTTTTAAATCAACCGCGATAGACTTCCTGCCACGATTCATCACATCGGCAACATTTTCAATCACATTGCCACCGCTGATACGATCGACGCGAATCACCTCCGCGCCCATATCTGACAACAACATGCAGGCAAAGGGGCCAGGACCAATTC
This sequence comes from Spongiibacteraceae bacterium, assembly GCA_030621845.1. Lineage (GTDB taxonomy): Bacteria > Pseudomonadota > Gammaproteobacteria > Pseudomonadales > Dasaniaceae > JAUXHA01. The sequence goes on from JAUXHA010000007.1 coordinate 3,957, forward strand.
CCGCCATTTCAATAACTCGAACACCTGTTAATGGACCCGCCATAGTTTACTCCTTTTCTCTATTACGAAGACTGAATACGCCCAATACTGCCACCACACTTCCTCGAACCCCGCCTATGCAGTGATAACGGCATATTCCGGTTATCGCCCCGATAACTGTTTTAAATCACTAATAATCTGTGGCCACACGTCCGCAGCCGATTGATACGGCGCATAGACACTCAAGCGATCGGCAAAATCGCCGTACTTATCTAACACTTTTTTCGCCACATCCTTTGGTTCCGCACAAACAGCAAAGTGATCGAGAAACTCATCATCAATCAAATCGGTCATCGCGTCCCATTTTCCCTGTTTCGATAACTTGTTCAATAACGCTTGTAAATCACCGTAGCCCACCGCCGCCATGGGAGGAACGTAGGCAGGTGTGGAGGCATAAAAAGCCAACAGGCTTCGTATACTCCGCTCAGCCTGCTGGTATTCTTGCTCATTGCCGCCAGTGACGATCATCGCCCCCACCTGAAAAATAAAATCAGCCTCATTGCGACCGCTATCGGCAATCCCTTTTCTCACCACCGGCAGCTGTTGCTGCTCTAAAAAGGGCATCGTGTTAAAGGGATGAACAATCAAGCCATCGGCAACTTCACCCGCAACCTGGCTCATCCTGGGGCCCATAGCACCGAGGGTAATCGGTGGCTTGCCATAGGGATTAGGGCCGGCGTTAAACATTGGAGTCATCAGGGTATGATGAAAATACTCACCCTGAAAATTTAATTTCTCATCATCCTGCCAGCAATTAAAAAATGCTTTCACCGCCAGAATATATTCTCGTATCCTGGCCGCGGGCTGGTTGAATGGCACGCCAAAACGCCGCTCATTATGGGCCTTTATTTGCGGACCAATACCGAGAATAAATTTCCCCCTGGAGAATTTTTGTAAATCCCAGGCCTGGTAGGCAATATGGGAGGGATTGCGCGGAAGAGCAACCGCAATACCCGTGGCGATATCCAGCTCGGGACAATGCTCGGAAGCTAACACCAGTGGGAGAAAAGGGTCATTATTACCCTCAAGGGTGTAAACACCGTCATAGCCAATCGCACTCAGACGCCGGGCTTCCTCGGCAGCATCGTCCAAAACGGCATAAAACGGTCCATCAATCTTCATCCAGCAGCTCCAACAAACAGGCATCTATGGTTTAACGGTAGCGTCATATTGTCAATAACATTAAAGGACTTAGTGTGGCCATCCGTATTGCTACTGACATTCATACCTCCTTGGCTGTGTTAACGAATGCCTGCGTTTTTTCTGTAACATAAACCTGAAATGTCGCAACTGGCTGATCGCGTCCTGCCCGACCACCATAATGGAATTCGATGAATGGAAAATACAAAAAACAGGCACTCAATGCGCCAGTAAAAAACGCTGCACCAGGCGATTAAAGACCGCTGGCTTCTCCGCATGTAACCAGTGGCCGGTACCCTGAATCACTTTGAACTGAAAATTGGGAAACAGTCGTTCAATAGCCGCTTGATGCTGTTGCTGGATGTAGCTGGAGTTTTCACCCTTGATAAAGAGCGTCGGCCCATTGAACTGCTGCCGGGTAGTAAACCCCTGACGCAACTGCTCATAACACTGATACAAGACGTCGACGTTCATCCGCCAGGCGAAATCACCGTTTTCATTACGGTACAGGCTCTTTAGTAGAAACTGTTTTACACCCTCATCTTCAAGATAGTTTGCCAGCAGCTTATTGACATCACCGCGCGATGTCACACCACTGAGATCTATTTGGCGGAGGGCAGCAAATACCTGGTCATGATCACTTGCGTAGTCAACAGGTGCAATATCAGCAACCACTAACCGCCTCACCCGATTGGGAGCATTCAAGGCCAACTGCATCGCCACCTTGCCGCCCAGGGAATGGCCGACACAATCCGCGGCGACAATCCCCTGCTGATCCATAAAGGCAAGTACATCGGCAGCCATTTCATCAAAACTCATGGAATTCATCCATGGCGAGCGACCATGGTTGCGCAAATCAAGCGTGTGCAGCTGAAAATCCGACGATAGCGCTCGCGCCAGCATCAAAAGATTATCCCCCATACCAAACAGGCCGTGTAACAAAATGACGGCTGGGCCCTGCCCTCTACTCTGACTGTATAACAAAGAATAACTCCCAAAATTAAGCGCTTCTCAAGTCGCTAGGCGATTGGTAGAATGCTGGAAAATTCACTACTACTGGTCTAATCATTGTGCGTATTATACTGTCAATCCTGCTTTTTCTCACCGTCTCATGCAGTAGTACCTCGTCCTATAACGACAGTGTTTTTCCATACCAGTACGATGAAAAAAAAGTTGCCGAACAGCCGATTAAAAAAGTCATACTGGCCACCGAAAGCCTCGGCATTCCCCCACCTTCGTATTTACGTACCGGCCAGCGCCGAACCCGCCATATGGCCAAACAGTATCTACTGGACCACGGTTTTATCGTCTTGCCCGACTATCACTTTGACAATGCCTGGAAACAGTCCCTGAGAACCTATGGCAGCGCCTATGACCCCAGCACCGGTCGGATCGACAGCGGTGCCTGGCGTGCAGCGATGATCACCACCGGGCAAGCGGTGCGAGAAAATACCGATGCCGATGCGATTATTTTTGTCGACGTATTCGAGCATGAAACATCCCACGGTTACGGTATGAAACACTACGCCCGTTTTTACGGGATCAATCGGCGGCCCTCCCTGAAGGGGCCGGGTAGCGGCGTACCGCTGGATTTTGAATGGAACCAGCCCATCAAGGCGGCCTCCGTTATGGTGACCATTTATGACATCAACCTTAACCGGATCTTTGCCAGCCGCGGCGGTATCGATACCCTCGCCGCTATCGATATGAAAAGCTCCAACCCGAGCTTTATACGAAAAAAGAAGTTGCTGGACGATGAAGATGACATTGAGAAAGGACTTGAACTGGCCTTCCATCCGTTTATTGTGATGAAAAACTATCCTGGACCTAGTAGAAATTCTGCCGCTGACGAATAAACCGCAATGGGATGTTTAACTGCCTACACCGCCGTTAACGCAGACAGCCCCCGCTCTATACACCAAAACCCCGCCAGCGAACCAATGGTGTACACCAGCAGCCAGCGACCGATAGCAAAAACAGGCTGGGCATAGCGCACAAACAACATTGTTAGCGACAGGCACAGACCGATAAAAGCCACCTGCCCCAACTCAATACCGATATTAAAGCTAAACAATGCCAGCGGAATATCCGCTGCCGGCAGACCCACCTCACGCAAAGCACCCGCAAAGCCCATACCGTGCAATAGACCAAAGGATACCGCCACCAACCAACTATGGCGACTAATCCAGTGACCACTTTGCTCCGCGCTCGCCAGTTCAATCGCCAGCACCAGAATGCTCAGGGCAATGGCAAACTCGACCAGCGACACCGGGAAATTCATATAACCCAGGCTGACCAGGGATAAAGTAATACTGTGCCCTATGGTAAACGCGGTGATCGTCCACACCAATTTTCTAGTACCGGGAACTAACATCACCAGCGCCAATACAAATAATAAATGGTCAACGCCCAGCCAGATATGTTCAGCACCGAGGGCGATGTATTCTGCCATCACCTGCCCGGTAGCCTGTTGTTCCGGGATAATCATCTGTGGCGTGCGGGCGTTGATCAATTTCTGGATGGTATTGCCATTTTGCCAAACGACTTTGACCAGCGTTGCGGTGCCGGTAGTCGCCATCCCCCGGACCGTCACTGTTTCCCCGGAAAGCGGTTGCTCACAAGATATCAACCAGCGCCAGATAATACCTGTGCCCTGTTTTTCCATTGTCGGCTCGCTGTTGGCACGACAATGATTGGGGAATACCGGTTCAAGTTTTTGCCCCGCCGAGCTCAGCTTCGGGGATTTCCAAACCACCTCAAACTGTCCCGAGGTCATTTCTGTCAGCTGCAATAATGAAGGCGCCAGTTTATGCGCCTGGGTCAGTCCCACCATCATCATTAACAGGCAGAAAACCAGGCTACGCTTGATCAAAACCATACTCCCGTCGCAATTGTTTTATCATCTCATTGAGCGCCTGTTGTTCCCGTTCGCGGCGCCACTGCGAAACAATCGTTTTACGCACTTCAGCAAAGGGTTTCTGTTGCGCGGTTTGCGCCGCCTCTATCCACACCAGATGTTCACCGTAGCTGGATGTTATCGGCCCCAGCCATCGATCCTGCCAGGCTTCATATTGTACTTGCTGAAATAATTCTCGAGAGAAATCGGCACCAAAATACCGTGCGATCTGGCTTTCATTAAGGCTGTTAAATTGCAAGCCATGTAAAAAAGGATCACTCAGGCGGCTACTGGATTCAGCCGTAACGGTAGACAATTGTTGTAAGCGGGAGCGGGCTTGTTGAACAGCCTCAGCGTGGCGATCGCTGCTGATAAAAACATGCCGGAATTTAATCCGTGGCGACTGTACAAACGCCGTCGGATTATTTTCATAGATTGACTGCAATGCCTGCTCATCCACCGCGCCCAGCCTGATCGGCGCATAGGCCATCATTTCCATTCGCTGCACCAGTCGGCGCCTGACCACCAAATCATTTTCGTGTAAACCCAGCTCAATCGCCTGTTCAAACAGTGCCTGCTCATCGCTGTTATTTTCCGGATCAACAAACAGTACATCGCGTATCAAGCGCTGGCGTACCACCGCATCGGTTAAATGCCACTGCAGTCGCAGCGCTTGCTGGAATAGAATTTCCTGGTTGATTTCATCATCCACCAACTGTTGCACTTGCTCAGCTGATGGCGGGTAGCCCGTACTTCGCAACCACTGCCCTCGCAACTCGGCAATACGCTCTTCCGAGGGTAATTGAATTGTCACCCGTGGCACAGTTTGCAGTGTTGCCTGCAGTATATAAAGCAAAGCCCCGATTAATAAAAAATGTAACCAGGGTTTTTTAAAACTGTTTAATCGCATAGGAAATAATTACCGGGATGGGGTATACCAAATGGGTGAAGTCCAGGCGCGCTCCTGGATTACTGGCCGATGATCGTCAGCGCAGCAGCCCTCCAGCCCCTCAGTAATACTATCGGCATTGCTACAATCCACTTTATTCGCACTGCAAATATACTGGCTCCAGCGACAACTGGGATTCTCAAGCACACGGGCATAATAATAGGCATTATCCGCTGCTGTAAACTCGGGGTCCTGCCAGACAGAACACAGGCTGGCAAAACCACTGCCCTTGCGATCGCAAGTAGACAGGTCCACCGAGGCACCGTTATTGGCATCACCGGCCACGTCAAACACCTTACTCTGCGTATTGCCGGCACTGTCCACCCAGCCCTTGATGATTTGCACGCGCTGTAAATCAGTACCCGGGAAATCCTTATCGCCGACATCCTTCACCGCCTGGACCACGAAGCGAGGCGCACGGCCTGCCGGGGCATTGTTCAAGTCGCCGCCCATGGCTACCCCTCCGGCATAAGCCCGGGCCAGTAGATCCTGCTGTTCGCAAAGGTTTTCAGGGTAGTCCCAACCGGCAAAAAAGCGCACACCTATCCGTGGACCACTGGTGCCATAAGCTTCTTTGCGGCGCATAGCGTCAAACAGGGAATCACGGGTATTTTGCTCGGCATATAATACCGCCAGGCCACCGGGACTGAATTCCAGAGCGTCGGGCAAGCCCTTGGGCAGATCATCGTTGGCGGGAACGCCGGCACCACCATGCCCCTGAAAATCGCGCTCACTGACCGCACCGGGGGCGCCCAGGTGGGTATCGGTGGAGCCGAGCCAGCCCCATTTGAAGGGATTTTCTCCCAGCCGTTGTTGCTCCTGCAAGCCCTGCAACATGACCTCGCGCAGAAAACCGGTTGTGCTATCTGGCGCTTTTGCCAGGCTACGGGAATTTTGCCCCTTGAAAGTCTGGTAGGATAATTGCTCATAGGCACAGAGCTCATCGCGCGTGCCCTCGGCAAAAAAACATTCCGAGGTCCCTTTATGCTGGGTCACTTCCACCAACGGCTCCATACGCGCGCGCCAGCGTGTATGCTCCGCCGTCACCGGCTTACCATCCGGTCCGGTGAGAGTGAACATCAAGCCACCGCTTAAATTTGAGTTGTGGGGAATGGTCAGCACATCGCAGTTACCCTCGGCGTTAATGCACTCTCGATCCAGCGCCTGCCACAGTGCTTCCTTCGAGGGCCCATCAATCCAGCTAAAGGGAAATTCCGGCACCTGCTCATTACGAAAAATAACATTGCGATGCAAATTTCCCGAGCCCGGCGTCACCCCGGTCCATTCATAGGCGACAAAACTGGTAAAACTGCAGGCCTCACTGCGATCGTAGGCCTCCTCCGCTGCCTGCTGTGTTTCCTGCCAGGGACCCAGTGCCGCCTGCTTGCAAAGCGCACCATTGTCACCACAAAAACCCAAATGAGTCGCCTCTACGGAGCTCATATAATTAAACAGATAATAAGCCCCCCTGGGCCACCAGCGATAGAGTTTACAAGACCAGGAACGGTAACCTTCCATCCCCGGGCTATTACAAATCTTCACCTCACCAATCAATTCGGCATGATCGGTTAAGGCAGTGAAATCCAGCGGGCGCTGCAAGCGCAGGGAACGCTGGGCTCGACCCTGTTTATTCCAGGGCTGGATACCGAGACGCCACCCTTTGGCAAACTGATAAGCCTCGGCGGGTGTGGTGCGGGTATCCTGGGTGCTGGCATCGAGGGAGTACTTGGTATGCACATGGGTGTCACCGTAAAAGGCCGTGCGTAAAGCGCTATAGTGTGAACAGCGAAATACGTCTTCAGTTACCTCCTCTGCCGCCGGCATTATCGCCGCGAAGCTCTGGCCACTGAGTAATAATACCAGTACAAAACGACAAAAATTCAACACAGCATTCTCCTTTAATCGTGCCCCTTGGCAAGGCGAGCTATTATGCATTCCAGCCCGGGAAATACCAATGAAAAAGCGTTAATAAACGGCCGATCCCTAAGCCATGTTGACACTCAGGCGCTGGCGACCCCAGTCACCTGGCTCAGCGTCAAAGTGACCAGGAAAAGCCGTGCCACAGTGAATACAGTGCCCACGGCTATCCAGTTGATAACTGCCCAGCTGGTACCAGTCACGCTCAATCACCCGCTCGCGGCAATGGTGACAATAACTGCTGCCACCTACGCCATCATCTACATTGCCAGTGTAGACATAGCGCAGACCATTACCGAGGGCAATATCCCTGGCCCGACGCAAGCTCGCTACCGGGGTGGCCGCTGTATTAAGCATTTTGTAATCGGGATGAAAAGCAGTGAAATGTAACGGCACCTCAGCGCCAAGTTGGTTAAGCAACCATTGCGTCATTGCGTCAATTTCCGCATCACTGTCATTACAGCCAGGAATTAACAAGGTGGTGATTTCAAACCACACCGACGTTTCGTGTTTCAAGTACTGCAAGCACTCCAGTACCGGCTGTAGCTGGGCACCGGTTAAACGATAATAAAAATCTTCAGTGAAGGCCTTGAGGTCAACATTAACCGCATCGATATAACTGAAAAAAGCAGCCCTCGCCGGCTCAGTTAAATAGGCCGCCGTCACCGCCACGGTTTTAATGCCGATCGCTTTGCAGGCCGCCGCTACCGCTTCGGCATATTCGTGAAAGATCACCGGGTCATTGTAAGTAAAGGCAACACTTTTACAGCCCAGCTCACGGGCTCGACTCGCAATAGCTTGCGGGGTGGCTTGCTGCATCAACGAATCCATTTGTCGGGATTTGCTGATATCCCAATTCTGGCAAAACTTACACGCCAAATTGCAGCCCGCCGTACCAAAAGAAAGTACCGAGGAGCCCGGATAAAAGTGATTGAGGGGTTTTTTCTCGATAGGATCAACGCAAAAGCCACTGGAGCGGCCATAGCTGGTCATGACCACCTGGTTATCCATCCGCGCACGGACAAAACACAGGCCACGCTGGCGCTCACGCAGCTTACAGGCCCGGGGGCACAGGTCGCACTGAATTCGGCCGTCCGCCAAGGGATGCCAAAAACGCGTTGCTACCACCGAGGGATCCGACAGGGATAACGTCACATCAACTTCGGCTGTCATAATCTGCACCAAAAGTGATTTTAGAGTTGAACTATGATCCCCGTAGGTAGAGAATTCAAGTCTGGTACTGCATGATGCGGTACAGGTATTCATTGGAGGAAGCCTTATGAGCAGCGTAAGACAGGCCGCTGTAGCCGGGTTGTTTTACCCGGATAATGCCGGCAAGCTGGAGCAGGATATACTCACTTACCTTGACCAGGCTGGCCCGCCCAAGCCATCAATCCGCCCCAAAGCCATTATTGTTCCCCATGCGGGCTATGTGTATTCCGGGCTCACCGCCGCCAAGGCCTATAGCCAGGTCGCCCCCTTAAGCGATCAAATCCGCCGCGTCGTGTTACTGGGCCCGGCCCATCGAATTCGCTTAAGAGGCATGGCGGTGATGACGGTGGACTTTTTCCAAACACCACTGGGCGATATCCCGCAGGATTTACAGGCTATCAGGCAATTACTGACCCTGCCCCAGGTTCAAATCATGGATTCAGCACACTGGCGAGAACACAGCCTCGAGGTACAACTGCCTTTTTTACAAACTGTACTGGATACCTTCACCCTGGTACCCGTTGCAATAGGCGACACCACCAGCGCCGAAGTGAAACAACTACTGGACAGTATCTGGGGCGGGCCTGAAACCCTGATTGTAGTCAGCTCTGATTTAAGTCATTATCACGATTACAGCACGGCGCAGTATATTGATCGCAGTACCTGTGAGGCGATTGAAAAACTGGATATCGATAATATCGATTATCAACAGGCTTGCGGTTGCATGGGTGTCAAGGCGCTGTTGCTGACCGCTAAACGACGGCAGATGAAAGTACAGACTCTGGCCTTGTGTAATTCTGGCGACACCGCAGGCACGCAGGACCGAGTTGTCGGTTATGGCAGCTGGGCATTTTCTGAGTGAGAAAAAATAACAATGTACAGTGCCATTCAGCGTCAAAAAGTTCTTATGGTTGCCAAAGATGCCATTCAGCATGGGCTGGAATTCTGCGAGGCCTTAAGCATTAATCCGCTCAAGTTTCCTGCCATATTGCAGGAAAAAAAAGCTACCTTTGTCACCCTGAACCTGGACGGCAACTTGCGTGGCTGCATGGGCAACCTGCTTGCGCAAGAGTCTATTGTTGAGAGCGTGGCTAGAAACACTTTTAATGCAGCCTTTAATGACCCAAGATTTGAAGGACTTGAATATGACGAGGCAAAAAACCTGTCGATTCATATTTCAATACTGAGTAAAAGCGAAGCAATTCATATTGAAACAGAACAACAACTACAACAACAATTAACCCCTCATGTCGATGGTTTGATTATTAAGGAAGGCAATCGTTCAGGGACTTTTCTACCCGAGGTCTGGCATAAAATTCCCGAGCCGGAAGATTTCATCAGGCAACTAAAACGCAAGGCGGGTCTACCCGAAAACTACTGGAGTAAAAGCCTTGTCTTTGAGCGTTACACAGTTGATTCGATAGGTCTCTCAAAATAAATTACCGAACATCAACAACCAGGATAATTAACAAGCTTCAACATAGTCGACCAGAAGCTGAACCGATTGTTTTCCCCGGAACTCGTTAACATCCAGTTTATAGGCAAGCTTCACTTTGCTGAGTGCCTTGTTAGGCCAGATACTGGTGTCAACATTAAACGCTATTGCATCAACCAGTTGCTGACCACTGGCATCGACAGCCAATACCATTTTCAAATGCTTCTCAGCAACGATACGTTGTTGCACCAGGGTAAACACACCGTCAAAACAAGGTTCCGGGAAATGCTGACCCCATGGGCCAGCATCACGCAGCAGTTGCGCCAGGGTTAAATTAAAATCCCCTGACTGCAACTCACCATCGCTGGCAACAATGGCTTGTAAATCCTCTTCCCTTAATTGACGCCGAACCTCTTGATCAAACGCCTGTGAAAATTCCTCGAAATGCCCCCTTTGCAAAGTTAACCCTGCTGCCATCGCGTGGCCACCAAATTTTTGCAATAGCGCGGGAAAACGACTGGCCACTGCATCCAGCGCATCACGAATATGCAAGCCTTGTATGGAACGTGCGGAGCCCTTGATTTCGTCGACCGTTGCGCCCTCGGCAAAGGCGATAACCGGGCGGTGATAGCGATCTTTAATTCGCGACGCCAGAATACCGATGACACCCTGGTGCCAACCCTCATCGTAAAGACACAAACCCAAGGGCATGCCTTCGCCATCACTGAGATCGAGCTTGTCCAGACTCAGTAAAGCCTCGCGTTGCATACTGCTTTCAATTGCCTTGCGATCCTGGTTAAGCTCGTCCATTTGCATCGCCAGTTCCCTGCCACTGAAGTCGTCGGTCGCTAACAAACACTGAATACCCAGCGACATATCATCAAGGCGACCGGCGGCATTCAAACGTGGGCCCAGGGCAAAGCCCAGATCAGCACTGACCACACGATGCAATTCCCGCCTGGCAATTAACAATAGTTGTTTGATACCGGGACGCGTTTTTCCGGCGCGGATACGCCTTAAACCCTGCTCAACCAAAATGCGATTATTGTGATCCAGCGGCACCACATCGGCGACGGTTCCCAGCGCGACCAGATCGAGAAATTCAGCCATATTCGGCTCCTCAACCCCCTTGCGTTCAAACCATTGCTGCGCCCTGAGCTCGGCCCGTACCGCCGATATCAGGTAAAAAATCACCCCGACACCGGCCAGGTTTTTACTGGAGAAATTACAGCCCGGTTGATTGGGATTTACAATAGCTGCCGCCGCAGGTAATTGCCGCCCCGGTAAATGATGGTCAGTGACCAATACCGTTATCCCCAGGGCATTGGCCGCCTCGACACCCTCCAGACTGGAAATACCGTTGTCTACGGTAATGATAAGATGCGGTTTTTTTGTTGCGGCAACGGCAACAATTTCAGGGGTCAGGCCATAGCCATATTCAAACCGATTAGGCACCAGGAAGTCGACTGAACGACTACCCAGCGCGGTCAATGCGGAAACTGCCAGCGCTGTGCTGGTAGCACCATCAGCATCGAAGTCACCAATGACCAGTATCGATTGATCCTTGTCCAGCGCCTCGATAATCAGCTTTACCGCTGCCGGCAAGCCCTTGAGGTCTTGGGGACGTAGCAATTTATCGAGCCCGGTATTAATTTCATTATCGCTAAATACATTCCGACCCGCATAAATTTTACTCAGCAGCGGGTGCAGCGACGTTGAAAAACGAGCCCGGCTGATATCCGCCTGACGACGCTTGATAATGGTTTGCATGGCAGCATCGCAATAGTGTTAAGAAGTAATATTTTTAACCACGAATTCCTGTATTGCCTGCAAATCATTGGGCAATACCTGGTAACGTTCCTCGCGCTCAAACAAGTCTTCCATATGATGAGGTAAATCAGGCTCATGCGGATAGCCAGCCTTCATCACCGCTTCAGGGAATTTCGCCGGGTGCGCAGTCGCCAGTGTCACCATCGGAATATCCTTGCGACGACGAACCGCACGGGCCGATTCAACGCCCACCGCCGAATGAGGATCGAGTAAATAGCCGTTTTTATCATAGACATCGGCAATCGTCGCTACCGTAGCCTGATCATCAACCGTATGGCTGTCAAACAACTGCCTTACGCTATTAAACGCTTTATCACTGATCGAGAGCTTGTCGCTTTCCAGTTGTTTCATCAATTCAGTAATCGCCGCACCATCGCGGTCATAGCAATCAAATAACAAGCGCTCAAAATTACTGGAGACAACAATATCCATGCTAGGCGACAACGTATGCGCCAGCTCATGCCTGGAAAAGTCATTGCGACTGACACAGCGATGTAAAACATCATTGCTGTTAGTAGCAATAATCAGCTGATCAATAGGCAGGCCCATTTTTGAGGCCAGGTAACCGGCATAAATATCGCCAAAATTACCCGTGGGTACAGAAAAAGCTATCGGGCGATGAGGGCCACCGAGAGCTAAGGCCGCATAAAAATAATAAACAATCTGGGCCATAATACGCGCCCAGTTAATCGAATTAACTGCCACCAGTTGACGATCTTCAGGCAGAAAACTTTTATCGTTGAAACTGGCCTTGATCATTGCCTGGCAATCATCGAAGTTACCTTCGACAGCGAGGTTGTGAATATTGTCATTCATCACCGTGGTCATCTGTCGACGCTGCACTTCAGAGACACGTTGATAGGGATGTAAGATAAAAATATCGATATTGTTACAGCGCTTGCAGCCCTGTATCGCCGCCGAACCGGTATCGCCGGAAGTGGCACCCATAATAACGACTTTCTGGTGACGTCGCTCAAGCACATAATCAAGCAGACGTCCGAGCAATTGCAGGGCGAAATCCTTAAACGCCAGGGTCGGACCCTGAAACAATTCCAGCACCCACTCATTGGTATCGAGCTGAACTAACGGCGCGATAGAGGGGTGACGAAAATCGACATAGGTTTCATCAATTATCGCTTTTAAATCATCCGCAGGAATACAATCATCAATAAAGGGCTGGACGATTTTAAACGCCAGTTCGTTATAAGCCAAACTCGCCCACGAGGCGATTTCTTCCCGACTGAATTGCGGCAACTGCTCAGGCACATACAAACCACCGTCCGGAGCCAGGCCGGTTAACAACACTTCTTCAAAATTTAATGCGGGCGCCTGCCCGCGAGTACTAATATATTTCACAATAAACCCGTCATCTCCGCGCAGGCGGGGACCCATCAAATAAAGTAAACAAACTAGCCGTCCAGCGATTCAACCCGAATACGCACGACCTTTCCATCCACACTGTCCAGGGACTCAATCTTCACCAGTGCATCCACAATATTACTTTCCACACAGCGACTGGTCAGCAGGATAACCGCCACATGATTCTGGCCCGGCTGTGGCTCTTTTTGAATCAACGCCTCGATACTAATATCCGCATCGGAAAGAATAGTGGCAATTTTAGAAAAAACACCCGGTTTATCCAGTGCCGAAATACGTAAATATGACGCACTGACCACATCGCCTATCGGCAGCACCGGGGTATCATTTAATGCATCGGGCTGGAATGCCAAATGGGGCACACGATGCATTGGCTCAGCGCTCAAGGTGCGGGCCACATCAACAATATCGGCAACCACCGCCGATGCGGTCGGTTCACCACCGGCACCGGCACCGTAGTACAGCGTTGGCCCCACCGCATCGCCCTTCACCAGCACCGCATTCATCACACCATTGACGTTGGCAAGCAGGCGTTTTTCCGGAATCAGGGTAGGATGCACACGTAACTCCACCCCCTTTTCAGTGCGACGAGCCAGCCCCAGGTGCTTGATGCGATAGCCCAGCTCTTCGGCATAGGTAACATCGTCTGTAGAGATTTGACTAATGCCTTCGGTATACGCTTTATCGAACTGCAGCGGAATACCAAAAGCCAGCGAAGCCAGGATCGCCAGCTTGTGAGCGGCATCAATGCCTTCCACATCAAAACGGGGATCGGCCTCGGCATAACCCAGTTGCTGTGCCTCTTTTAACACATCATCAAAAGCACGCCCTTTATCACGCATTTCTGTGAGAATAAAATTACCGGTGCCATTGATAATACCGGCCAGCCACTCAATACGATTTCCTGCCAGGCCTTCGCGAATCGCTTTGACAATGGGAATACCGCCCGCCACTGCCGCTTCGAAATTAACACTGACACCTTTCTCACTGGCGGCGGCGAAAATTTCATTGCCGTGTTCGGCGATCAGCGCTTTATTGGCTGTCACTACGTGCTTGCCCTGTGCTATCGCCTTTAATACCAGTTCCCTGGCCACCGTAGTGCCACCGATAAGCTCAACCAGAATATCAATATCCGGATCCTCAGCCACGGCAAAAATATCGCGACTCAGTTGCAAGCCATTGGTATCCACCTTGGGATTATCACGGCGAGCACCGATATGGCTGATGACGATATCACAACCGGCACGCGCAGAAATCTCTGCCTGATTGCGCCGCAAAACATCAACAGTGCCACAACCGACAGTACCCAGACCACAAATACCTACTTTAACGGGGTTCAAGCCTTAATCCTCACATTATCCCAAAGGCCAGCATTGTATTCGAGCTGGCGATTTATCACAAAACTATTCAGGCCCGCAGCCATCCTGATGCATCATTTTACGAATATTACGGATTGCCTGGCGAGTGCGATGTTCATTTTCTATCAATCCAAAACGCACATAGCCCTCACCGTATTCGCCAAAACCAATACCCGGAGACACGGCCACTTTTGCCTCCAGCAATAGTTTTTTACTGAATTCCAGTGAACCCATCTGGCGATACGCTGCTGGAATAGGCGCCCAAACAAACATCGTGGCTTTCGGGCGCTCTACCGGCCACGCCAGTGAATTCAAGCCATCACAGAGGGTATTGCGCCGCCGGCAATACATCTCTCGAATCGAATCGACACAGCTTTGATCGCCCTCAAGCGCCGCAATAGCAGCCACCTGCACCGGCGTAAACATACCGTAGTCAAGATAGGACTTCATCCGCGCCAGCGCCGCCACCAATGCCGGGTTGCCACAGCAAAAACCCACCCGCCAGCCGGGCATATTGTAGCTTTTAGACAGCGTAAAAAACTCTACCGCAAGTTCCTTGGCACCGGGAACCTGTAAAATTGATGGCGCCTGGTAACCATCAAAACACAGATCGGCATAGGCTAAATCCTGAACCACCCAGATTTGATGTTCCCGGGCGATGGCCACGACTCGCTCAAAAAAGGCCAGGTCCACGCATTGCGTTGTCGGGTTGGCGGGAAAATTAAGCACCAGCATTTTAGGTTTGGGGAAGCTGTTCTTAATCGCCTGTTCCAGTTCGATAAAAAAATCAGTGTCCGCCGATATCGGTACATGACGGATATCCGCACCGGCGATAACGAAACCATAGGGATGTATCGGGTAAGAGGGATTAGGCACCAGGATAGCATCGCCAGGTCCCGTGCAAGCCATGGCCAGATGAGCCAGGCCCTCCTTCGAGCCCAGCGTCACGATGGCCTCGGTTTCCGGGTCGATGCTGACATCAAAGCGACGCTGATACCAATCGGCAATCGCCTTGCGAAGCCGGGGAATACCCCGGGACTGGGAGTAGCCGTGAGTATCACCGCGCTGCGCCGTCTCTACCAGCTTATCAACAATATGCTGGGGCGTAGGCTGGTCCGGATTGCCCATGCCATAATCGATAATGTCTTCACCCCGGGCGCGTGCCTGTTGCTTGAGCTCACCGATGATGTTGAACACATAAGGCGGCAGGCGTTCGATACGTTGAAATTGTTCATCCACGGCATTGCGTCCTGTCAAACCAAAAGCGGCGCCACTGTGGCGCCGCAGGGAATAATAATTAATCCTGTCACTGCGGGCTTTTAACCTGCTTCGCCATCAGTTCGCTGGCAATAGCCGGGTCGACTTCAACACCCAGCGCCCTGGCTAGCTGCAATGCTGGCATATAACCCGGCATTAAACGACCCGACTCGGTCACTAATGCTGGCGTACCCGTAACGCCCATCTTTTGTCCCAGCGCGAACTGTGCCGCCACCGGGTTACCCGGGCAGACATTGGTCGGTACCGGTTGGCGAAATTTTAATCGGGTCATGGCATCCCGGGGATCTTTTGCACACCAGGCCGAAGCAATTTTTTTATACGAGTCCGAACCTATGCCGGCACGGGGATAAGCCAGGTAACGCACTTCTATTCCTATCCGGTTGAGATCGGGCATTTCCTTGTGTAACTTCTGGCAATAAAAACAATCCACATCGGTGAAAACACTGACATAGGCTTTTACCGGCTGGTCTTTAGGCGAGAAGATAATCATATCCTGTTTTTTTACCGTCGCCAGCAACGCCACCCTCTCGCCGTCGCGCTGTTGTTCCGCCAGGTTTACAAAGCCGCTACTTTCAACAACATAAAGGTCACCAACAATAAAATGACTGCCATCGGCGGTGGCATAGAGTACCGGCCCAGCCTGTATTTTAACCGCATACAAGCCATCTATTTCTGCAGCGACGATGGACTCAATCTTCAGCTCCGGGCGACTTTGTTGAAATTTCTGCTCTATCTCCGCCTTGATGGCGTCAATATCCACCACCGCCGACTCGGCGGCCAGTAAAGCCGAACTCCACAGCAGTGTTAGTAAGGTAGCCGTCAGGCCCAGTAACTTCTTCATTTAATTACTCTCTTATTGTCTCGTGTCTCTCGACACTGGTTGATCATCAGTCCTGTTTGGATAGCTATCCCGGCGCTAAGTTCCCGTCAGCGAAGACTAGCCCCTGGGATGATGAACTGCATGTAATTCCTTCATTCGCTCCCGTGCGACATGAGTATATATTTGTGTGGTGCTGAGATCACTATGTCCCAGTAATAATTGCACTACCCGCAAGTCAGCGCCATGATTAATTAAATGGGTCGCAAAAGCATGCCTCAGGGTATGCGGTGACAGTGGCTTGCTAATTCCCGCCCGCAGCGCATACAGTTTAATACGATGCCAGAACGTCTGCCTGGTCATCATGGTTCCCCGTTTCGAGGGAAACAGCACTTCGCTCATGCGCTCTCCCAGCAACAGCGGACGACCATGGCGGCAATAACGTTCCAGCCAGGACAGCGCCTCTTCACCCATTGGCACCAGGCGTTCCTTACTGCCCTTGCCGATGACCCTCACCACCCCCTGGTTCATACTGACCTGCCCCAACTGCAGGGACACCAGCTCCGTCACTCGCAAACCCGAGGCATAGAGCAATTCCAGCATGGCGCGGTCACGTAACTCCAGTGTCTTTTCCGGGTCTGGCGCCGCCAGCAAATCCTCGACATCCTGCTCCGACAGTGACTTCGGCAACGGACTGCCCAGTTTCGGGCTTTCAATTTCCAGCGTGGGGTCAACGCTAATCCGGCTCTCCCGCAACTGGTACTGGTAAAAACCTCGCAAGCAGGAAAGTAATCGCGCCGTCGATCGCGCCGAGAGCTTTTGATTCAGCCTGGCGGCCAGATAACGGCGGATATTACCATCATCGACCTTTAGCAGGCCAAGCTCCTGACTGCTCAGCCACAATGAAAATTGCTTCAGGTCGCGCCGGTAAGAAGACAGGGTATTGTCACTGAGCCCCTTCTCCATCCACAACGCATCCAGATAGGCATCGATAACGCCCTGCTCTGGCGACATTCAATCCTCCATAAAAAAAGGCAGCCAAAGCTGCCTTTCATTCCAGACTCTCGCTTGCAGTCCGGAGGCTCTTATTTGGCCAGTTTTTCTTTAATCCGTGCCGCTCGACCGCTCAACTCACGCAAGTAGTATAGCTTGGCCTGACGCACATCGCCGCTGCGTTTTACGGTGATGCTGTCCACCAGTGGGCTGTAAGTCTGGAAAGTACGCCCAACGCCCACACCGTGGGAAATTTTACGGACAGTAAAGGAGGAGTTCAATGCGCGACTCTTCTTCGCCAGCACCACACCTTCAAAAGCCTGTAAACGCTCACGAGTACCTTCTTTTACTTTTACCTGAACAATCACTGTGTCGCCAGGGCCAAACTCTGGAAGGTCTTTTTCCATTTGCTCGGTTTCGATTTGCGCAATAATCTTATTGGTGCTCATGGTCACTCCTAAAATATCTTTATAGCTTCACAGCTAGTGATTTAAATGTTTTGTTCACGGATAAACTCCGCCAACAGTGTCTCTTCCTCGGTTGATAATAACCGACCTTGTAACAATTCCGGCCTTCTCTGCCAACTACGCCCCAGCGCCTGTTTTAAGCGCCAGCGACGAATTTTCTCATGATCACCGCTGAGCAGCACCTCCGGTACCCCCCTGCCCTGATCGTCTTCAGGCCGCGTATAATGCGGGCAATCCAGCAAGCCATCCACGAAGGAATCCTGCTGGGCCGACAGTTCATGCCCCAATGCCCCGGGTAACTGCCTGACAATCGCGTCGATCATGACCATCGCCGCCAACTCACCGCCGCTCAGTACATAATCGCCGATGGACCACTCTTCATCGACTTCCGAGTCGATCAAGCGTTCATCAATGCCTTCATAGCGACCGGCCAGTAAAATCAACTGTTGCCGACCGGCCAGCTCGAGTACCCCCTGCTGGTCCAGCTTGCGACCCTGCGGCGACAGGTAAATCACTGTTGCCTCGGAGCCCAGTGCCTGCTTCGCGGCCTGTATGGCATCGCGCAGCGGCTCGACCTTCATCACCATACCGGGGCCGCCACCGTAGGGGCGATCATCCACCGTCTGGTGTTTATCGGCGGTGAAATCCCGTGGATTCCAGCTCTGCAAGGTCACTAATTGCTGCTTTACCGCACGGCTGCTAATACCGTAATCGGTGATTGCAGCCAGCATCTCAGGGAACAGGGTAATCAGGCCAATATCCATGAAACACCTTGTTCTCTGACTTAACACTCAGGGGGCGAGACCTAAAACTCGGGGTCCCAGTCAACCTCTATCGTGCCCGCTTCAATATCAACCGCTTTAACCACCTGCTTCGGCAGGTAGGGGATCAATCGCTCCCGCTGATCAATACTGTCTTTATTTCCCCGCACCACCAACACATCGTTGGCCCCGGTTTCCATCATTTCTTTTACCGTTCCCAGTACCAACCGCTCGCCCTGGGCAGAGGTGACCTGCACTTGCAAGCCTTGTAACTGATGCCAGTAATACTCGTTCGGCGCCAGTTCGGGCAACGCCGTGGTGGCGATGGCTATTGCACACTGGCAATAGGCCTGCGCTTCGTCGCGGCCGTCAATACCCTTGATATGGACAACCAGACCCTTACCGTGGCGCTTTCCTTCCGCCAGTTCCAGCGGCTGCCAGCGCCCCTTAAACTCTATATAACACTCGGGGTAGTTAAGCAGATTTTCCATTGGCTCGGTATAGGAATGTACCTTGAGCCAACCCCGGACACCGTAAACCGCGGTGAATTTACCAATCACCAGCAGCCCTGATGAATCGATAGTCATCGCTGCTGTGCCTGCTTAAGCCGCTTTCGCGTCAGCCGCTTTCGCGTCCTGTATCAGCTTGGCAACGCGATCAGACAACGTAGCGCCTTTGGCCACCCAATGCGCAATGCGCTCCTGGTCAACACGCAGGCGCTCTTCCTGACCGCGGGCGATCGGGTTAAAAAAGCCAACGCGCTCCAGGTAACGGCCATCGCGAGATGTGCGGCTATCGGTCACTGTTAAGTGAAAAAAAGGACGCTTCTTGGAACCGCCACGTGCTAAACGAATTGTTACCATTGTTCAGTATTTCCCAATTTCTGGCCCATCATTCAGTAATGGCCCGTAATAATCTGTATTGTTCCAGGCAGCGTGCCTGAAAGGCGCGGTATTTTAAGGCAAACCACCGCGCTTTGGAACCGGTTTCGTGTATTTTTTACTCTATTTTCACCCACTTAGCACAGATTGGGCGAAATTAATTCACTATTGCCCCGGAAAGCCACCACCACCGGGTGGCATCATACCGCCAAGACCGCGCATCATATTGGCCATACCACCTTTTTTACTCATTTTTTTCATCATTTTTGCCATCTGCTTGTGCTGTTTAAGCAGGCGGTTTAAATCCTGGATCTCGGTACCCGAGCCCCGAGTAATACGGCGCTTGCGCGAGCCGTTGAGAAGATCCGGGTTACGCCTCTCCTTCGGGGTCATGGAGTTAATCAGCGCCTCCATCTTCATAAATTGCTTGTTATTCGCCTGTGACTGCACCGCCTCCGCCATATTACCCATCCCAGGCAGCTTATCGAGCATCCCTGTCACACCGCCCATACTGTGCATTTGCTGCAGCTGGTCACGCAAATCCTCAAGATTGAACTTCTTGCCTTTTTTGATCTTTTTGGCGAGTTTCTCCGCCTTCTTTTTATCCAGTTTGTCTTCCGCTTCCTCGATCAGCGAAAGCATATCCCCCATGCCGAGAATACGAGAGGCGATACGCTCGGGGTGGAAGGGATCAAGGGCGGTGGTTTTTTCACCCACGCCCATAAACTTAATCGGTTTGCCGGTTACCTGACGCACGGACAAAGCCGCACCACCGCGACTATCCGCATCGGACTTGGTCAACACCACACCGGTCAGTGGCAGGCTCTCATTGAAGGCCCGGGCGGTATTGGCCGCATCCTGGCCGGTCATGGCATCGACAACAAACAGGGTTTCCGCCGGATTCACGGCACTGTGCAGCTGCTGGATCTCCGCCATCATCGCTTCATCAATAGCCAGGCGACCCGCGGTATCGACAATCAGCACATCGGCAAACTTGATTTTTGCTTCCGCCACCGCCGCATTGACGATATCGATCGGTTTTTGTTCACTACTGGAGGGGAAAAAAGTCGCGCCGACTTCTGCCGCCAGGGTTTCCAGCTGCTTGATTGCCGCCGGGCGATAAACATCGGCACTGACCACCATCACCGATTTCTTTTCTTTCTCCTTGAGAAAACGAGCCAGCTTGGCGACCGTGGTTGTTTTACCCGCCCCCTGCAGACCCGCCATCAAAATCACTGCCGGTGGCTGCACCGCCAGATTGAGGCGCTCGTTGGCCTGCCCCATCATCTGCGTCAGTTCATCATTGACGATCTTGACGAATTGCTGCCCCGGGTTCAGGCTTTTGCTGACCTCCTGGCCGACGGCGCGCTGTTTCACCGCCTCAATAAAATCTTTTACCACTGCCAGCGCAACATCGGCCTCCAGCAATGCCATGCGTACCTCACGCAGGGTATCTTTGATATTATCTTCGCTCAGACGCGCCTGACCGGTAATACCTTTCAGGGACTGCGATAAGCGATCCGTTAAATTTTCAAACATATTAGCTTCTCAATGCGGACAGACTATTGAAATCGAACCTGTAAACTGTTGAAGTATAACCGAGCTTGCCCTTACACAAAATAGAGTAAGCTGATAAACACAGCAATCAACTGGATGAACATGATAATAATCGCTAATACCCTGGCCATAAGCCTCTATCTTGCCAGTGCCTGCTATCAGGGCGCGTACTTGCTGCGGCTATCGGCTACCCGACCACGCCGCGAGCTATTACTGTCGATGGGGGCCATCGCTGTCACGGCCCATGCCATTAGCGTCCTGGGGCCGCTATACACTAGCGACAGTATCGATCTCGGTTTCTTCCCGGTGTCTTCACTGATCTTCTGGTTTATCACTGCCATCACCCTGTTGAGCACCCTGCGCCGACCGCTGGACAACCTGTTAGTGGGCTTATACCCGCTGGCAGCACTGTCTATTATCGTCTCGACCCTGGGTACCCCCGCACCCGTTCAAGCCGAATTCAATACCGGAATGGTCAGCCATATTCTGTCATCCATCCTCGCTTACAGTGTGCTGACGATTGCGGCCATCCAGGCGATGGCGCTGGCCATTCAGGAACAGCAGCTAAAAAGCCACCATACCCACGGCATCATCCAGTCCCTGCCACCCCTGCAAACCATGGAGCAGATACTCTTTGAGGTGATCTGGATTGGATTGCTGCTACTGAGCGTATCGATAGTGACCGGGGCTCTGTTTATCGATGATATCTTTGCCCAGCACCTGGTACACAAAACGGTGTTGAGCATTGCCGCCTGGGTTATTTTTGCGACGCTGCTCTGGGGGCGACATCAACTTGGCTGGCGCAGCCAAACCGCCGTGCGCTGGACCCTGGGTGGTTTTATTGCGTTGATGCTCAGTTATTTTGGCAGCAAACTGGTACTCGAGCTGATCCTCCAAAAAGTTTAATTTCTACAGTTGCGCTGCAGGGGGTTTTTCTTCACTATAGCCTGCCTTATTAATAAAAGGATAAACGCTCGTTGAACGAGTTATCTCTCGGTCTGCTTTTTAGCATACTGGCGGTTCTACTTCTGCTCTCCGCTTTTTTTTCCAGCGCTGAAACCGGCATGATGTCGCTCAACCGCTATCGACTAAAACACCTGCGCAAGAAAAAACACAAGGGCGCAAAACGCGTTGCCAAATTACTGAAACGCCCCGACCGTTTAATCAGCTTAATCCTGATCGGCAATAACCTGGTTAACTTTATTGCCGCCTCACTGTTTACCGTGATTGCCATACGCCTGTGGGGACCCACCACCTCGGTGGTACTCGGCCCAATTATCCTGACTCTGGTATTCCTTATCTTTGCGGAAATAACCCCAAAAACCATTGCCGCTTTTTACCCCGAGAAAGTCGCCTTTCCCGCCAGTATCATTTTAACCCCGCTGCTGAAAATACTTTATCCTGTGGTCTGGCTAATCAACACCGTAACCAATGGCCTGCTGCGGTTGTTTGGTATCGATACCCGTAATTTTAATAACGAGCAATTGAGCTCTGACGAGTTGCGCAGCATTGTCGGCGAAGCTGGCCCCCACATCCCCAAACGTCACCAGGGCATGTTACTCAATATTCTCGATCTTGAGCAGGCCACGGTCGAGGATATTATGATCCCTCGCAGTGAAATAATCGGCATCGACCTGGACCATAACGATGAGCGCATACTGGAGGAATTACGCCACTGTGAATTCACTCGTATCCCGGTATTTCAGGATGACATCAATAACATCATCGGTATTTTGCACCAGCGCAATGTTAGCAAGGTCATCGATGAACTTGGCAAACTAAACCGCAGTGCTTTTTTACTTGAAATCGCCGAACCCTATTTCATCCCGGAAGCAACACCACTGCACACCCAGTTATTGAATTTTCAAAAACAGAAACGCCGAATGGGCATCGTCGTTGACGAATACGGCGTAGTCCAGGGACTGGTCACCCTGGAGGATATTCTCGAAGAAATTGTCGGCGAATTCACCTCCAATCTGGCGGATCAGGTTGATGATATTCACCCTCAAAATGATGGTTCTTATATTATTCATGGCACCGCCACCATCAGGGAAATCAATAAAGTCCTTGCCTGGGAGCTGCCTGCAGACGGGCCAAAAACCCTCAATGGCTTGCTACTCGAAAACCTGGAATCTTTTCCCGATGCCGCCACCGGCATTAAAATTGACGACTATCTTTTTGAAATGCTGGAAATAAAAGACAACCTGATTCAATCGGTCAGGGCAGTGTCCACTGGCGACAAGCCGTAGCCTACAACATTCACTACAACAACAGATGTTTGTTTAAACGCTTAAAGCGCTCACTGACGTGTAGCAACACGTCGGATTTTTGTTGCTCAGTCAATTCACTCCAGTCAGTAATTTCCTCGGCTGAACGATAGCAACCCTCACAGATATCCTCTTCATTGAGAACGCACACTGAAATACAAGGGGATTTAACCGCTGTGTTGTCAACCATCGAAACGCGCATCCCTAACCAGGTGCCGTCGAAAACGCTTGCCGTTATTAACGTAGTGTTCGGCTTGTAGCTCCAGCACCTGCTGCATTTCAGGCGGCATTTGTTTTTTAATTTTTGCCGGAGAACCCAGCACCATGGAACCGTCGGGAATAACCATATTTTCAGTCACCAGGGCATTGGCACCAATCAAGCAGTAATTACCAATTTTCGCTCCATTCAACACCACCGCATTAATACCGATCAGGCTGTAGTTGCCCACGGTACAGCCATGCAACATGGCCTGGTGAGCAACAGTGACGCCCTTGCCAAGCGTCAATGGCGAACCGGCATCGGCGTGTAATACCGAACCATCCTGGATATTGCTTCGCTCACCTATATGAATTATATCTTCATCGCCGCGGGCGACCACATTAAACCAGATACTGACATCACGGCCGACAACCACAGAGCCAATTAAGGTGGCGTTGTCGGCAATAAAACACTCGCCCTCGATGCTAAGCTTTCGATCATCCAAACTATAAATCAACTTGACGCTCCTTCCGAAGGCCGAACTGGCAGCCCGGCAGCAAATACCGTATTCATTAAATCGACAACGATCATCGCTGTCACTCCCCAGACACTGTACTGTTCAAACTCAAAACGTGGAATATACTTGAGCTCACCCCGATAAGGTATCTTGTCGATATGCAGGTTACCCGGGTCAAGAAAAAAATCAATCGGGGTATAAAACAGGCTGTCGAGTTCATCTTGATTGGCGGTCAATTCAATGCCCTGCGGAATGATCCCGACAAAGGGGGTTACCTTGATATTACTGCGAGTAATCCGCTGGTCCAGACAACCGGCAAACTGGAAACAACGGCGCGGCAAGGCCACTTCCTCTTCCGCCTCGCGCAGGGCCGTCTGTAACAACGACGCATCTTCCGCGTCGCGCTTGCCACCGGGAAAGGCCACTTCACCGCTGTGAATAGCCAGGTGTTGCGCCCGCTTTGTTAGCAGAACACCGGGGCGATCAGCGTCATCGCTGATCGCAACCAGCACCGCCGCCTCCGGATAGTGTTGTTCGATGACCCGCGGCTGGTGTTGTGACAGCAGCGGATGCAAGGTGTCCAACAGCTTCGCCGTCATAAATCTGCCAGCTGCCATACATCGTAGGCAGGCTGCTCATAGGGATGGGCTTTTTTCATCGCCGCCAGCACCGCACTGATAGCTGCATCGGCGCAAACCAGCTCCACTCTGTACTCGGCCACGCTTTCAACAATACCCTGCTGACCAATCGCCGGCGTACTGCCAGCCAATGGCCGGAATTGTCCCTCACCCAACACCTGCCAGCAGCAGTTATCATAGTCGCCTATTTTACCGGCACCGGCGGTAAACATCGCCGCCTTGACAGCGTCCAGCTGTGCCTGCGGAATATAAACACAGAGCTTATACACTGCCAGCACCGCGTTCCTGCGTTTGTTGCTGAGCAAAGGTTTCGGCAAATTGCGCCAGCCGATTGTCGGCAATGGCCTCGCGAATGGCCTGCATATGATTCTGGTAAAAACGCAGATTATGGATCGTATTAAGTTGGCTGCCGAGTATTTCCTTGCACTTGTCCAGATGATGTAAATAAGCTCGGCTGAAATTCTGGCAGGTATAGCAATCACACTCAGCATCCAGTGGACCGGTATCGTGACGGTGTTTGGCATTGCGCAACTTGACCACGCCACCCGACGTAAACAAATGGGCATTGCGGGCATGACGGGTGGGCATCACGCAGTCAAACATATCGACACCGCGCATCACCGCATCGAGAATATCCTGCGGCGTGCCGACCCCCATCAGGTAACGGGGCTTGTGCTCGGGCAGATGCGGGGTAACCACGTCCAGTACCTTGAGCATGTCTTCCTTGGGCTCACCCACAGAAAGCCCGCCTATGGCATAGCCATCAAATTCGATGCGCTTGAGGCCGGCTACCGAGTGTTCACGTAAATCCTCATACATGCCGCCCTGCACTATACCGAACAGTGCCGCTGCACTGTCGCCGTGGGCCTGCTTGCTGCGCTCTGCCCAGCGCAGGGACAGTGCCATGGAATCCTCTGCTTGCTGATGCGTTGCCGGAAACGGCGTGCACTCATCAAAAATCATCACAATATCTGCACCCAGTTCACGCTGTACCTGCATTGAGGTTTCCGGATCGAGCCAAACCTTGGCACCATCGACGGGGGACTGGAACGACACGCCCTGCTCAGTGATTTTTCTCAACTTGCCCAAACTGAAGACCTGGAACCCCCCTGAATCGGTCAGAATAGGCTTGTTCCAGTGCATAAAATCGTGCAGGTCGCCATGCGCCTTAACTACCTTGGTGCCGGGCCGTAACATCAGGTGAAAGGTGTTACCCAGAATAATGTCAGCACCAATGGCCTCGATATCCCGCGGTAACATTCCCTTCACCGTACCGTAGGTTCCCACCGGCATAAACGCCGGTGTCTCCACCACCCCGCGGGGAAACTTCAAGCGTCCACGGCGCGCCTGACCATCACTGTTATCCAACTCAAACTGCATAAAACATTCACGCGTCATTAACTCACTCTCTTTATTCATCTGCTGCTATCACGGCTTCTCGCCTGCACCAGGCCACGGTCATTGTGGCAACACAAACATCGCGTCACCATAACTAAAAAAGCGGTAGGCCTGTTCAACCGCCTGCTGGTACGCGCTCAATACATGCTCCCTGCCGGCAAAGGCACTGACTAACATAATCAGCGTCGATTCCGGCAGGTGGAAATTGGTAATCATCGCATCGACACTCTGAAAGCGATAACCCGGGTAAATAAAAATATCACTGTCGCCACTGAATGGCTGCAGCTTACCACTGCGCGAGGCTGACTCCAGACTTCGCACCGAGGTGGTACCTACCGCCACTACCCGACCGCCACGCTGACGAGTTGCCGCCACTTGGTCACAGACCTGCTGGCTCACCTCAATATATTCCTTGTGCATCTTGTGCTCAAGAATATTATCCACCCGCACCGGCTGGAAAGTGCCAGCACCAACGTGCAGGGTGACATAGGCCGTGTCCACGCCCATAGCCTCACAGCGGGCAATTAACGCCTGGTTAAAGTGCAGGCCCGCGGTCGGCGCGGCCACCGCACCCTCGCGCTTGCTATAAACTGTCTGGTAACGCTCGCGGTCTGAGACCTCATCGGCACGATCAATATAAGGTGGCAGCGGCATATGGCCGATAGCATTCATCACCTCCAGGGCGTTACCGCCCTGGCTAAAGCGCAGTTCAAACAAGGCATCATGGCGCGCCACAACATCGGCCTTTGCCAGCACCTCGGTCTGTTGTTTATCCGCTGTTAGCCAAATTTCAGTACCGGCCTTCGGGGCTTTACTGCAACGCAGATGCGCCAGTACCCGCTGCGGGTCCAGCACACGCTCGACCAGCACCTCCAGCCGACCACCGCTGGGCTTCTGCCCCCACAGTCTTGCGGGCAATACCCGGGTGTCATTAAAAACCAGTAAATCCCCGGGCGATAATAAATCCAGAATATCGACAAATTGCCGATGCTCAACCGCACCGGACTGCCCATCGAGCAACAATAAGCGACTGGCCGTTCGCTCCGCCATCGGATAGCGGGCAATCAGCGGATCGGGGAGATCAAAATGGAAGTCGGATAATTTCATTAACGCAGTACAGATAGCCCAGCTCACAGGCGCGCAAGAATATAGGAAATAAGCCATGCAGGCCAGCACCCGCCACGCCAGCGGCCCAGCACAAACGAGCGTTGACCTTTGTTGCGCGATTGCTATAATTGCGCGCCTGTCGATTCTGGCCCAGACAATACTGTGGCCGTATGACGGCTTGCAAGCTGGCCCCGAGTCGGCAAAGAAGTACAAGTAGCATAGTTTTTAACCATGCCAGCGTGATGAAATTGGTAGACATAGGGGATTCAAAATCCCCCGTTCGCAAGAACGTGGCGGTTCGAGTCCGCCCGCTGGTACCATTATTCCTGTTACTCCCCTTTGCTCTTGCCACAATGGCAGGACACCCCTTTCCATACTATTATTAGGCCCTTACCCAGCAACTAATCACCCCCCGGGAGCAAACCTTGTCCATTACAGAATCCATCATCCTTGGTATTATCCAGGGGCTCACTGAGTTTTTGCCGGTTAGCAGCAGTGGCCATCTTGAATTGGGTAAAGCCATACTTGGGGATAACAGCCTGCCCCAGGAAAGTATGATGATGACGGTGGTATTGCACTTTGCCACGGCGATGAGCACGCTGGTGATTTTTCGCCATGAAGTCATGCGTATTGTGCGCGGCCTGTTCCAGTTTAAAAACAATGAGGAACTGGCTTTTTCATTGAAAATCATCATCAGTATGATTCCCGCAGCGATGGTGGGCGTTTTCTTTGCCAAGGAAATCGAGCAGCTTTTTGATAAGCAGATTTTATTGGTGGGCTTGATGCTGTGGTTAACGGGCATATTGCTACTGGTGGCTGATCGCACCCGCAACACCGATAAGGACGTTGCTTTTTCGCACTCGATCATTATTGGTATCTCCCAGGCGATTGCTATTTTGCCGGGGATTTCACGCTCGGGGGCAACTATTTCTACCTCGGTATTACTGGGCATAGACCGAAGTAAAGCCGCCAGCTTTTCCTTTTTAATGGTAGTGCCATTAATTTTCGGCAAAATAGCCAAAGATTTACTGGACGGCGGCTTACAGATTAATGACAGCCAGCTTACCGCACTGGCGGCGGGCTTTGCCGCCGCGTTCCTGACCGGCCTGGTCGCCTGCCAGTGGATGATTAAACTGGTAAAAAATAGCCAGCTAAAATATTTTTCCTATTATTGTTTTGTCGTCGGCAGCCTGGCGATTGGCTACAAACTGATATAGACCCGCTTTATATCCCTATTCCCTGTGCCTGGTTACCACCCATTTGCTGGGCACTGTTGCGCATCTCCGTCACCTCTTCCATCAATTGATGGTGGTTCTGTTCCTGGGTGGGCTCAACAGTGGCAACGCCCACGCTCACCGTGACCATGCCGCCATTGCCCGCCTCACGGTTTTCCAACGCCAGTGCGGCAATTGCCCGACAAATATTTTCCGCTACCTTGAGCGCATTCTCCAACTCAATACCCGGCAACAGGGCAACAAACTCATCGTCACCATAACGGGCAACGAGGTCGGCCGCCCGCAGGCAGTTATTCTCGATCACACTGGCAACACGTTTTAACATCTGGTCGGCACTGCCGGCACCGTACTCATCGGTGTAGACCGTAAAGCTATCGACATTGATTAACAACACCGACAAATCATTAAATTCGCGGAGGTTGCGCCGCCATTCCACTTCCAGGGTTTCTTCAAAGCGCTGGCGATTCGGCAGACAGGTTAAGCCATCTAACAAGGCGATTTCTGTAAGCAAGTCGGTCTTGTGTTTGAGTTCGAGCTGGGACCTGATTCGCGCTTTAATCAATGAGAGTGAAAAGCTGTTATTGATAAAATCCGCCGCGCCTAAATCCAGCGCCCTGGACTCATCATCAGCCGCCGGCAACTCCGCTAAAAAAACAATCGGCACCGAGCGCAATAAAATGGTCGACCTGAGCTGTTCACAGGCCTCAAAGGCATCCAGCCCCGCAGTCCCTGACTCCAGTAGAATTAACCCAAGCTCGCTATTGTCACAGCTTTTCGCCTGGCTAACATCACCGGCATGGATGAAGTTGAATTCCTCCTGCAAGCTATCGACCAGAGGCTGGAGGTTATTGAGGTTGGGGCTAATACTAAGAATTGTAGCTTTTGCTGGCATGAGATCGACACCATTGTGGTTATAATGACTATGTGAGCTTTCAAGCGTAGTACGAACTTGGCTATCTACCAGTATTTACTGGCCAACGGTAGCATAATAAGCAATGAATCACACGGGGGATGGCGGATGCCGCCCGTTGATATTATATTGATTTCCTAAACCGCGTCGTTAGCTATACTTCGCTGCCTGACTTTCTTTACCGGCTCTTTCATGGACCTCAAGCAACGCCTGTTCGCCGCACTGTTATTGCTTTGCAGCCACCCGCTCAGTGCCGCGCCACTTGAGACACTGACGGTTACCGCCTCCCGTAGCGAGCAGCCGATCACGCAACTACCCAACAGCCTCTCCGTGGTGCCCCGCGAGGAGCTGGAACTGGTGAGGCATGTCCATATCAGTGAATTACTGGTCAGTGTACCCGGGGTCTGGATCAGCCGGGGTAATGGCCAGGAGCATCTCACCGCGATACGCTCCCCGGTATTAACCGGTGCCGGTAGCTGCGGTGCTTTTTATATTGCTGAAGACGGCGTACAAACCCGTGGCACCGGCTTTTGCAATGTTAACGAACTGTTCGATATTAACACTGAGCAAGCCGGCAGCATTGAAGTACTGCGCGGCCCCGGCAATGAATTCCATGGATCCAACGCACTGCACGGTGTTATCAATGTCCGCTCACTGGCCCCCAGCGCAGAGCAGGAAAACACCCTCAGTCTGGAAGGTGGCCCCCACCGCTATGGCCGTCTGCTGTTCAGTAACAGCAACACTGTCGACGCCCAGGCTTACCGCATAAGTATTAACGCGGCACATGATGGCGGCTATAAAGACAGCGCCGGTTTTGACCAGCAGAAACTCACCTTCCGCCACGATTATTCCGGTACTGATATCACCGTGAGTACCCTGCTTAACGTCAGCAACCTCGACCAGGACACCGCGGGTTATCTCTACGGTAAAAAAGCCTACAAGGACAGTGACCGTAAAAAAGAAAACCCTGATCCGGATGCCTACCGTGACAGTCAATCCGCACGCCTGCAAAGCCATATCCTGCTGGCATTAAATCATCGATCAAGCCTGATCATCACCCCCTATGTCCGCCGCACTGAGATGGATTTTTTAATGCACTTTCTGCCCGGAACGCCGGTGGAAAAAAACGGCCAAAATGGCCTGGGTGTACAGAGTAATTATCAATACCGGTTTTCAGACCAGTTGCTGTTATCCAGTGGCATCGATGGCGAGTACACCGATGGCTGGTTAAAGCAAACGCAGCGGGATTCGGTAACATTTTCAGATGCCTTTCCCCAGGGAAAGCAATACGATTACCAGGTTTACGCCGGCTTGCTGGCCGCCTTCAGTCGCGTCGAGTATGCCCTGGGCGATAACAGCCGCATCAATGCCGGGGCGCGCTACGAATACCTGCATTACGACTATAACAACCAGATGATCTCTGGTAACAGCGCCGATGACGGCACGCCCTGCCCTGGCGGTTGTCGTTATTCACGCCCCGATGATCGTCACGATGACTTTGGCGACTGGTCATTCAACCTCGGTCTGGTGCAGGAGCTTACGCCCTTCCTGACCCTGACCGGGAACATGAGCCATGGTTTTCGCGCACCGCAGGCCACCGAACTCTACCGACTGCAAGCGGGGCAACAACTGGCTCAACTCGATTCCGAGCAACTGGACAGTATCGATGTCGGGCTGAGGGGGGCAACGCAAACTCTCAGCTACGGCCTGGTCGGTTTTTACATGGAAAAAGACCATGTCATTTTCCAGTCCTCGGATCGGCTCAACCTGGACAACGGTAAAACCCGTCATTACGGTATCGAATATGACCTTGGCTGGCAGATCAGCGAACAGTGGCAAGTCTATCTGCGCGGCACCCACGCCCACCATGAGTACCGAAAAAATGTCAGTGCGCTAGGCGCTGAATTCGACATCAGCGGCAATGATATCGATACCGCACCGCACAATATGGGCTCCGCTCAATTGAGCTGGACACCGCTACCAGCAACGACAGTGGAATTGCAATGGGTCTACATGGGTAAGTATTTCACCGATATCGACAATCAACAGCGCTACCAGGGCCACCAGCTTTGGAACCTGAGACTGCGACAGACCCTGACACCGTCAATCAGCGCCGGGCTCAGGGTGACCAACCTGGGCGATATTGATTATGCCGAACGCGCGGACTACAGCAGCCGCAATGGCGACCGCTACTTCGTCGGTGAGCCGCGATCGCTGTATGCCGATATCAGCTTTAGCTTCTAGGCGAGCGCGACCAGGCGCACCCAGACACTATCAATACACACCCGAAATCAACGTCTAACTGCCAAAAAATACCGTTTTCAAGCGATAGCTAAAGCCAAAACAGGCAAAAGTCTGTGAACTATTTCACAGACAGACGTATTCGCCGTGCCCGCGCACAAAACCCTGACTATAGTGAAAGTGTCTCCGAAAGATATGTATGTTTTTGCTTTAGCTCTGCTCTCCCCTGTAGTATGCCAAAGCTGGCCACCTCACTGAGGTGGCCTTTTTTTTGCCGCTCATAAAGTTTCTTGCACTGAGAATAAGCCGGCTGCCGCCACTGCACCAAAGAGAGCAAGACAGCTCACCCCCAAAACTATGCCCCCCGAAAACCACTATTTTTAATAGTCTATTACTTAAGTAAACCGGCGCTAATACCAAGAGCTGCTTCGGGTATTTATTTCCGGGGCCGTCTTCAGCAGGGATGCTGAAGTCGAGCCCCCAGGGATGGGTTTACGACGTGCCCCGGAAATAAACACCCGGAGCAGCTCGTCACCCAAACGGCAGCTCAACAGCGGAAAAAGTTATTATCGTTATCGCCTAACGAATAGCCCGGTAAGCGTCCAGTACCGGCGCAAATTCACTCGGGGTCGAACCGTGGATGACCAGGCCATCAGCGCCCTGGTCAAATTGATTTTTCCACGCTCGCGCACAGTCTTCGGCACTGCCGGTGGCAGCGGGCAACCATGCCTCGGGAATCAACTCGCTGATTTGTTCCAATTGTTCCAGTGTCGCCACACTGTCTATACCCCCGGCAATTGACGACACCCGCTCACTGGCACGAAAAGCACTAAGCACTTCAGCGTCCCACTCATTCAACTCGATCAGTCTTTCTACATAACCGGGCGCCTGCATATAGGTTGCCATACGAGCCACCAGCTTGCGTAAATGATTTTCACGGTTGGGCTCCGGTACCGTTGCCAGCACCGACCAGAGTTTGACTTCGTCCGGATTGCGGCCAGCCTGTTCCGCCCCCTCTTGCACCAGGGCTTTGGCGCGGCGTAAGCCGTGATCGGTGATAAAAGTATGCAGGTGTACACCATCAAAGTGTCGACCGGCGAAGCGCAGGCTTTTCGGCCCAAAGCCGACAAAATGAATGGGAATATCGGCGTCCATCCAGTCGCCCATGCTGAGATAGGGCAGCGTGCCCATACTGCCCTCATAGGCCATGATTTTTTCGCCATGCCAGAGTTTACGGAGTAGTTCCACGCCCTCCTGCAATTGCTTATTGCTAACATTCTCCAGGCCCATAAGCTGATTGCGAATCCCCACACCGCGCGCCAGGCCTAACTCGAAACGGCCGGCGGATAAATGATGCAGGGAACTGCACAGGGTAGCCAGTACCAGCGGGTGACGCGTATGGATATTGGTACCGGCGGTGGCAACATGAATAGAATTGGTAACCGCCAGTGCCGCCGAGCAAATAACCCCGGCATCTTTTACATCAAAGCGCTCCGACAGCCAGACTTTTCCCAAACCCATGGCCTCGGCCTGCTTCGCCTCTTCAATAGCATCGGCGGGTGTGGTGGTATGCCCGGGCAGTAAATAGCAACTCAGTTCGGGGAATTCAGCAACAGCGGTCATATATAGCTCCTTGTCTGGTCGTTTATTACTTGGCGATCGGGATAATACCTACCGCTTCACGCACCTTGCTTAACAGTTCAGCGGCATAGCCCCTGGCTTTGGCCGCCCCTTTTTGCAATTCCTGTTCAATAAAATCGCCATTCAGCATCAGCTCATCGTAACGCAGCCGAGCCTGGCCGATCTCATCATTAATCAACGCGGCCAATTCTTTTTTCGCCTGCCCCCAGCCAATGCCCTGGGCATACTGTTCACGCATATAAACCACCTGCTCGGGGCTGGCAAAAGCCTGCCAGATTTCGAAGACCGTAGAGTCATCCGTATTTTTGGCGTCACCGGGTTCCAGTAAATTGGTTTTAATTTTGTTAATATTTTTTTGCAGCTTTTTCTCTGTACTAAAAAGCGGGATGGTATTGTTATAACTCTTGCTCATTTTGCGCCCGTCCAGACCGCCCAGCACCGCCACAGTGTCATCCACCACCGCCTCGGGCATATCGAATAAGGATGTTTTAAAGGTATGGTTAAACTTCTGCGCGATATCCCTGGCCATTTCAACATGCTGGATCTGGTCCTTGCCCACCGGAATGCGCTTGCCGTTAAACATCAGGATATCAGCCGCCATTAATACCGGATAACTGAACAAGCCCATCATAATGCCCTTATCCGCATCCTCTCCTGCCTGTTCATTGGCCTGCACCGCTGCCTTATAAGCATGGGCGCGGTTCATCAAGCCCTTGGCCGTCAAACAGGTCAGCACCCAACACAGCTCCATAATTTCAGGCACATCGGATTGCCGATAAAACGTGGTGTTATCCGTATCCAGCCCCAGCGCCAACCAGGTGGCGGCGATTTCCCGGGTGGACTGCTGCACCAGTTTCGGGTCGTGGCATTTAATCAGCGCATGATAATCTGCGAGGAAAAAAAATGAATCCAGCGCCGGATTCCTGCTCGCCTCGATCGCGGGACGAATAGCCCCGACGTAATTGCCAAGGTGTGGGGTACCTGTTGTAGTGATACCGGTGAGAACGCGTTCTTTTGCCATTGCCGTTGTTTGTCCCGAGTCATTGCCGTGTTATTGAGGTCGTCTATCATACAGACTGCCAGCCTGCGCTACCACATCACTCAGCAGGCGCTGGTACTGCTGGCCAAGCACCAGCCACGACCAGTCCGTGACTGAGGGTGCCAGAGGCAGCGCCGCCGCTTTTTTTCCTGCCGCTAAATAGATCAGTTGCCCAAGCACGCCCTTAACCTCCTTGTCCACGGCAGCGGGAAACGACGGATAACAACTGGCTGCTGGAAACCACTGGCGGTAGCAAAGCCGGTCAGGCACCAGCGGCAGGCAACCGGCGGCCACCGCCTCCATTACTGACAGCCCCTGAAAATCGTGTAATGCCGTCGATAACACCACATCGGCGGTGGCGAGGAGTTGCCGGTAATCACTTAACTCCGGTACAAAACCCCAGTGCTTCAGGGACACGCTATTAGTTGCCATCAGCAAGGATTTTATCTGTTCGAACTCGCCGGGCACACGCCGGAAACGCTCACCGAGTATTGAAAAAGCACAGTCGATGTTTTTCTCTACCAGCCCCTGAATCAGCGCCAGTAAACGATCGGGGCCCTTGTCATACTCCCAGCGATGATTCCAGACAATGTGTAATGGACTGTCCAGCCGGGGCTGGTGCTGGCGGTAGCAATCAGCTTCCAGCGGTACCGGGATTGACAGGCTGCGTTGTAATAATGTCTGCTCAATGCCCGCCGGCACGGCATCGGGTAGTTTCTTTAACAGCTGAGCCACCCCCGCAATAAAGCTCTGCCGATTGTAATCGCTGTTAAACACGATGCTGTCTGCTGCCAACGCCGAGTAGAGGTTGACCATCTGTGGTTCCAGCCCGGGATGTTGGCGATTGTTAGCGGGGTAAGCAAACTGGTTTTCATGAAAGTAAACAATCGCCGGGGTCAGCGCCAAAGAGGGCACCAAACCCTTCAATGTCGCCAAATCGACCATCGAGGTAGCAAGGATGAGATCAAAGCCCTGATCGAGTATCTGGCGCTCGGCAAAGGCCCAGTACAGACTGTTACCGCGTATACGCCAGTTAAAAAAACGTGGCGACAGCGTCAGTACTTGCCATTGATGCGCCGGCAGTGCTGCCAGCAAGCCCTGGTGCCAGCGCTGGTGACTGGCCGCATCGTAGGCGGATAACAATAAAATTCTCATTTCACTCCCGTTAGCTCAAGCAGGTTGACGCTGTTGACGCCCTGCTCTAAGCTCCACGTTTTTCCCATTGCCGCGACCCGCGTTACACACTTGGGGGTCAACACAGGACAGTATTATGGCCGAGTTTGAAAACATTATCCTTGAACAGTCAGGCGGTGTTGCAAAAATCACCCTGAACCGTCCCGATGCTGCCAATGGCATCAATTTGGCCATGGCACAGGAATTATTACAGGCGGCCATCCACTGCGATGAAGATTCGGCGGTGCGCTGCGTACTGATTACTGGCAACGGTAAAATGTTCTGTGCCGGTGGTGACCTGAAAAGCTTCGCCGCCTTTGGCGATGGCATCAGTGCCAGGCTCAAGGAGCTCACTACCTACCTGCACGCGGCCATTGGTCGCCTGGCGAGGATGGATGCCCCGGTTATTATCGCCGTCAATGGTGTTGCCGCCGGCGCAGGTTTTAGCCTGGCGGTTTCCGGCGACCTGGTGCTGGCCGCCGAATCGGCTAAATTTACCATGGCGTATACTGCCGCCGGCCTTAGTCCCGATGGCAGCTCCAGCTACTTTCTGCCACGCTTAATTGGCCTGCGCAAAACCCAGGAATTAATGCTCACCAATCGTCGCTTAAGCGCAGAGGAAGCCATGGCATGGGGTGTTATCACTCGCGTCGTTGCCGATGATGACTTGCAACAAGTCGCCGCCGAACTGGCGGTAAAACTGGCCAGCGGCCCCACTCGGGCTCACGGTGTGGTAAAAAAATTATTACAGGGCAGTTTTGGCAATGGCCTGGAAACCCAGATGGAACACGAAGCCCGCTATATCGCCGCCATGGCCAGTACCGATGATGGCAAGGAAGGCGTGACCGCGTTTATGGAAAAACGCAAAGCAGAATTTACTGGTCAGTAGGTCACAGCGCTTGCTGGCACTCAGCTCGATACCAGCGTGGCCAATTGATTGAATACTTTTAGTACCTTGAACAGGGCATAGGCATCGTCACTGCCTGCCAGCTCCCTGATCGAATGCATGGCAAAGGTAGGCACGCCAATATCGATGCTTTTCACCCCAAGCTCAGTGGCGGTAATCGGGCCGATGGTACTGCCACAGCCCATATCAGTACGGACCACAAAACTCTGTACCGGCGTCTTTGCCAATTCACAACAATGCCTGAAAAGCGCTGCCGTTTCACTGTTGGTGGCATAGCGCTGGTTGGCATTAATTTTAATCACCGGTCCGGCATTTAAGCGCGGGCCGTGATTGCCATCGTGCCGGTCCGCGTAATTGGGATGAACTCCATGGGCATTATCCGCAGAGATAAACAGCGAGGCATCAATCATCCGGGCAAAATTACTGGCGTCACCGCTTATCCGCTGCAACACCGATTTCAGCATCGGCCCCTGGGCTCCCGCCGCTGAAGCGCTACCCACTTCTTCGTGGTCATTGCAGACCAGCAAGCAATTCTGCCCCTGCTGAGCCAATAGCGCCTGCAGGCCAACATAGCAGGAAAGTAAATTATCCAACCGGGCAGAGGCAATAAACTCGCGGTTAAAACCGACCACCGCCGGCAACTGGGTATCATAAAAACTCAGCTCGTAATCCAGCACCTGGCTGGCCTCACAATCACTGTGCTGCTCCAGCAGGCGGGCCAATAACAACTGGCGAAAATCCGGCTGCTGATCATCATTGCGTAACAAAATGGGCGGAATATGTTTTTGGCGGTTGATCTCGCGTTTGCTGTTCGCCTCCTTATCGAGGTGAATAGCCAGGCTGGGAATCACCGCGATAGGGCGCTGGTAGTCAATCAGGCGGCTCTTCAGCCTGCCCTGCTGGTCCTTGAAACTGACTCGCCCGGCCAGCGATAAATCGCGATCAAACCAGGGGTTGAGCAAAGCGCCCCCATAGACTTCAACCCCCAATTGGAAATAACCCTGGCTATTGATTTCCGGCTGCGGTTTTACTTTCAGGCAGGGACTGTCGGTATGCGCACCCACCATGCGAAAACCGGAGGTTACAGGATTCTCCTGTGAGCGGGTAAACGCCACGATAGAGGAATCATTGCGGATCACATAGTAGCGCCCATCACCCTGCCCCAACTGCCACTCATCCGCTTCATAGAGGCGACTAAAACCGGCCCCTGACAAGCGCTTCTCCATTTCAGCCACAGCGTGAAAAGGTGTTGGGGATTTCGCCAGGAAATCCAGTAAATCCGTATTGAAGTCCGCTAAACTGTGCATGGTCAACCTCTGTAGTAACAATAGCTTATTGTGCGCCGGTTTTTTTCCAGGTAATTTCATCGCGCAAATAGATCGGTACAGCCTGGTCAGCCGGGCCGTATTCCCCAGCCTGGAATAATGCTACACCCAGCCGCGCCACCGCCGCGGCATGGGGCAGGATATCGGTCTCTACCTTGCTGTTACCTGGCAGCGACATTCGTTCGCTGTAGACAAAACCTGGCCCGAGCAATAACACCTTCCCCGTCGCTTCCAGCTCACTAATAGACAGCAATTCCGGTGCGCTTAACTTCTCCTCAGTGATCGCCACCGCCAAACCATTCACACGCTGGTAGGCGGCCCAATACACTTCATTCATTCTCGCATCCAGTGCCGCGACCAGGGTGTTATGTTCAGCATTTTGTTGCCGATCAAAACCGGTCTGTGCCAGTGCCGCCAATGAGGAAACCGCCACCACCGGCAGCTCGGCACCATAGGCCAAACCCTGCACCACACTGAGGCAAACCCGTAAACCGGTAAAAGAACCGGGGCCGCGCGCAAATGCAATCGCGTCCAGCTGCTGCAGTGACAAGCCCGCCTCTGATAGTAGCTGATCGACCATCGGCAATAACTTTTGCGTATGTTCACGCGGTGCCAACTGGTAGCGCTCCAGCACCTCACCTTGCTGCGAGACTGCAACCGAACAGGCCTCGGTGGAACTGTCAATCGCCAGTAATTTCATCGTGCCGGTACGTGTTGTTGAAAAAAAGCTTTCACTTCGTCGATCTCCCTTACCTGCTGCATCGCGGGCAAGCTGCGAATAAATAATTCAGCGTAATCCCGGCTATGCAAACGCGGGTCGGCCAGCATTATAACCCCCCTGTCGTCCAGGCGCCGCAGCAAACGACCGCAACCCTGTCGCAGGCGAATCACCGCCGCCGGCAACTGTTCCTGCTGGAAGGCATCGACCCCCATCCCGGCCAGGTAATTGGCATGAAAAGCCAACCGCGGATCACCTGGCGAGGCAAAGGGCAGTTTATCAATAAACACACAGGCTAGCGCCGTATCGGCCAGATCCAGTCCCTCCCAAAAACTACCAGTCGCCAGTAATACACCGCCCGGTGAGCTTTTAAAGCAGTTAATTAAGCGATGATTCTCCATGCTGCCCTGGACAAAACAATCAAGCTGCTGATGCTGCCCCAGCAACTGTGCGACCTGTTGCAAGGCGCGGTGACTGCTAAAAAGCAACAGCGCCCTGCCAGGTATCTCCCCTAACAACAACAGCAACTGTTCAACCAGCTGCTCGCTATAGCCGTTATCCCCCGGTTCGCCCCTGAGTACGGGCGTGTACAATAGCGCATTGGCGGCGTAATCAATATCACTTTCAATTCGCTTAAACTCAATTTCCGGCAGGCCGATGCCAGTTAAAAAACGTTCGGGATTACCGGCAATCGCCAGCGTCGCCGAAGTGAAAATCCAGTTAGCTGCCGAAGCATCACACAGCTGCCGTATATGGTTTGATAAACTCACTGGTACCGACTGTAAAACAAAGCCCTTGTGCCGCGTTTCAAACCAGCACAGACCGCTGCCATCACCAATATCCCGCAGCGTTTTCAGCAGTTGTTGCGATCGAATCGACAGGGCGTTCAGCGCCGCAGAACGCTGGGCAAAACGCCGCAGGGTATCCACCAGCGGTTGGCACCATTGAACCAGTACCCGCTGTATCGACAGGTGCTGCTCGGCCACATACGCTGTCGACGGCGCTTCGCTCTGTTTGAGCCGCGACAGCAACCGTAAAAAAGCAGCAAGGTAATCACACAGTTGTGCCTGCTCAGGGGCATCGTCAGCGAGGCTGGCCAGTGCATCGCGGCAAAATGCTGACAATTG
Organism: Spongiibacteraceae bacterium; assembly: GCA_030621845.1. Classification (GTDB taxonomy): domain Bacteria; phylum Pseudomonadota; class Gammaproteobacteria; order Pseudomonadales; family Dasaniaceae; genus JAUXHA01. The sequence goes on from JAUXHA010000007.1 coordinate 43,306, forward strand.
CCAGCTATTGACCTGAACCCCGTGATGACGAGCAAAATCCACCAAACGGTGAGCCTCATCCACAATCACCGTTTCCGCTCTTGTTGCCAGCGTGGCATCGGCCGAATGAAACAGCGTTTTATCACTCAGTAATAAACTGTGATTAACGATAACAATATCGGCCTGCTGACTGCGTTTTCGGGCATGGATCCAGGGGCAATGCTGGTAATCGGGACACGCCGCGCCCAAACACTCCTCGGCGCTGGCCGTCACCGCATACCGCAAGCGGTTATCCTCAATCGTATAGTGACTTAAATCGCCCTACCCGGTCGCGGCATACTGGCGCGAGAGCAATGACAAGCGAGACTTCATTTCACCCGATGCTTCGTGTAAGTGTTTATTGAGGTAGTAGGGACATAGATAATTGCTACGCCCTTTTAACTGGACAACCTGCTTTTGACTGCCCAGGGCTTTTTGTACCAATGGAATATCACCACGGTAAAGCTGCCGCTGTAATTGGTGACTGGCCGTTGAAATAATCGTCCGGCTGTTTGAGTCGATAGCCGCCACCAGGTAAGCCAGGGTTTTACCCGCCCCGGAAGCCACTTCCAGCGCCAGTGAATGGTTATTCCTGAGCGCACCGGCAATCGCCAGCGCCATCTTTTGCTGACCGGGACGCGCTCGAAAACCCTTGAGATGGAGCTGAAACGGCCCCTCATCACTGAGCAGGCGAGAGATTGAAAGCGGACTATCAGTCATTATTCATCTTATTTAACGGCTGTGCTCAAGGCGGCCAGCATTTATACTTGGCAATCATTGTAACTAAATCAATTGCTATTATGGTACACCCAATTAACGCAATTATTCTCGCAGGCGGCCAGGGACGCCGTATGGGGATGCGCGATAAAGGCCTGTTAGTATGGCGCGGTAAAACACTGATTGAGCATACCCTGAAGCGCATAGCACCGCAGCTCGATGCGGTCATTATCAATTGCAATCGCAACCAGCAGCAATACCGAAAATTACCCGCGACCCTGTGCGAAGATCTTATGCCCGACTATCAGGGGCCGCTGGCGGGCATACAGGCGGCGTTGACCATTAGCAACACCCGCCTCAACCTGGTTTGCGCCTGCGACACGCCGCAACTGCCAATGGATTTACTTTCACGCCTACTCGAAACCCTGCAGTCCAGCCACGCCGATTTATGCTACCCCTGGGACGGCAACAGGGAGCAGTATTTACCGGTGCTACTTCGAAGCACCGTGTTGCCCGGGCTGACCGCCTATCTTAATCAGGGCGGGCGCAGTATCAATGGCTGGTATGGTCAATTAAATGCGGTGAGCGTGGATTTTAGCGACTGCCCGGAAGCCTTCAGGAACTTCAATCACAGCAGTGAACTGGTCGAAGGGTTGGACAAATAAAGAAATGTGACCGGGGACTGGCACTCACCATTGACCGGGAGCTAAGCCGCTAAGAGATTGGAATTAATTAATCAACCTCATAAAGACTTCCGGCTTCCATGTCATAAGGGTAGGCCCCCACAAACTGCACATACTCATCCTTATAGACCTTGGTCTTCTTGGGCCGGTATTCATAATCAAATAACAAAATCACCCAGGTGACATTTTCAGCACCCATTTTATTGATCTTGTGCACTACCTTGTCGACAAAGGAGCGAGAGTACGAACACTGTCCCACTGCGACATCAACCGCTACATCGCCTCTCTCCGCGCCATTGGTTTCCAGACAGTCGTGGTCATAAACCCCCATCTTAAAATGCCTGGCCCAGGCACAGAGCCCCTGCTCGTTTTCATCAAAATAACTGTCGGGAACATCTTTATAGGGATGAACTGAAAACCAGACGGAGACCTGGCCTTCTTTTTCGCCGTCGAAGCTCTCGTTGTTCATTTTGAGGTCCTTTTTGTGACTTGGGCAGTGACCGGGGACAAGAGTGACCGGGGACAGGCACTCACCATTGACAGTATATTCATTCAGCCATTAACATAGCAATCACTCAATCGCTAAAAGGATTTAACGATGACGCGCCCACGGAAGGAGCTTGTTTGTCTTGATGAAACCCCCTATTACCATGTGACCTCACGCTGTGTTCGGCGTACCTTTC
>JAUXHA010000077.1 GCA_030621845.1 Spongiibacteraceae bacterium
TACGAGAGAGGCCCGAGGCCATCATCAGGTGTCCGGCTAACACGCCACCCGAAGGATTAATATCAACGCTGTCGTCCAGACCCAGCGCCTGTTTGATCAGGATTTCCTGATGGCTAAAAGGCGCATACAACTCAGCGACGTCTATTGGCGCATCGCTGACACCGGCCTTTTCGCCAGCAAGTTGTGTCGAGCTGGACACGGTCAGGTCGCGCAAACCTAAGTGGTGCGTCTCAATACGGTGATCGATACCTTTAATCAGCGCATAGGGTTTACCCAATTGCTTTGCTTTTTCGACGGTGCAAATCACCATGGCAGACGCGCCATCGGAAATTGGACAGCAATCATGCTTGCGCAGGGGCGACACCCAGGTCGGCTCCGCCAATAACTGCTCCGGAGAATAGTCACCGCTCAGTTGCGCATGAGGATTGGTTTTTGCGTTGCTTCTGGAACGCGCTACCACATCAGCCATCTCAACTTCAGTGATCGTCCCCGCATCCAGCATCGCCTGTGCCTGCATCGCGGCCAGACTCACCGCATCGACCCACAACGGAGCCAGGTAGTAAGGATCCAACTGTAAAGACAGCACTGAGGGTAACTCTCCCGGGGAAGATTGGCCAAAACCATAAATCAGGGCGCTATCTGCATGCCCCATCTGGATTTTCAACCAGGACTCATAGAGCGCCCAGGCCGCATCCATCTCAACATGGGATTCCTTTATCGGTGGTACGGCACCCAAAGCGTCAAGCCCCATAACAAAGGCAAAAGCCGCACCCTGCTGATAGTCGCAACTACCCGAGCAGGTAAAACCGACATCCTGTACGCTGTTCATGCCAGCATCGGCCAGAACTTTCTGCACCACCGGCATGATTAATTCCACCTCATTGGCGGCACCGGCATCACGAACACAGTCAGATTGGGCGAAGGAAATAATCGCTACCTCTTTCATGTTACTGCCCCCCTATGGTTTTGCCGATTTGATCCACCGGCACATCGGGCTCATCAATGGGTGCCCAGTATTTAATATTATCCATGGCGTAGTCCCACTCTTGTTCAGGTTTCCACACCGCCTTTACCCGCTGGCCGATATGCACCTCTTCGTTAACACATTCACTCATCAGATGAATAAAGGAATTATTAGCACCATCAGCCACCAGGTTGGCAATAATGTAAGGCGGTTTAATCGGATTATTGGGGATAGGAATATAGACAATGGTAAACGATTGTACGGTGGCTTTATCCTTCACCGTGACCTCTTCTGTTGTTGCCACACCGCAGGCAGCACAAGAACCACGGGGCGGCACATAGACATTTTTACAGCAAGGACAGCGCTGCCCGACAATTTTACCCTGCTTGATTTGAGCCAGGAAACGGGTGGAAGCGCTGCCTGCAGTAAAATTGTATTGCAAGTAAATCGGCGCTTCCATCCCGGTAATCATTTCTCTTTCTTCACTCATAGTCACTCTCCCCCTGATACCGGCTCAAAACAGGCAATATCGGTGATATGCCCACGGGGCTCATCGGCCCAGCGTACCTTCACCGCCATCCCGGTGGTCATATTGGCTTCATCGCCTGCGTCAACCATATGCAACATAGGCGTATCCGCACCCTCTAGCTGGATTAGCGCCCAGGCAAAGGGTTTTTTGATCAGGTGATGATGCCGAGGTTCTTTTACCCAGCACCAGGTTTTGACAACACCCGTCTGGCCCACATCAATGAATTCGCCCAGGGCCTCCGCGCTGACCGGATCGTACTCTACAGCGGGGACAATAACCCGGCCATCTGTCCCTTTAATGCCGACAATTTTGCGATCACGTAACTCGGTGAGAAAACGACCTACTATGGGGCCGGTAGAGCGGGTGTAAGTAAAACCAAGCTCAAAAGGCTGGCTTAACATCTCAGGTTCTGCTGACATAGCATATCTCCTTCCAACGTAAAAATTGTTCAATACGAAAAAGGGTCGAGAATGAATCCAAAGTAATCACTTCAAATCCATCTCTCGACCCCCTTACAGGGAATTCTGGTAAGCCTTTTTACCAACTCCAAGCCATTGATGCTATTACCATTTAGTAATAAGTATTCAGTAGCTTATATAGCAGGCAGAAGTAACTGGGGAAGTATTGCTGAGACAGCCATCTAACTCAATGGCTAAATGTCCCAATATCTTTGACAAATTTGATTAACAGGGTGTTCACATGGAAGATTTTACTGATAAATAGCGCTGAAGAGTTAGAATTCCCCTTCCGCTTTAATCCCGTCGTCGATGGTAGTGGCCATCAGCATAGCCTGCTGAATGGCTTTTTTCATACACTCTTTTTCTTTGCCCTGATCAGCTTTACCGCTGACAATAAGCGCTGAATAAATCTGCGCTGCAGCCTGCAGGATGGCCGCCTCAGTATCGGCTAATTGAACACTGAGTCGTGTATCCTTATCATCAAATTCCAGCATGATTATACTCCCGATGTATTGACTTCATCACTATAGCGGCTTGAGGGAAATCTGCCAGTGATCACTGGCATAGAAAAACGATTGGCCCTTTTTTAATCGAACAGCTTTAACCGAACAGGAATTTATTTTCACATCGGCCCAGCTTGAGTATCTGGCGTAAATCGGCTCGGCAATGGTTAATTTTAACCGTGCCAGCGGGATGTTTCAGCCATTGGTGTAGACACAGTAGTAAGGCAATACCTGAACTATCCAGATAACGAGTAAATGCCATATCTACCACCACCTCCTCCTCAGCGGATAATGCCCGCTGGTACAGCTGGCGAAAAGTATGGATAGAACGATAGTCAAAATGCTCTGGCAGCTGAATGGTGACCCGTTGACAGCCGGGCATCGTTTCAAGCGTTTCACAACTAATCATTAGACTCTCTCTTGTTATTGTTTTATCCATTAATTATATTCAGGCAAAAGTGCTACGCTAGCGGCAATGATTCAATCTGCCAAGTAGTTTTCCAACGCGCTCAAATGGCTATTTCAAAAAGTTATAAGGGGAAATCAGCGGCGGTTAAGACTGCGCTGCATATTAGCGGCGATGGCTGTTGCTACCTGTCTGGCGCGATCGGCGCGGGGACCCGTATAAGCCTCGTCCAGGCTGTCGCAAAACAATGACAACCAACGATCAAAGTCTTCCTTGCGCAGCTCACGTTGACCGTGCAAGGCGCGGTGAATATTCATCGTGTGACGGTTATAATCATCGTCGCCAAGCAGTAATTTCTCCCAGTAACGACGAATCAGCGGCAGATGCTTATCGAGGTCTATTTCGGCCACATCGAGAAAAATAGGTGCAAGTACCCGGTCAGCAAGTATTTTTGCATAGAAGGCTTCAATAAACTGCTGGATATGCAGCTTGGAATCAAGATCGGGATTGTCCACAACAGGCTAATCGGTGATTAACGGTGTGCTATTTTATCAATAGCGCGGATCGCTTAACCACTATTTCTTCTTTTTCTTTTTAACGTGCTTCATCATTCGCCGTTTTCTATCAACCTGGCGTTTGGTCAATTTATTGCGCTTGTCGGCATAGGGGTTTTCACTGGATTTGAAGGCAATACGAATCGGCGTCCCCACTAAATCCAGCTCACGACGAAAGACCTTTTCCAAATAGCGCTTATAACTGTCCGGAACTTTATTGGTCTGGTTACCGTGGATTACAATAATCGGCGGATTGGAACCGCCGGCGTGGGCATAGCGCAATTTGACTCGGCGACTGTTGATCATGGGTGGTGCGTGGTCGTACACAGCACCCTCGAGAATCTGGGTTAAGCGATGCGTCTGGAATTTCTCCATCGATGACTGATAGGCGTTGTCCACCGATTCATAGAGGTGGCCTACCCCGGTGCCATGCAAGGCAGAAATAAAGTGGATGGTAGCAAAATCAATAAATTTCAGACGCCGATCGAGTTCATCTTTAATGCGCTGTTTGTAATCAGCTTCCAAACCATCCCATTTATTAACAGCGATCACCAGACCCCGCCCCGCATCGATGGCATAACCCAGCAAATGTAAATCCTGGTCCACCACACCCTCACGGGCATCCATCACCAATACCACCACATTGGCATCATCTATCGCCTTCAGCGATTTAACGATGGAAAACTTCTCTACCACTTCCCTGACGTTTTTCCTGCGCCTTACCCCGGCGGTGTCAATCAGTGTATAGGCCTTATCCTCTCGCTCATAATCAATATAAATGCTATCGCGGGTAGTGCCCGGCTGATCAAAAACAATGACTCGATCCTCGCCCAACAGACGATTAACCAGGGTAGACTTACCCACATTAGGACGCCCAATGATCGCTATTTTAGTGCCCCTGGCTTTGCTACCCTCCCCGATCTCCGTCTCCGGAAATGAATCGAAAACATCGACTAGCAATTGCCTGACACCCTTGCCATGGGTCGCGGTTAACGGGTAAAGCTGTTTTATACCCAGCTGATAAAAATCAGCCATCGCCACATTCGGGTCGACGCCATCGATCTTATTGGCAACATAAAACACCGGCTTTTGTGTCTGGCGTAAATGACGGTGCAGCGATTCATCGGTGGCGGTCAGTCCATCGCGAGCATCGAACATGAAAATAACAGCATCCGCTTCATCGATGGCTTGCAAGGATTGCTGCGCCATAGCCGCATCAATGCCATCTTCGTCACCGGTAATACCGCCGGTATCGATAGCAATAAAATGATGATTCTCGAAATTAGCCTCGCCATATTGCCGGTCACGAGTTAGCCCTGGAAAATTAGCAACCAGTGCATCGCGCGTTTTGGTGAGGCGATTAAATAATGTTGACTTGCCAACATTGGGTCGCCCGACCAGGGCAATTACCGGAATCATATTATTCCTTCAAAGAAATGAAATTATTCGCCTAGCGCTTGTCTTCCAGCCTGTAGACCTGAAGCTTGCCACTGTTACCATAAACAATTAACAGATCGCCTTTCACCAGCATTGTCGATTGAATACCGTCAGAGTCCAATTGAACTCTGGCGACCATATGGCCATCTACCTGTGACAGGGCATGCAGGTAACCTTCAAAATCACCGACCACCACTTGACTACCCAGAACCTTGGGGCCAGTCAGCTCCCGCCTGGCTAAAATCGTTTGCGCCCAGCGTACTCCCTGGCCGTTTTTGAAAAAAGCGGTTACGCTGCCATCCACACCCGACACATAAATATTGCCAAAACCATCATCCAGACCGGTGACACTGGAAGCATCCCTGGACCACAGCGTACGACCGTTGTTTGGGTCCATCGCCGTCAACTTCCCTTGATAACTCACGGCATAGAGTACGTTGTTATCCAACAGTAACTCACCCTCGATATCAACCAGCCGTTCAATTTCCGAATTGCCCTTCGCCAGAGCAACCCGCGATTCCCAGTTAACCGCCCCGGTAGCGGCATCAAATGAAACTACCTTGCCATTGGCAAATGCAGCATAAACCCGGTCGCGATGCAGCAGCGGCGTGCTGGTACCCCTGAGAGTCAATACCGGCACCGTCACATTAAATGACCACAGCTGCTGACCGCTATCGATAGCCAGGGCAATCACATCCCCGGACAGGGTTTGGACAATGACTTCGCGACCGTTAGTTTGAGGCGCGGCTAAAATTTCTCCCTTGAGTTGCACCCACCAGAGTGGATCCCCACTGGCTTGATCGAGTGCAAGCACTTCTCCCGATACGGTCCCCAGCAGCACAACCCCACCGCCAGCACCAACGCCACCGGCCAGTTCTTTATCGACATCGGTTTTCCAGACTTTTTTACCACTTTCCAGCCCGACAGCCATCACCTTGCCATTGGCTGCCGCCGCATAAACCACACCATCATCAACGGCCGGGTTGAGGCGATTGTAGATTCCCCCCTGCCCATCACCAATCGAGTGGCGCCAGAAACGAACGAATTTTTTCTCTGCCTCAAATTTTACCAGCTCGGCAGGGCCAAGTTCTTCCTCTTCAAAATCATTGGAACTACACGCGGCAAAAAAACCCAGCAGCAGAATAAATACAATTCGTTGACAGCGTTCAATCACTGTCCGCAGCTCCCTCGGCAACAGTCTGTAGATTGGCAATATGCTTTAATTTAAGTGCCAGCACGGGATTAGGCACAGGCGGCTCTGCCTGCTGAGCCAGTTGCACCGCTTTCTGGTAAGCCAGCAGTGCCTGTTGATACTGCTGCTGGCTGCTATAGATATCACCCCTGGTTTCTTCATAGGCGGTGGCATAGGCTCCGGCATCGATAGCCAACAAAGCCAATGCCCGATCATAATCACCCTGGGCAGCATACACTCTCGCCAGCCGCATATTGGCCTGCAGGAACAGTTCCGCGTCCGGATCATTTGCCACAATCCAGTTCAACTCTTCCGCGGCCACCGCCAGCTTGCCCTCATTAACCGCAAACTGCGCCTTAAACAGTGCCGCATACAGTGCGTAGGTAGAACCGGGAAAGTCCGCCTTCAGGGTATCGGCCAAATGCGCGGCGGTAAGTTGTTGCGTCTCAGACAAACCTTCACTGTTGGTCGACACGGCCAGCAATAAATTTTGATAGATGATCGACGCCGCTTCGATATCAGCAAGTTGTTGTTTCTGCCAACCCTGCCAGCCAAAAACGGCCGCCAATACCACCACCAGACTGATCACGGTCGATTTACCGTTTTCACGCCACCACTTTTTTAGCGCCTCGAGTTGTTCTTCTTCTGTGCTATAAACTTCAGCCATTATTACTCACCTGCTCAATCGATATTAAAGATTAAATTGCTGTTCCAGCAGGGCGAAAACATCGTCCCACGCCAGGGTTTGCTGCCCCTTATCCATATCGCGTAACCACTTCAGGTTAATTACGCCTTGCTCTGCCTCATTATCGCCCAACACCAGCGCCACGCAGGCGCCACTCTTGTCGGCCTTTTTAAACTGGCTCTTGAAACTCCCGCCACCACAGTGCAATTGCAAGTGAAGGCCGGGCAGTCTGGTACGCAGTTGCTCGGCGTAAGTAAACGCCTTTTGCTGCGCCAACTCACCGGCAACCACAAAATAAACATCCGGATCAGCATTAACCGACTCGGGGATATTGCCGGTAGCCTCCAGTAACAAGCACAAGCGCTCAATACCCATCGCAAAGCCGACACCGGCCACCGCCTTGCCACCCAATTGCTCAACCAGGCCATCATAGCGACCACCGGCACACACTGTGCCCTGGGCGCCGAGTCGATTGGTCACCCATTCGAACACGGTTTTACCGTAGTAGTCCAGACCGCGCACCAACTGTGGGTTAACACGATAAACAATACCGACTGCGTCCAATAAGGACTTAAGTTGCTCAAAGTGTTGCCGTGATTCATCATCCAGGTAATCCGCCAGGGAAGGAGCACCTTGCAGGATTTTCCGCGTCTCGGGGCTTTTACTATCGAGTATCCTCAGCGGATTACTCTGCAGTCGGCGCTGGCTATCGGCATCCAGTTGATCGACAAATTGCTCAAGATAAGCCACCAGTGCACGTTTATAGTCCGCGCGAGCCTGCGAGCTACCTATGCTATTGAGTTCCAACTCAACATCATCCAGCACGCCAAGCTGTTGCCAAAACCGCGCCGTCATTGTAATTAACTCAGCATCAATATCCGCTGAGGCCATACCAAAACACTCAACGCCAATCTGGTGAAACTGGCGCAAGCGACCCTTTTGCGGTTTTTCATAGCGAAACATGGGGCCGGTATACCAAAGTCGCTGCAGTTGCTGGTTATCCAGCAAACCATGCTGCAGGCAGGCACGTACACAACCCGCCGTGCCCTCCGGGCGCAGGGTTAGGCTTTCGTCGTTGCGGTCGGCGAAGGTATACATTTCCTTTTCGACGATATCAGTCACTTCGCCAATAGAGCGTTTGAATAATTCAGTCTGTTCAACAATAGGAAAGCGTAACTCGCGGTAACCGTAACGCGCCAGCACACTGGCCACCGTAGACTCCAGATATTGCCAAACGGGTGACTCCGCTGGCAACAGGTCATTCATGCCACGTATAGATTGGATTTTTGCCAAGGTGTTAGTCCGGTATGCTGTCAGCTTGCTGCGCGTATGTTAGGGGGGCAATAATATCAGTGTTTGGCGATCACATCTTGTTCGGCTTGCTTTTTTTTCTCAACCTTGGCCCTGATCATGCTTTCCAGGTGGTCGACCAGGTTCTCTTTTTCAACTTTATGGTCTTTTTTGCCATCGACATAGATTAAATGCTTTGGCGTACCACCGGTTAAACCGATATCCGCTTCTTTCGCCTCTCCGGGGCCGTTGACAATACAGCCTATCACCGCCACATCCAGCGGCGTGATAATGTCGTCCAGTCGCTGCTCCAGTTCATTCATGGTGGCAACCACATCAAAATTTTGCCGCGAACAGCTGGGACAGGCGATAAAGTTAATCCCCTTACTCCTCAGCTTGAGGCTTTTCAGAATCTCATAGCCGACTTTTACTTCTTCAACCGGGTCAGCGGCGAGAGAAACCCGAATCGTGTCACCAATACCATCCATTAACAACATCCCCAAACCCACCGAGGATTTAACTGTGCCCCCCCTCAAGCCTCCCGCTTCGGTAATACCCAAGTGCAAGGGCTGATCAATTTGCTTCGAAATTTTTCGGTAAGCGGCCACAGCCATAAACACATCGGAGGCCTTGACGCTGAGCTTAAACTGCTGGAAATCGAGTTTATCGAGAATATCAATATGACGCATCGCCGATTCAACCAGTGCATCGGGTGTAGGCTCACCATATTTTCGCTGCAAGTCCTTCTCCAGCGAACCGGCGTTAACGCCGATGCGCAGGGGAATATTTTTGTCCCGGGCTATGTCGATCACCGCCCTCACCTTGGCTTCACGACCAATATTACCAGGGTTAATACGCAGGCAATCAACGCCATATTCAGCAACTTGCAGGGCGATTTTATAGTCAAAATGAATATCGGCCACCAGTGGCACACTGACTTGTTGACGAATGCGTTTAAACGCTTCGGCAGCCTCCATAGAGGGAACAGAAACCCGGACAATATCCGCACAGGCGGCTTCCAGTCGCTGAATCTGCGCAACCGTGGCGGCAACATCACAAGTATCGGTGTTAGTCATGCTTTGCACTGTGATAGGCGCATCGCCACCTACCGGTACATCACCAACAAAAATCTGGCGGGTTTTTCTACGCTTGATGGGCGATTCAAATTTCATCGCTTAAGACCTGCCTACAACCAGCCTCGCAGAGTGCGTGCGAGTATTACTGTTAATATCAACGGACTCGCCATTGTAATTCATTGACACCACCGGTGCATAACCCAGCAACACCTTAAACGGCGCCCTGCCCGTCAATTGCAGCTTGTCACCGGCGTGGCGCATATCGGCAAAGATGATCACATTGTCACTGTCGCGAACCTCAACCCAGCAATCACCGCTGAAATTAAGGCTCAACAGGTCTTCACTGATATCACCTTCAAGCTCACTGACCTCGGCCGTGACCGGTTCAGTGTTATTGCCCTGGGACTCATTACCCAGCGCCTCAATGATACTTCGATCGCGAATGTCAATTTCAACCGGCTGATTCTGTTCCACCAATGCATCATTGCCAGGCTTGGCCTCGCGGTCAGCCGGCGCCATAAACCAGAGCAATAGCACGATAAGAGCCAGCACAACACCCATGCCTTTACCCAGCAAGTGCGGGCGGGCGGGCGGCAAGCCCCTGCTGCTATTCACCACGGGTTCAAGCAGATCACTGACAGCTTCATTCGCTCGGGTAAACCAATGATAGGTGTCAATCAGGGCGTCAGTATCCATGCCGAGTAATTTGCCGTAGGCGCGCAAGTAACCCTTTATAAAAACATCACCTTTCAAGCTGTGATACTGATCCTGCTCAAGCGCACGGATACGTGACGGTAAAAATTTCAATCTTTCAGCGACCTGCGCCTCGCTAAGCTTCGCCGCCAACCTCGCCCGGCGTAAAATAACACCGGGGGTTTCCGCTTCTACCATATCGGTGCCGGGCACGATCTCCAATAAATTTTCTTGTTCTGTCATTGTTCGTATTTGCTCTTGTATTGCAGATATTGCTGTGATTTCGGATAAAGATTTTTTAATACCAGCCCGTAACTGGAAAGCGCATTGCGATCACCAAATTGATCGGCCAGCTCAACCCCCAACCACAAAGCCTGCGGGGGCTGTTGTTTTACCTGCGTCCGAAAAGCATCGTAAAACTTTTGCGATTCGGGGAAATTAGCCAACTGGTAATACACCAGTGCCAGATCCAGTTTAATCCCCGCGCTGCGGCGATCCATCAGGTAAGCGCGCTTAAATGCCGCCTCCGCCTGCTCGTACTCATTCAACTGCAGGTAACAACGAGCGAGATTGACAAAAGCCAGTTTTCGCTTGGCGTACAACATATCCTCTGTCACCCGCTCCAGCTGATCCGCGGCCAGGCGGTACTGCTGCTGCTGATAGAGAAACGAGGCATAATTTAGCCGGATTCTCGAGCTTTCGCCATCCAGTTCCACCGCACGGCGGTAATACTTGGCCGCCTCTTCAATTTCACCGGTGTTCTGGTAAACCATTGCCATCGCTTCCTGAATACCCGCCGAGGAATCATCCAGCTCCAGGGCTGTTTTCAAGTGTCTTTTAGCGGCGGGCCAGTTCCCCTCACGAATATAGCTCCGAGCCAATTCCTCAGAATATTCACGCGCTTTTTTAGTATCTTTTTTATCATCAAAACCACCGCTTTCGGTGGTTACACAGGCTGACAGCAATACAGCACTTATCAATAGCAGTGGTAGCCGGGGGAAAACACTTTTAATCACAGCAACAAACATCGACAAGATCCTGTTATAAAACAAACTTTACTGGTTCTGAGTCAGTATAGCTTGCTCTGTGGCGCTCGCTACGTTTTGTTCGATCGGCCACCTGCCCCACCAACTGGCCACAGGCCGCATCGATATCATCCCCTCGGGTACTGCGAATGGTGGTGACAAAATTAGCATCGACAAGCACTTGCCAAAAACGGTTAATCGCATTTTTGCTCGGCCGCTGGTAATCCGACATGGAAAAGGGATTAAAGGGAATCAAATTGATCTTGCATGGGAAATCCTTAAGCAGCAGAGCGAGCTCCCTGGCCTGGGCCACGCTGTCATTGACTCCGGCGATAAGCGTATACTCTATGGTCGCCACCCTGTGGGTATCAGATTGCTTGTCTATATAGCGCCGGGCAGATGCCAGTAACTGTGCAATGGGGTAACGCCGATTGACCGGCACCAACTGATCGCGCAGCTCATCATTGGGGGCATGCAGGGAGATTGCCAGTGATACCTCGCTGACATCGGCCAGGCGATCCAGTGCCGGCACGACACCGGAGGTACTTAAGGTCACACGCCGCTTGGAGAGGCCATAGGCAAAGTCATCGAGCATCAAGTTCATCGCGCTAACAACATTGTCAAAATTCAACAGTGGCTCACCCATGCCCATCATCACCACATTGGTTACCACCCGGCGATTCCCCTGATTGAAACCATCGTAAGATTTTATCGCCAGCCAGACCTGACCAATAATTTCAGCGGCGGTTAAATCGCGTTGAAACCCCTGCTTGCCGGTAGAACAAAAACTGCAATCCAGACTGCAACCTACCTGGGATGACACACACAAGGTGGCTCGGTCGCCGTCACTGGGTATCAATACCGTCTCAACCAGGCTGCCCCCGGTAACACGTATTGCCCATTTGCGGGTACCATCGGTGGAATCCTGCTGGGTCACTATCTCAGGTGCAACAATTTCAGCACATTGCTGCAATTGGCTACGCAGGGATTTACTGATATTGGTCATGGCATCGAAGTTATCGACACCGGCCTGATGGATCCACTTGAGCATTTGCTGTGCGCGAAAAGGTTTTTCCCCGAGCGTGACAAAAAAATCTGTCAGCTCCCCTCGAGATAAGCCGAGCAAATTGGTTTTTGCCAACTGCCCGGATTCACACACCGCATCATCACCCATCAGCCTAAGCGCGCTCAGCGATCTCGCTGGCAGCGAAAAAGTAGCTAATTTCACGTGCCGCTGACTCAGGCGAGTCGGAGCCATGGACAGCGTTGGCATCAATTGATTCGGCAAAATCTGCTCGAATAGTGCCTTTTTCTGCTTCCTGCGGGTTAGTCGCTCCCATTAATTCACGGTTTTTTACAATCGCAGATTCACCTTCAAGCACCTGCACAGTGACGGGACCCGATGTCATAAATTCAATCAAGGCAGGGAAGAAAGGGCGCCCCTTATGCTCGGCATAAAAACCTTCCGCGTCCTGACGACTCAACTGCAGCATTTTTGCCGCGACAATAGACAGGCCATTGCTTTCAAAGCGACTGTAGATTTTACCGATAATATTTTTTGCCACGGCGTCAGGTTTAATGATCGAAAATGTGCGTTCTACTGCCATTGAATCTCTCCAGAATGAATTAAAGACCGGGCAAACCTAGCCAGGCATCAAATTTTAAGCTCGCAGATTATACGCGGATGGGGGGTAAATTGATATTAACGCCTGCATGATTCAGGCCATTTAAGGAACTTTTACCCATTAAATCAATTATTTAGTCTAATTCTTCAATCCAGGCGGCCTGGATTGCCTCGAGAATTTTCTCGCCACAACGATCGGCGGCATCATCAAACCCCTCCAATGCCAGCACCCAACTGCGTAAATCGACGAAGTTCACCGTTAGCGGGTCGCGATCGGGGTACTGTTCGGTCAATTCTATGGCTATATCCTGGATATCTGTCCATCTCATAGTGATCTCTCTTTCATGCGCTCATTCCCGCCCTGCCTAGTGGCGCTCGGAGACCATATTGATGGTGTATTTGGGGATTTCAATCACCAAATCTTTATCTCCAATCACAGCCTGGCAGCTCAAACGTGAATCAGGCTCTAAACCCCACGCTTTATCAAGTAAATCGTCTTCCAGTTCAGTCGATTCTTCCAACTCATCAAAGCCTTCTCGAACATAAACATGGCAAGTCGTACAAGCGCAGGATTTTTCACATGCGTGTTCGATATGAATATCATTATCAAGCATCGCATCACAAATCGTCACACCCGGTTTAACTTCAAACATGGCACCATCTGGACAAAGTTCTTCGTGGGGAAGAAAAATTAGTTTAGTCATCGTTTTTATCTTTCGTTAATTAATTAAAATTCGTTTACGTTATGCCCTGCTAAGGCTTTTTTTATGTTGCCATCCATACGTCTTGCAACAAATTCTGCTGCGGCTTTATCAACTTCGGCAATTGCATCTTTAATTGCACGTAGTTCATTGCCTTTGCAAAGCCCAGCTAATTTAACTGCTGCATCATCAACCACTTTTCGTTCCTGGTCATTTAATAAATGACCATCATCCGCTAATGCCGCTTCTAATGCTTCTAATACACGCTCTGCTTCAACTTGTTGTTCGCGTAACATACGCGCGCCAACATCATCTTCTGCATGTTCAATAGAGTCGCGCAACATGGTTTCAATTTCATTATCGGTTAAACCGTACGATGGCTTAACTTCTATACTGCTTTCTACACCTGATGTTTCTTCGCGCGCAGAAACAGATAACAAGCCGTCAGCATCAACCTGGAAAGTGACTCGAATACGAGCGGCACCCGCTACCATTGCGGGAATATCATGTAATGCAAACTTACCCAAAGAACGGCAATCACTCACCAGCTCACGTTCACCCTGTAATACATGGATAGACATTGCTGATTGCCCATCTTTAAAGGTGGTAAAGTCTTGCGCACGCGCTACGGGGATA
>JAUXHA010000074.1 GCA_030621845.1 Spongiibacteraceae bacterium
ACGGACAGAAATATCTGAAATAGCGTGTTGCACCAACTCCACCTGGTTACCGATATTTTTTATTTCGTCGAGTAGCTCTTTAAGCATTTCATATTGCCGTTTGGCAACATCAGTATAGCCGTCTATCACTGCTCTATTAGCTGCAGCGATGGCATGCATATTTTTACTGTTGCCTTCAAGTACAGTTTCCAGCTTGAAATCGCCGATTTTTACGTCTTGAATATATTTCCCCAGGTCGAAAGAACTTTTCTTGCTGGCAGTTTTTTTCTTTGTCTTGGCTTTAGCAGTGGCCATTGTATTCTCCTTGGTTGAATTTACTCTCATTAATTTTGGCTGTGTCGTAGTGATGCAGCCATTACAAAACAATCTTCCTGATGTTTATCATGTACTGCCTTGACCGGGAAGACTTTGATTTATAACAAAACAAGTTAAGACTAGATAGTACTTTATGCTAACTCAATCAATAAATCACTTATTGGGGGCTCGGTTGTAGATTTTGTTATGGCCCTTTTATGCACTTTGACGATCGGATTAAATCGTTTCGACAATCCCATTGGCTGAAGAAAGGTGTATGATCCAATGAAAACGATGAAGGTGATAATTTTCTCATGGTGCTGAGAATGCTTTTTAAGGTGTTGCCTGTTGGACTGCTTTTGATGGCGAATCTGGTTTCAGCCGAAAGACTCTGTTTTTCTATTGCAAAGACTTATTATGAGCAGCTTTACTGTGAGCTTGAATTTAGGGGCGCAGGCTCCAGTTTACCTGGCTTTTATGATTTCCAGCGCAACAATGAAATGACTCAGGCGCTGTTGTTGAAAGGGCCGGTGAAAAGATTGGGTGTGGATTTAGCCATGCCGGTCTCCTCGACGAAAAACACGTCATCCGATACCTCTGCTACGGTACAAATTTTTAACGATGTCGCTCAAAATAGCTGTGCCTTAATTGGCCCCACGATTAAATGCGACAGCAGGACTTATCACTACAGTCCCAATCAACGCAATGCGTCACTGCATGGTGAGGCTCTGACAGATAAAAATCTAATGAATATGCCCGCTTTTACTGCCTCGCGTAGTGATGAGTTGGCGGTGAATGGCTATGTAGCTACTGCCTATGAGCACTATCTGGAGAAAATGCTCTCTATTGGCCTGGCTGAGGCTACCATGTCTTATGGCAGTTTTGCTTACCTGTTCGATGATTTGAATAAAAAGGACGTTGATTTTAATGCGCGTTTTGAAAAAATGTTTTTTTATTTGAAAAAAGATAAGCAACAGCTGGCCATTAGCGTAGGCAGGCAACCGCCAGCCACTTTGGTAATAGATGATTGTTTTTTTCTGCAGCGTTTATGGGTTTGTGAGCGAGCCAGGAAAAACTATCTATATAAATCAACAGATTAACAGGAGGGGCTTGATAAAATAGTGTTGCAGCTTGAGCCCGCTTTCCTGCTCGGTGAGCTTATTGTAAGCAAAGGGATCAATTTGGATGGCGCAAAATTGATTACTGGGAAAAAGAGCAGTTTAAGGGCTTAAAAAATTGTTTAAGTGAGACTGTACAGGACAATACTGGAAAGTCTGCACGCCGCGTAAACAAGGAGGTCGATTTGAAAACCTTGTTAATTGATGATCACGTGTTGTTTCGCCAGGGCATAAAATTTCTTCTCTCGGATTTGGATGCCGGTATAGAGTTTTGTGAGGCGGATAGCTGCCAGATGGCTCTGGATAATTATCGGGGGCAGCCGATTGATGTGATTTTGCTCGATTATCATATCCCGGGAGAAAAATGCCCGGAAGCCCTGAGTAAACTTAAGCAGGTATTTTATACGGCCTCTATTGTTATTCTTTCCGGTGAGGACGATCCTTATATTATTCGTGCGTCTATAGAAAACGGGGCGGCCGGTTTTATTCCTAAATCATCTACTCAGGAAGTATTGATTGCGGCGCTGCGCCTGGTGATGGCGGGTGGTACTTACCTGCCGTCAAGGACATTGCAAACGATTAAACCCTCTACTGGATTATTTAATACAGCTTATGAGCCGCCGGCTGGTAATCCTATTAGTCATCTTTCCCGCAGGCAGCGCGAGGTGCTGTTGAATGCGGTAAAAGGAAAGGTCAATAAGGTGATCGCGCGTGAACTGGCTATATCCGAAAGCACCGTGAAGGCTCATCTGTCTTCTGCCTATCGCGCGCTGGGAGTTAATAATCGCACTGAGGCGGTGTTTGTTGCCGCCAAGTTGGGGTTGTTGCTGGAAGAGGATGATATTGTCGATTCATCGCCGCCCAGGTGATTGACCTTTAGCAGTGTAAAAGTAAAGCAGCTGCCTTCCCCCGGTGTTGATTCCAGTGTCATCTCAATCATCAACAGATCAAGCAGGCGTTTGACAATAGCTAAGCCCAGCCCCATGCCCCTCGACTGATCTCGTTGAGGATTGTTGGACTGGTAGAATTCCTCAAATATTTTTATCTGCTCGTCTGGCGAAATACCCTGGCCAGTGTCAATTATGCGCAGCAGGTAGGCGTCCTGAACGGGAACGACTTCCAGCGTGATTGAGCCTTCATCGGTGTATTTAATCGAATTGACAATCAGGTTGCGAACAATCCGTTCAAACAATACTTCATCGGTGTTGATAAACGTGTCAGGGGGAGTGTTCAGGATAATGGTCAGATTTTTACTGCGGGCTAAATAAATAAACTCTTCCCGCAGTCGAGCCAGCAGTGCGCTGAGGTTGACAGCGTGGGGGTTAATCGGAATCACACCCGCATCCAGCCTGGAAGTGTCCAGCAGAGCATTTAATTGGGAGCTGAGCGCTTCCAGGGCGAGATTCATGTGTGAGGTGATTGAGCGGCTGCGTTCATCCAGTTCACGCATATTTAATGCGGCGCTGAATAGCGACAAGGCCTGTAAAGGCTGTCTTAAGTCATGGCTGACTGAAGCAAGAAAACGCGTTTTTGCCTGGCTGGCCGATTCAGCTTGTTTTAGTGCAGCTTGTAATTTTTCATTGACGGCAGATAACTGTTGTCGGCTTTCAAAGGCATCAAGAAACATTCGAAAGGACGCCGAGGCGATTTTAAAGAGCATCAACGTATAGAGCGAGCCGGTGACGGCGAACCAAATCCCCACAGTGTTGATTTCACCGCCGGGGTTCCATGCCCAAAGGAAAAATAGCGGCAGCAGGGTTGGTATTAAATAAGCGAGTGATATGGGACGATAACCTGCGGTGGTAATAATGGAAATTGTGCTAATACCCATGAGGATCATCGTTTGCACCGATCGCTCGAAATCGGTGAATGCTGAGAAGAAAGCAAGCGACAGCGCGTGAATAATCGCATTGAGAGTGCTTGAGGCGGCGGCGATACGTAATCTGTTGCGGGTTGGCAGCTGGGTCATTGTCTGCAGCCGGGAAATTAGCAGCCAGCGTGCGAGAAGGACGCTGATAACCAGGGCCATCCAGCCGCCGCTGATCCAGGCGGGGAAGTACTGGCTGCTCATATAGGCAATGATGCTCATGGCTACTGTTACCGGCACCAGCGCCATGCGTGACTGGCGGGCTAGTAAGCACAGCAGTTCTTCTCCCGGGCCACTGTCGCTGGGGCTCCGGGCTTGCGTTGGTTTAGCATCGAGGGCATCAACAGCCATTGTTGAACTTACCTGTGCGGTGTTCATCGCCCCCGGGTGGTTCACCGCAAGCTTGGGCTCGATGTTAATCGATACACAGCCGCTCTGGTGAGGCTTGCTTACGCCAACGCTTGCCGGGGTCGCCTCCATGTAACCCTGACCCTTATTATGAGACAGTTGCTGCTGCGCTGCTATCAATGTTTCATTGCTCGGCTAGCGCTATAACAACGTATTGAAATAAAAGGAAATGTTTTAATAGTCAGTTTTTATTTGCACAGGTCTTAGACTAACGGCTAATTGCGGATTCCGGTTTTCTATGTATAGTTTATGTCGTTGTCGAAGGAGCGGGTAGGGCTGATTTTATCGGTGGACCGAGGGCGCAGAATCGGGCGTTTCTGGTTAAATTCCTTGTTGATTTTTCGGTAACGTGTTTGTTTTAGAGCAGCGGTATATCGACGGAATTTTTTGCCGGTTGATAGGGAATTGATCGGTCAGGGTGGTTTCGTGTTGATACCGGTTTTCTGTTTTCATCATCTATGGAGGAAGTTGAAAATGAAAGTTCCAACAGCATTAGTTGTTTCATCCGTTGGCCTGGCTTTTGGCCTGGCATTAAGCTTGCAAGCAGTTTCTGAAGTGCGAGGGCGGTCGCCAGTCGCTAAAGCTATCTGCAGTGATATTGTCAGTGATAATAGTAATAAGCTGGATCGTCACCTCAGGGTATACCGGCGAAGCTCGGTAATACTTTCCAGGTATTACGGTCCCAAAAGCCCCAAGCTGCATAATGATTTTCGTTGTAATAATATGCGCCTGATTGAATTTGCCGGGCATATTGGTTCAATCCAGGTAGAAGAGTACCTCTGGAAAAAAGAAAATCGTGGTTATCGTGTGTCTGTGGAGGAGGTCGCAGCTAACTAATGACATTGAGCCCGGTGAGGCGCTTCCTGTAAGCGTTTCACCGCCTGTTACGACGGGCATAGGACGTTGTAGTATGTAGGTCAAATCTCCCCCGCATTCGCCCTGATTATCAAAGCGAACAGTCTATTGTACGAATTCCCGCCGACATTAAGCCAATTTAACTGGATTATGTTGTTGATGCCTATATGATTCTCTATTGCTTGGTTATTACTGATTGAAATTCAAAGAGGTTGCTATGGAAGATTTTAATAATAAAGTGGCAGTGGTCACCGGTGGGGCGAGTGGCATTGGGCAAGCGCTGGTCAGGCAGTTACTGCTTGAGGGTGCCAGGGTAGTGATCGCCGATGTGGAGCAGGGCGCGCTGGATAAGGCTATTGCCGAGTTTGCCAGTGATAAGGTATCAGGCAAGGTGACCGATGTTTCCAAGCCCGAGTCTTTGCTCGCTCTGGCGGATTATGTTTATGATACTCACGGTGTATGCCATCTGTTATTTAATAATGCCGGTGTTGCTGCTCCGTCCTGTAATGTTTGGGAAACTACTGTCAACGACTGGAAGTGGGTGCACGATGTCAATGTGATGGGCGTGGTCTACGGCATCCAGGCTTTTGTTCCCCGAATGATCGAATCGGGTGTTGAGGGGCATGTGATTAATACTTCTTCCGGTGACGGGGGCATTTCCCCGCTCCCTTACCAGTCTGTTTATGCTTCCAGTAAAGCGGCGGTTTCTATTATTACTGAGTGTCTGGGGGCGCAATTACAGAGCGAGGAGACGAACTTATCCGCTTCGCTGTTTTATCCCTCAGGCGGTTTACTCAACACGGGTATCTGGACCACCGATCGTAATCGTCCGGCTGAGCTGGCGCGGGAAAAGGACTATGCGCCTATCCCAACGATAGAGGATTTCAAGGCGGCGGCCAGTGCTGCCGGGATGGAGTTGGAATTCCAGAACCTGGATGATCTTGCCAATTACTGCCTGCAAGGTATCCGTGAAAAGCGCTTCATTATTATGATTAATGTTGAAGAGGCCGAGGAAACCCTGAGTGATCGTGCTCGCCGCTATGGGCGCAATGAATTGCCTATTGACCTGGCCAGTATTCCGTCGCTGTAGTCGCTGGCCTGCACGGTGTTCCATCCAGTAAAACATAACCGTTATATACCAGAGCCTGTTAACATCGACGGACATGCCGCCGGTGAGGGGCATGTATTGTTTATGCAGGCTTGTGGAGTTTTGTTCAATGATGCTGTGCCTACGATTTTCCTTTCAATGTGCCCTGTGTTTGTATTTACTGTTCAGTTTGATGGCCTGTGGTGGCGATTCAAGTCAACACAACGGCCCTGTTCCTGATCCTTCGTCGTTACAGGAAATAACAGCCTACCTGCCTGATACCGCCTATGGTGACATTCTTAAACCCTGCGTGTTGTCGGTTAATAATAATGAATATTGCTCGCTCTCGACCTTGCCGTTGTTGGTTGAGGATGCCGCCGTACCCGGGGTTGAGCATATTATGGCGAGGGTGTTAGTGTCCCATCCGTGGATGGGGCTGCGCTTAAGGCAGGTACTGGAAACCTTGCCGGGAGAAATACTACAACTGTTCGCATCGGTCACTACGATTGTTATCGACGATAATATCAGGCCATCCTTTTACCTGGCACGCAGTAGTACGATCTATCTGGACCCGGACTATCTCTGGCTCACTAACACAGAAAAAGCCACGGTTGGTCGAGCCCAGGACTATCGTAGTGAATACAATGATGCGCTGGCCTTTTTATCCCTTGCGCGCTATGTCGATGGTTTCGAAAACGCCTGGTTTTTTTACTCATTAGAAGACAATGAAGAGCGAACCATTGCCGATATTCGTTTGGCACTGGCGAAATTATTACTGCATGAACTGGCCCATGCCAATGACTTTTTTCCTCCGGAGGAAATTCCCTATCTCGATTTGAAACTGGCGGTTAACGAAGCCTATGAGCAATTAAATTCGGCCAGTATTTATCGCCGGCTGAATGATTATGTGCCGTTAAACTCCTCGTTTCTGTTCGATCTGGCCGGGATTATCTATCGGGGTGAAACAGCGTCGGCAGCACAAACACAGTGGCTAGCTGCAGAGGTGGGTGCGGCGATGGAAGCGGGTATTGCCAATGATGACTATGCTTATTCCTCGGTCAATGAGGATGTGGCGATGTTGTTTGAAGAGGCGATGATGAAATTCCTGTTTGATATAGACCGGGATATTGCCTATACCGCCAGGCCGGATGAGGTCGCCGCTTGTAGTGACTTTATTGTTGCCTGGGGGATGCGAGGTCGATTGGGTGACAGTGTTGTAAAGGATCGCGCCCGGTTTGTCGTTGAGGCAATTTATCCCGGCAGGGATTTTAGCCTGTTCTTCCAGGGCTTACCCGCGCCAACCATGATGCGTCCGGATGAGAGTTGGTGTGAGAACCTGGCACTGTTTTAGGCGATTGTTGTTTTACTGGCAGAGGTCAGCTTGATGTTCAGTCGATGTATAAAAATATTCGCCATCTCAGTTCGGCCTGTTTCCGCTATTCGACATGCTTGAGAGTATTTGGCTGGGTTGTGTGAAGGTTTACTGTAGCCATTAGCATTCCTTAATAACGGCAGAGATGAAAATAATATACGGTTCTCCTGAGAGTGTGAGTTAGTGTATGAAACAATCAAGTAACCTTAAATTCTGGTTTCCTGCGTTGGTGGGCATGACGTGTCTGGGTCTGAGTATGGGTCTGGTGGGTATTTATGGTTTTTTTGTCGACCCTTTGGTTGAGGAATTTTCTGTTAGTCGGGCGGTGATTAATGTCGGGCCTATCTTCCTGTTAATCATGCCTGCTTTTATTGGTCCCATTGCGGGCAAGATGGCGGATAAGGTTTCTATCAGGAATTTATTATTGCTGGGTGCGGTGATATCGATGGCCAGTCTCTATGCCATGAGCTATGCCAATAGTTTTCGTTTGCTAACACTGGGTTTTATCTTTTGTGCCCTGGGAATGGTTTTTTACGGCCCGATTACGGTGAATGCTTTCCTGGTCAAGCATTATCGCAGCCAGGCGGGTCGGGCACTGGCCATTGCTGCAATGGGTATCAGCCTGGCTTCTGCGGTATTGCCGCTGCTGACTGCCTGGTTAATGGAGAGCTATAGCTGGCGGGATAGCTTATCGATTCTGGCGGTTTTCCTATTACTGATTCTGCTCACCAGCATTTTATTCGGCTTGGGTCGGGGCGAGAAAAGCCGCGAGGCGGTAGAGCTTGCGACCAGTGGGGTTGGGCATGAGACCGCCGGGTCGGATTTTTTACGTCAACCGGTTTTCTGGATTATTGGTTTGGCAGTAGCGATAGTGTTCAGTTCTTCATTGGTTATTGCGGTTTGTTATCCGCCTCATTTCATTAATATCGGTTTTGACAAAATTGATGCAGGGCTATTTTTAACTGCCGGGGGCATTGCAGGGCTAACGGGAAAGGTTATTATTGCCGCCATAGTAGATCGCGTGCAGTCACGATTAAACTATTTTGTTGTACTGTTATTAGTGATACAAATACTTGGTTATGTGGGTCTGTTAGTCGGTGAGAGTTATTACTCAATTTTGCTGGCGGTGATGTTAGCCGGTTTTGGTGGCGGGGCGTTTATCCCGATGCCGCCGATTCTCAATAATTATTATTTTGATGCGGACATTATTGGCCGGGTCAGCGGTGCACAGGCGCCGATGATGTTGCCCCTTGGCTTGATTGGTTTGCCTTTGTCAGGTTATGTATTCGACCAGACCGGCAGTTACCGGCTGGTTATTATTACTGTTATCGTGATCTTTTCCATTGCCGCTATACTGTTCCTTAAGTTGCCAAAGAAGGCGTTGACGGAGGGTGTTGAATGAAAGTTTCGATTATTGGCCTGGGTAATCTGGGCAGTGCTGTTGCCTATGTTGTAGCGGGCAATGGGCATAATGTGAGGTGCTGGGAATACGATGCCGCGGTGGTTGACGAGGTGAATAGCCAGCATCGCAACCAGCGCTACCTGGCCGACCGGGTGTTACCAGCAACCGTTACCGCAACAACGGCTGTGGCGGAGGTACTGGTGGATACCGAACTGGTGTTTATTACCCTGCCTGCGCGATTCATCGAGGCTGTGTTAACACCGCATATCGCCCTGCTGAACGGCGATATTTCACTGGTCAATATGGCCAAGGGGATTAACCCTGAAACGGGTGAAACGGCTTTTCAATTACTGTCGCGGTTGTTTCCCGCTCATCCACGGGTGATGTTAGCGGGCCCCTCACTGGCTAATGAATTTGTACGCGGCGTCAGTACGGGGCTGGTGGCCGCTTCAGATCATGGTGAGGCTATAGAGCGTGTGCAGTTGGCGCTGAACAATGCACATTTTTTTGTGCAGGCGTCGAATGATCCGGTGGGGGTGGAGCTCGGTGGTATCCTGAAAAACATCTATGCATTGGGCATGGGCATGTTTGCCGATGGTGGAATGAATTTTACCGGTGCCTACCTGACTCAGGCGCTGGCTGAGATGAAGACACTGGGCGTGGCTTTAGCGGCGAGGTCAGAAACCTTTGATGGGCTGGCGGGTATAGGCGATTTAATTGCTACTTCGCTGAGTGATCACAGTCATAACCGCACTATGGGAGGGCTGGTGGCTGAGGGTTTGTCACTGGCCGAGGTGGAACAACGCATGGGCATCTTGCCAGAGGGCTACCACACGTTGTCGATCGCCTTGTCGCTGGCGAGTGAGCGGCAGGTAGCGATGCCGGTGGCCAGTTTGCTTGATGCGGTTATTCGCGGCGAGCGCGCGGCGAGTACTTTTCAGGATGCCTTTGTGCAGTTGATGCGAGCACAGTAAGCGCCGTTATATGGCTCGCTCCTGATCGCTCCAATAGCTGGCGCGCAGAACTTTTTTGTCCGGTTTGCCAACGGCAGTTAAGGGCAGGGAATCCACGTAATCGATGGATTTAGGTGCCTGCACTGAGCCCTTGGCCTCTTTCACCGTTTGGGTGATTTCAGTTGTTAATTGTTCACTGGGGCTATGCCCGGGTCGCAACACGATAACGGCTTTTACTTCCTCCCCCCATTGCTCACTTGGCACGCCGATCACGGCGACCTGGCCTACCGCTGGGTGGGCTGAAATTACGTCTTCTACCTCTCGTGGGAAAACATTAAAGCCGCCGGTGACAATCATGTCTTTAGTGCGATCGACAATGTATAAAAAACCGTCCTCATCAAAGCGGCCAACATCACCGGTATGTAACCAGCCTGCGGCCATGGTTTTGGCAGTTTGTTCGGGTAAATTGTGGTATGCCTTCATTACAATGGGGCCGCGCACACAAATTTCGCCTGACTCACCCTTCGCCACCGGTTGGTTGTTGTCATCGAGCAGAGCCAGTCGAGTCCAGGGACTGGGTCTGCCGCAGGCGCTGAGGCGTTCAGGTTTACTGAGGTCGTGATCGGCTTTTTTCATGCTCACCAGGGTCATCGGCGCTTCAGATTGGCCAAAGAACTGAAAGAAAATATGCCCCCATTTTTCTATGCCCTCGCGTAATCGTACCGGGTTCATGGGAGAGGCGCCGTAGTAGATACTTTGCAGGCTGGAAATATCAGCTGTTGTTGCCCGCGGTGAATCCAGCAACACATAGAGCATGATGGGAACCAGCATGGTGGCAGTGATTTTATGTTCTTCGATCATGTCGAAAATTAAATCGGGGGTAAATCCCTGGGCGACATAAAAACAACCGCCTTTTTGCAAGGTAGGGACGAAAAAAGCCGCACCCGCATGGGACAGTGGTGTGGCGATCAGCATGCGAATTTCATCCGGCCATTCCCACTCGGCAATTTGCATCATGGTCATATAAGCGGCGGATCGATAAGTCTGTAATACGCCCTTGGGCTTGCCGGTGGTGCCCCCGGTATAAATAATGCTGCCGATATCGTCGCCGGTGACATCAGGGCCGACCAATGGCTGTGGTTCAAATTGGCTGGCCAGGGCCGAATAGTCTTCGCCGATCTCGGCGGGGCCAAACGACAACAAGTGTTTCAGCGAAGGCACTTTTTCTTTTAATTCCCTGGCCCGGTCAGTGAATAAGGAGGGGTCAAACACCAGCACTTCGATTTCAGCATCGTTGAGAACATAGGCGTGGTCGTCGGTAGAGCCGAGTGGATGCAAGGCGGTGCCGCAGCAGCCGGCAATTTGCATGGCAGACAGATTGAACAGGACTTCGGGGCGGTTGCCTGAAATGATGGCAATACGGGAGCCAATACCAAGACCTTTAGATTGCAGAGCCTGTATATACTGGCTGGTACTCTCCCTGACCTGGGTGTAGGAGGCAATGGTATCGCCGAGGTGAAGACAGGGTTCGTCGTTGTAGCGATTGAGCCCATCGATAATCAAGTGGGGCATAAAGGGGGGCTGGTGAATGATGTCAGGCTGCATGGTATTTTCCGGCTGCTGGTTGGCGGTTAATTTGCAGTTTATTCTATGGCAATCTGGCGCAAGGTAAAGTACCAATTTTCAATGATATTGTTATAAGCCGCTGTGCAGGTACAGGTAATAGTTCATGCCGGAGCTGTGAGGGCGGTCACATTTTATACAAGTGCTTATAAATTGTTCAATTACAGCTTGCCGCCAGTTCCCTATTACTTCTATGGTGATAGGCATGTTGTTAACTTTCTAGTGAGAATTACCGAGATGGCCAAGCATAATAGGAACACCAATAACGGGGCAGATAATTTAAATAATACCTGGGTGTTGAACACCAAGCGGGAAGGGGATCGCATTGGAAGCTGGGTAATAGAGCGTCTGTTTGATAAAAATACCCGCCAGCTCAGCAGTGGTGAGCGTTGTAAGATCACTTCTTGTTGTTACCCTAGCGGTACACGTTTGGTGAGGGCAAAGTTATCCCGTGAGAAGCAGCCTGCCGAGCCCCAGACTCTGGCCAGTTAATAACGCAGCTCATTGATCCTGGCACTGAACCTCGCCTGCCTGTTGAATCGCCTCCTTAAGTCTATATGATAGCCGCACAGTTTCTGCTGTGCGGCAGCGTGGCTGCATAAGCTCACCCATTAAAAAATGGTATTAGCCACTGATGTCTCTTTCCGGAAAAGAAATCTTTCGTACCTACGATGATTATGGCCCCGTTATCGTCACCGATGATGGCGATAAGCGTTATATGGCTTTTAGCGACAATGATGAGCAAAGCTGTATGCTGAAAAGCGACCCCTGCCTATTACAGAATGATTATTGTCGCGCTATGTTGCTGGTATTGTTGTTTAAACAGCCCAAAAGCATGGTGATGTTTGGCCTGGGTGGTGGCAGCCTCGCCAGCTGTCTTCATCGACATGTACCGGGAATAAAAATTCGTGTGGTTGAATTGCGCGATTCGGTGATTAGTACCGCTTATCGTTTTTTCCAATTTCCCCGCAGCAAGCGTATGACGGTTTTGAATCTGGATGCCAGCGAGTTTTTAGAGGATCCTGAACAGGCTAAAACTGACATTCTGTTCAGCGATATGTACGGTGTCGAAGGGCTTGACCTGCAGCAAACACAGTCCTGGTTTCTCGAGCATTGCTTCAATTTACTGAAGGCGGATGGCTGGTTGGTGCTCAATTTATGGAACCAGCATCGGGGTGAAAAAGAGATGTTAACGACATTGTGTGAGCTGTTTGAGGATGTGCGGGTCTGTACCACCCAGGAGGGTAACTGGGTTGTATTCGCCGGCAAGAATGCTTCCGCTATCAGTGCAGCACAGCTGAAGAACCATGCGAAAAAATTGTCAAAAACGCTGGGCTATGCCTTGACTGCAAATCTGGGACGTATGAGTCAATACAAGGGGCGCGGATAATGGATGCTTAGATGGGCTTCAGCAGATTGGACAGTTTTGGCTTGGGTTTTTTAGCAGCCCGGCACAGCAGGATCACTTTGCCGATTTGCTGAACCAGTACGGCGTGGTGACTGGCACACAGTTGCTTTGCCCACAGCTTGCGAATGGCGCCATCGTTAACATTCAGCTTCACTTTGATTAATTCATGGTCCTCAAGGGCGCGCTCCAGTTCCAGCTCAACCCCTTCGGTGATACCCTTGTCGGCAATGATTAATACGGGCTTTAAGTGATGGCCAATGGTTCGGTAAAGCTTTTTTTGGGCGGCGCTCAGTTGCATGGTGATAATCGCTACGGTATCTGGTAAAAAGGGTCGCGTATTGTATAGCAATTCTTCCTCGGACGGTAAATCAATAGCATGGCAAAGAAAAGATCCAGCAGTAAGGCCTGGTTAAAAGAGCACCGTGACGATCACTACGTCAAATTGGCCCAGAAAGAAGGGTATCGTTCCCGAGCCTGTTATAAACTATTGGAAATCCAGCAGAAGGATCGCTTGATCAAGCCTGGGATGACGGTGGTTGACCTGGGCAGCGCACCGGGTGGCTGGTCGCAAGTGGCGGTCGGGCTGGTCGGACATAAGGGGCGGGTAGTGGCTTCGGATATTCTGCCGATGGATAATCTGGCCGGGGTGGAGTTTATCGAGGGTGATTTTACTGAAGAATCGGTGCTGGAACAGATCCTGGCCGTATTGGGTGATAGCAAGGCAGACCTTGTAATTTCCGATATGGCCCCCAATATGAGTGGTATGGCCGCTGTAGACCAGCCTCGTTCCATGTATCTGGTGGAATTGGCACTGGATTTATCGCGCCGGATACTGAAGCCTGAGGGTGCTTTTTTGGCCAAGGTTTTTCAGGGTGAAGGCTTTGACGAGCTGATTCGCACCATGCGTGGCCAGTTTCGAGAGGTAAAAAGTCGCAAACCCTCTGCCTCCAGGCCACGATCGCGTGAGGTTTATCAGTTAGGTAAGGGCTTTAAAGGCTAGCTGTGCATGGTTCGCGCAGCTTATTTGTAGTAAAGTTACTGAATTCGAGTTACTGGTTGTAGGCGTATTATCTGCAATGCGCTGGTTAACCTGAGGATAGGCATTTGAACGATATGGCAAAGAATTTACTGTTGTGGTTAGTAATCGCTGCGGTACTGTTGACAGTTTTCAATAACTTCAGCGCGCAACCGAAAGAGCAATCCCTGGGATACTCCTCTTTTATCACTGAGGTCAAAAATGACCGCATCAAGAGTGTGGTTATCGATGGCGTGGTTATCAAGGGGGAGCGGCATGATAATTCGTCCTTCGAAACCGTTCGTCCCTATGTTGAAGATCCCAAGTTACTGGACGATCTGTACAACCATGGTGTTGAGGTTGAGGGCAAAAAGCCTGAGCAACAGAGTTTGTGGCAGCAGTTATTGGTCGCCTGTTTTCCGATCCTGATTATTATCGCTGTGTTTATGTTTTTTATGCGGCAGATGCAGGGCGGTGCGGGTGGCCGCGGTGGTCCCATGGCCTTTGGTAAAAGCAAGGCTCGGCTGTTGGGTGAGGATCAGATTAAGACGACCTTTGCCGATGTGGCCGGTGTCGATGAAGCCAAGGACGATGTGCAGGAATTGGTAGAGTTCCTCAGTGATCCGGGTAAATTCCAGCGACTGGGTGGGCGTATACCCCGTGGTATCCTGATGGTCGGCCAACCGGGAACGGGAAAAACCTTGCTGGCAAAAGCCATTGCCGGTGAAGCTAAAGTGCCGTTCTTCTCCATTTCGGGTTCGGACTTTGTAGAAATGTTTGTGGGTGTTGGTGCGTCTCGTGTTCGAGATATGTTTGAGCAAGCTAAGAAACAGGCTCCTTGTATTATTTTTATTGACGAGATTGATGCTGTGGGCCGATCACGTGGAGCAGGTCTTGGTGGTGGTCATGA
>JAUXHA010000060.1 GCA_030621845.1 Spongiibacteraceae bacterium
TTCTTTACTTCACGTACTTTCTCAACCTATTTGGACGAGGGTGTATTGCTGCTAACTGAAGGCGCCAACCCGATTCAGATCGATAACATGGGTAAAGCTATAGGCATGCCGGTTGGCCCTCTGGCTGTGTATGACGAAATCAGCCAGGAACTGACGCGTAAAGCCCAGATAACCTGGAAAGAAATGGGCGTTGAAGACAAATTTGGCGATGGCACTACCACTCGCGGAGTAGTCAACACCCTGGTAGGCGAACACGGACGTGGCGGTCGTCACCACGGCGGCGGTTTTTACGAATACCACGCCGATGGCAGCAAGAACATCTGGCCACCCTTGTTTGAAATGTACCACAAGCCTGAAGTGGAATTTGACCAGCAGGATATGAAAGATCGCCTGTTGTTCCGTCAAGTGATCGAGTCGTTGAAATGTCTGGAAACAGGTGTACTACGCTCTGTCGAAGATGGCAACATCGGTTCTATTATGGGTATCGGTGCACCAATCTGGACCGGTGGTTTCCTACAGTTTGTAGAGACTTATGGCTACGCGCCCTTCGTCGAACGCTGTAATGAGTTGGCGGCAAAGTACGGTGAGCGTTTCACACCACCGCAGATTGCTGTTGAGAAAGCCAAGGCAGCTTAAGCACCACCCTGTAAGGCATCACCCTGAAGGCTTAAAGCCTTCGGGGTGATTTCCAATCATTTGGAGAAATCAACTGATGAGGCAATTCACAGAAGAACAGAACATGTTTCGGGAAGCTTATCGCAAGTTTCTGGAAGCCGAAGTACAACCCCATATGCTGCGCTTTCAAGAGCAGGGTATTGTCGATAGAGAAATTTTCAAGAAAGCCGGCGACCAGGGTTTCCTGATGGTCTGGCCTGAAGAAGAGTACGGCGGGCTAGGCGACAAGGATTTTCGCTTCGAACAAATTATCATTGAAGAGACCGCCAGAGCCGGTTGCGGCGAATGGTTTAACACCCTGCACAGCCGTCTGGTCGGCCGCTATCTCGACATCTTTGCCAACGACGAACAAAAGCAGCGTTTTCTTCCCGGCTGCGTTAGCGGCGAAAAAATTCTCGCCATTGCCATGACCGAACCCGATGCCGGCAGCGACCTTGCCGGCATGCGCAGTACCGCTATCGACAAGGGTGACCATTTCTTACTCAATGGCTCAAAAACCTTCATCTCCAACGGTATCAATGCTGATTACGTCATTGTAGCGGCGAAAACCGACCCGGAAAATTCACCGCGCTCGCTGGCACTGCTCATTGTTGAACGCGGCATGGAAGGCTTTGAACGCGGTCGCAATCTGGACAAAATGGGTATGCATGCCCAGGACACCGCCGAGTTATTTTTTAGCGACGTCAAAGTGCCCAAAGAGAATGTACTCGGCGATGCCAGTAAGGGTTTTAGCTACCTGATGGTCAGCCTTGCTGAAGAGCGCCTCATTACAGCAACACAGTCCGCCGCCGTTGCCCGTCGCGCCTTCAACTTAACCCGCGAATTTGTAATGGAACGCAAGGTCTTTGGTAAGCCCTTGTCAAAAATGCAAAACACCGAATTCAAAATGGCCGAAATGGATACCGAGATCGACATCATGCAAGTGTATGTTGACCACTGTGTCGCCTTAAACAATGAAGGCCTACTCACCCCCAACATGGCTGCCAAAGCCAAGCTTCAGTCCACTGAAGTTGAATGGCGGATGCTGGATTTAGGCGTACAACTCCATGGTGGGGCTGGCTATATGTCGGAATATCCGATCAGTTATTTATTCACCAGCGCACGGGTAAACCGCATCTTTGCAGGTAGCTCAGAAATTATGAAGCTAATCATTAGCCGCGACCTGTTCTCAGACCAATACACCAGTATTCTGGATTAATAATCCCTTTAGAGGAAAAAAACATGGGCCCATTACAAGGCATCAAAGTGATCGAACTGGCCGGCATTGGCCCCGGCCCTTTTTCAGGCATGCTACTGGCCGATATGGGGGCTGAGGTTATCTCAGTCGAACGGGCCAGCAGTGCTGACAACACGCGTATCCCCGATTGCAACAGCCGTGGTAAACGCTCTATTGCCCTGAATCTTAAAACGCCTGAAGGTGTTGAAACCCTGCTCGGACTGGTAGAAAAAGCCGATGTCCTTTTCGAGGGTTTCCGCCCCGGCGTCACTGAAAAACTGGGCATTGGCCCAGAACAGTGCCTGGCCCGCAACCCAAAACTGGTTTATGGCCGCATGACCGGCTGGGGGCAGTTTGGGCCTCTGGCGAAAACGGCAGGCCACGATATCAATTACATTTCTCTCACCGGCGCCCTGCATGCGATGGGCCGTGTTGATGACAAACCCGTCCCCCCGCTCAATCTGGTAGGTGATTACGGCGGTGGCGGTATGTTCCTGGTCATGGGTATTCTGGCTGCACTGCTTGAATCCCAGCGCTCGGGCAAAGGCCAGGTGGTCGATGCCGCCATGACCGATGGCTCAGCCATCCTGATGGCCATGTTTAACTCGCTGCACGCGATAGGCATGTGGAGCCCCAAGCGAGGTGTTAACTTTCTTGATACCGGCGCGCACTTTTATGAAACCTATGAGACACAGGATGGAAAATACATTTCTATTGGCTCGATCGAACCGCAGTTTTACGCACTGTTAATCGAGAAAGCACAACTCGACAGCGACGTCTTTGGCGATCAAAATAACCCCGCCAAATGGCCTGAGTTAAAAGACAAACTGACCGATGTGTTTAAAACACGCAGCCAGGCACAGTGGTGTGAACTAATGGAAGGCACTGATATTTGCTTTGCACCAGTGCTGGATTTTATCGAAGCACAAAAACATCCTCACAATGTCGCCCGTAAAACTTATATCGAACTTGATGGCATGACCCAACCGGCGCCCGCACCACGCTTTAGTCGCACAGCATCCGAGGTAACTTCCGGTGCCCGTGCTGCCGGCGAAGATACTGATGAAGTGCTGGGCAACTGGGGCTTCAGCGACGATAAAATTAAACAACTGCGTGCCAGCGGTGCATTAAGTTAACAACAGGTAAACAACATGAGTGAATTTGAAGCAGTAATCTATAGCGTTAAAAATCGTGTCGCCACCATCCGCATGAATCGACCTGATCGTCGAAATGCCTTCAATGAGCAATTGCGTGCCGACTTGCATGCGGCTATTTTAAAGGCGGATAGCGATGATGATATTCGTGTCGTCGTCATTGCCGCTGAAGGTCGCGGCTTTTCTGCTGGCGCCGATCTGGCCGATGGCATGCCAAAGCAGGCGCAGGTCTCTGACCATATCGAAGAGGAATACAAGCCCTTCCTGCTGGCCATACACAATTCATCGAAACTGTATATTGCTGCAGTCAACGGTGCCGCCGCAGGCGTTGGCAGCGCGGTTGCACTGGCCTGTGATTTTGTGGTGATGGCCGATGATGCCTATATTTTTCTCGCCTTCGCCGCTATTGGCCTAATACCTGACGGCGGTGCCAGCTGGCACCTGGTTAATCAGCTGGGCTACAAACGCGCCCTGGAAATGATTGTTGAAGCCGAAAAAATGCCGGCCGCCGAATGCCTGAGATTAGGCCTGGTTAACAAGGTCGTACCCGCCACAGAACTGGCCAGCCAAACACAGGCCTGGGCAGAAAAACTGGTTCAGGGTGCACCACTTTCCCAGCGCTATGCCAAAGAAATATTGCGCAAGGCAATGGCGATGAACCTCTCCGAGGTGATCGATCTTGAAGGTCAACGACAAAACATCACCCTCGTCAGCAAAGATGCCACCGAGGGTGGCATGGCATTTTTTGAAAAACGTCCGGCAAAGTTTGTCGGCGAGTAATACCCTGATAAGTAACTTTTAAAAACAGCTATAGAGGAAATTAAAAATGAACTTAACAGATAGCTCAGCGATTATTACCGGTGGCGGCTCTGGCTTGGGTGAGGCCTGTGCACGAAGACTAGCCGGCCTTGGCGCTAAATGTGTCATTGTCGATCTTAATGAAGCCGCCGGCCAGGCTGTTGCCGCCGACATTAATGGTCAGTTTATTAAAGCCGACGTCTCCAATGCCGAACAAGTTCAAACCGCCGTTGATGCTGCCGTGGCAATGGCACCGCTGCGGGCGCTGGTTAATGCCGCGGGTATTGGCAGCGCCGGTCGCACCGTCAACCGCGATGGCGACGCCTTCCCGCTGGATAAATTTGAAATGGTTTTGAAAGTGAATTTAATTGGCACTTTCAACTGCATCCGTCTCGCGGCGGCGGCCATGAGCAAGAGCGACCCTGTTAACGATGAAGGCCAGCGCGGCGCTATTGTCAACATGGCCTCGGTAGCGGCCTTTGATGGCCAAATCGGCCAGTGTGCCTATTCCGCCTCCAAAGGTGGCGTGGTCGGCATGACACTGCCCATTGCCCGCGATCTTTCGGCATCAGGCATCCGCGTCAACACCATCGCCCCAGGTTTATTCGACACCCCCATTTATGGCCAGGGTGAAGATGCCGAGGCATTTAAAAAACACCTGGGGCAAAGCGTATTATTTCCCAAGCGTTTAGGTCGCCCCGATGAACTCGCCTCAATGGTGATGGAACTGTTGACCAATGACTATATGAACGGTGAAGTAGTACGCGCCGATGGCGGCATACGCATGCCACCTAAGTAAGTGCGCAGATCGTCGGGCAGTTAACAACTGCCCTTTAAAAAATCAAGGAATGCACCATGAAAAAACTATTTTTCCTGGCCGTTTTCGGTGTGGCCGGAATTGTTTCAGTATTAACCATCAACACCCTTTTATTCACCTCCAAACAAGTGGCTGTTTCACTAATAGCGCCTACGGAGATAGATCAACTTCAGGCGATAAATCATCTTTCACAGGCACTACAGCTTCGAACCATATCTCCCCAGAAACCTGAAAATTTCAACCCGCTACCTTTTTTTCAATTTCATATCCTGCTAAAAGATAGCTACCCGCTAGCCCATGAAAATTTAGAACTGACGGTAATAAACCAATATTCACTACTTTATAAATGGCAGGGGACGGATACAACACTCACCCCCATTATGCTTATGGCTCATATTGATGTTGTACCGGTTGAACCAGGAACCGAGTCACAGTGGACATACGACGCCTACAGTGGAGCCATCGCCGAGGAGCATGTTTGGGGTCGGGGCGCGATGGACATGAAGAGCACCTTAATCTCTATCATGGAGTCAGTGGAGTCACTAATGGAACAAGGATTTGCCCCTCAACGCAGTATTTATTTGGCCTTCGGCCACGACGAGGAGCTGGGCGGCGTCAATGGCGCTAAACACATTGCGGCTTATCTGAGAGAGAAGAACATACATTTCGCCTTCACACTGGATGAAGCCAACGCCATTCTCGATAAAGATATCTCACCCAGCAAACAGGCAACGGCGTTAATCGGTCTAGCTGATAAAGGTTATGTCACGTTAAAACTAACCGCCAAAAGCCAGGGCGGCCACTCATCCATGCCACTGCCACAAACCTCCATCGGCATTCTTGCCAAAGCCATTGTTAATTTGGAACAACACCCCATGCCCGCATCGACAGCGGGCCCTGTGGGGCTGATGTTTGACTATCTGGGGCCAGAATTACCGGGAATACAGAAGATGGCATTTGCCAATCGCTGGCTTTTCGAGGACATGATTATCAATCAGCCGGATAACACCGGCTTTATGAATGCCATGGTCAGGACCACCATTGCTCCCACCATGATCAGCGGCGGAATAAAAGAAAACGTACTGCCAAGCCAAGTCCATGCACTGGTGAATTTTCGCATAAGGCACGGTAATACCGTCGACGATGTGGTGGCACACACCCGCACTGTTATTAACGACCCTGCCGTTGAAATCACTACCTACAACGGCCCAGGATACCCATCCTCGGTCGTCGCTTCGGTCGAGGCCAGCGGATATTCCATTTTGGCACAGTCCATTAAAGAAGTTTTCGCCGACACCATAGTCATACCCTCAATACTGGTAGGAACAACTGATACTAAACACTACATCGATATCAGCGACAACAATTATCGATTTTTCCCCATTATTATGGGGAAAGAAATTGCCGAACGACGTCCATTCCACGGCACCAATGAAAGATTATCCATCGATAACTATATCCAGATGATTGGCTTCTACACGCAATTCATAAAAAATGCCTCTAGAGGGACTGAATGAAATGGCCTATAGCACACATGACATCAGTAACATGCAGCGAGAAATCGCGCCAGAAGTCTATGAAAAGATAGATCTGGATATTCAACCGGAACGCTTTCGCACTAAAATCGACAGTGAGCTGGATGGCTTAATGCGAAGCTTGAACAGGGATGATTTCGACAAGCTGCTTGAAGACCCGGAAGAAATCGACTTCTATCGTCAATTGTCGTTGATGGGCGATCCTATCGCCGATGCCTTTGCCGCCCGATTCCCTGAATTGGGCTACGACAAGGCGCGCGGCATGCTGGACAAAGTCCTCGAAGAAGGCCTTGAAAACGTACCGGAAGCGGTTCCCGAATTAGTCCGCCTGATTGAAGATATGGAAAAAATTCCCGACTGGCTGGACTGGGAAAAAATAGAACGCCATCATAACAAGCAGCGACTGTTGAGAGCTATTTCGCAAGAGTTTCTCATGCGCGTAGCTTTTATGATGACCTATATGAATGGCTATCAGGGCTTGCCGATGATTATGACCGGGCAACTTACCAGTAAGTCTGCCGCAGGCCGCATGAGAGAGACCACCAGCACCTTTAAAATGGCAACCCTGCCTGGCGCCTTAAAGCGCGATGGTGTGGCGTTTAAATCGGCTGCAAAAGTGCGCGTGATGCATGCCATGGTACGTACCAGTTTATTAAGAAATAGTGACCGCTGGGATTATGAAGTTTACGGCGTCCCGATTCCTCAAGTGGATCAAATGGGAGCTGCCTTAAGCTCCAACTTTTTTAGTGCTAACAAGGCAAGAAAACAGCGCCGTCCTTTGACGGATAAAGAACTCGATGGTGTTGAAGCGGCTCGTTATCTGGCTTATTTATTGGGCATGCATGATTACTTTTTAAGTGATGATCCACGTGCCATTGTTCGCTCCTGGTCACTGGCTGGAGCTACCTTAAGAAACAAATTTGACCAGCGCTCCAAAGAATTAAACAAAGCCACGCTCTATGCTTATATACGCAATGGAAACTCTCTCTTCGATCGTTTTATGCATATGCTGGACGTCCGCAACACTCGCTTTTTATATTCGAGGTTTGCCGGAACTGAAATGGCCGAAAAAATGGGGGTGAAGCTCACCGCCATCGATAAACTGGCAACCGCCGCACTGGTGACCATCATCGGAATTAAGTATGCGGCATTTAGTTCAATCAAACTGTTGCCAGGCGGCAAAAAGTGGGTGGATAACTGGGCAGTAAACGAAACCAAAAAACAGCTGAATATGCTGGGTGAGGCGCAATATAAAACTGACGAGAAGAAATATGCGGTAAAGTGATATTATCAATAATCGCCAGGCTGGCAACAAACAAATGTAACTTAACGAAGTTCCAACCTGGCAATGGCTGCATCAAACTTTTTAAGCATCGGACTTCTCGGTTTCTTTTCCTGCCCAACATTGCCCAGTGTATCTTCACCACCCGTCGTCTCTATCGACAGTAGTAATTTTTTCCTGCCGCTTAAAAACTGTTTTTTTACAATATAATATTGCAGCATGGCAATAGGCTTCTGCCGCTGGAAAAAATCAATGATAGCAATTCGCCTTTTCGCTCGCTTTAGCGCTTCTGGCACGCCGGGTTCATCCATAGACATACCCCAACCACCAATAAAGTCCTCACCAATGGCATAAAGTAACACTGCCTTAAACTCAAGAAAGGTTTTATCCCTGAATTTCTGTGAGCGATTCTCGCCAAGCTCATCCACCATATCCTTAATCATCTCAACAAAAAATGTATCAGTGATATTTGGATTTACTTCACGCTTTAACACAGACAGCGCCAACTTTTTTTCCTCTTCGATGCTATCTGTGAGCAAATCTAAATCCACCCCGAGCAAGTACCCCATATATTGCCAACGATGGTGATGGGATTTAATTTCTTCATCACTCAGTTTCATACCCATTCGTATTGCTGTTCTTAAATGAATAAATGAAAAACTGGTGAGAAAATAAGCCAACTGGCATTGATTGATATAAGCATCATCATTAAGCAGGCCGTCGCCTAAGTGCTGCCCTCGTTTTTTATTCATGAAAAACCGAACGGCGCCATGGATAACACGCACCCGCATTAGTTCATAATGGGCAATAGAACCAGGTTTCATACCCAGTGCAGGTTTGAGAATAAACGTTCCTGATTCAATTAATCGAGGCCCCCCCTCTTCCACAAATTGTGAAGAGGCCGCGACAGACAGCGCACTGGGAACAAAGGATCCACCAAAAAAAGTAATCGCACCGGTAAACAAGGTATTAGGGATTTTAGTGAAGACCATTTGCTGGGATGCTTTCATCAAAGAAAAATCAACCCAATCAGGTACTGCATAACAGTAATCAACAAATTGCTGGTAAATACCCCCGCGAGTTTCAGCCTCCTTGATTACCACACCAATAAGATCGCGCCAGGCACCCTTAAGTAAGTCGTCCCTATCCATTTGGGTAATAAGCTCATCGGCAAGGGGGTCGCCTTGTGTTGCTTTCTTATCAAGAAATTCCCTGGAATATTCATCACTATATTCCAGCTCCCGATAGCGCGTTCGCGTACTCAGCAATTCCCTCAGCGGTGATTTTTTTGCTTGAAACATAGGCTTAAGACCACTTCGGCGCTCTCTTCTCCATAAAGGCAGTAATCCCTTCTTTGGCATCATCAGAGGCGATGGTTTCCATTAGAGCGGCCTGAAGATGCGGCAAGGCATCTTCAACACTAAGGTCTTCCTGCATATAAAAAGCTTCCAGCCCCCGCTGCATCGTTGCAGGAGCCAGTGAAGCAAGCTCAGCGGCTAAAGCATCTACGCTTTGATCGAGTTTTTCCGCAGTGACTACCTCATTAACCAAGCCCCATTGCTGCGCTTTATGCGCATCAATCCGATAGCCGCGCATAATAAAATCAAGACCTTCACGACGAGGAATAACCCGAAATAAAGAAGCCATGACCATATAAGGCCAAAGTCCACGTTGTATCTCAGGGGCAGCAAAAGCTACGTTGTCCGAGGCAATAACATGAGTCGCATTACAGGCCATTAATAAGGCTCCGGCAAGAACATGGCCCTGGGCCTTGATAATAACCGGTTTATACAAACCGCGAATACGACGACTTATATCGGAGCTATCACCACGGGACGGCACCGTGCTAGGCGACTCCTCGGCACTGCCACTCATCAACTTTAAATCACCACCAGCACAAAAAATACTGCCGGTTGCCGCAATCACTACTACGCGAATATCACATTCCTGCTTGGCAAAATCCAGACAATAAATCAATTCATTCGCCATAATTAAATTAATCGCATTTTTTGATTTTGGACGATTGAGGGTGATCGTCAACACATTATCAGCGATAGCCCACATCACCGTATCAAAGGTATGTGCATCCAAAGATAACTTTTCATTCTGTGCTGACATGTATAACTCCTAAAAAATAATGCGGTCTATTTATGGCCGCGCATAAACCTGGTAACCATCGATATAAGTAGCCTCTACTTGAATATCATCAATAGTCGTTGGCACGCTTAATGGGTTTTCAGATAACACGGCAAAATCTGCGACTTTACCCACTTCAATAGAGCCACGGTGATGCTCAAGAAAAACTTGCCAGGCAGCATCAATCGTCGATGCCCTAAGCGCTTGCAAAGCAGTAATTCGCTGGTCGATTTTTAACTCACCATTACCCGCCCCGATTTCTGTACCTAAATATGACACACGATTAACCGCCACCCACATCTGCAACAATGGGTTCATCGGGACCACCGGTGTATCTGCGTGCAAGGTAAACCGTAAATCTCTATCCACAGCTGATTTTGCCGGGCTAATACGCTCGCCGCGCTCGGGGCCAATGAAAATATTAACGTGACGATCACCCCAGTAATACACATGCAAACCAAAAAACGAGGGTGTTATACCTAAACGCACCATACTATCGAGCTGATCATCGCGAGCCATTTGCGCATGTATAGAAATCAGCCGGGCATCGGGACGAGGAGAGGCCAACTGCGCCACCTCAAAAGCGCTAATTAAATTATCCATAGCGGCATCGCCATTGGTATGTACTGCTACTTGCAAGCCGGCCGCATGAAACTTCGTTAACTGTTCAGTTAAATCTTCAAGCGAGGTGCGAGCGTAGCCCACATGCTCACTATCACCTTTAAAACTGCTGTAATAAGGCTCGGTCAAATGCCCGGTATAACCCTGTATCGAGCCGTCGGCAAATAATTTAATCGCACCGACCTGAAAGAAATCAGTATTAAAATCACCGGGCGTAAACTGTTCATCAACTATACGTAACCCCGCAGCCAGATCTGGCCAGGCCACAAGGCGCAACGGTGTTTGCTTGAGGCGACTGACCATCGAAAAAATCTTCAGCTGCTCTTCCGTCAGTATTCCCGCCTGAGCCGTAGTGACCCCCTGGGATAAATAGTCCTGGCTTGCCTCGGATAAAATTTTAGAAAACTGAAATAAATTCGGCAACGGGACTTTCAAGGCAACCAGCTCAATGGCGGTTTCCTCCAGGATACCATTGGCCACACCTTGCTGATCACGCTGAATATGCCCACCTTCAGGGTCAGCGGTGGCATCATCAATATCACCGACGGCCAAGGCCAGCGTATTAGCCACGCCCAGGTGACCCGATGTATGAGAAATCCAGATGGGGTGTTCTGTTGATATTGCATCCAAATCCTCTCGGGTTGGATGTCTCAACTCTGCCAGTAAGGTGTCGTCATAGCCAAACCCCATCACCCAGTCGCCCTTAGGGGTATCAGCCACCTTCACCGCCAACGCCTGCCGTAACTGCGCCATCGTTTCGATCTTGCCAATCGGCGGGCTGCCAAGATCAACATACACGGCTGACGCCGCGCCAAAGGGAAAATGGCCATGCGCATCAATAAAACCCGGAATCAAGGTTTTACCGATAAGATCAACAACACCAACCCCCGCATCAATATAGGACTGGACGTCTTCGTTGCTGCCCACTGCGACTATCGTACCGTTTTCTACAGCGACGGCCTGAGCCACCGTATTCGAATGATCAACGGTTAATATAACGCCATTGATAAATACAATATCTGCAGTGGATTCACGAGAAAGAAACACCTTAAGCGCTATTGCAACAACAAATATTATTAGCAATAAAACAACGACACTCTTGCGAAAAGTTATCATAGCTATGCCACGCAGTTGGGATAAATTAAAATTAAGTTATTCTTCTGCCGCTAATTTTTTTACCGGTACATATTGGTTTTTTTCACCCGTGGTTAAACCATCCGAGTAATTACCATACCAGCGGCCACCAAATTTAATCGCAAATTTAGTCCCACCGGGAACCAAGCGCCTTACTGTTTCCAGCAAAAACACAATGGGCGTACTAACAAAAAGCGTGTATTTAAAGAATGTATCCGGAAGCTGTAAATCGTCGGCGGCCTTTTTGCCGATTAATGCCCGGCACAAACCGGTTTTATAGGCCATTTCGAATTTAGCTTTTTTCTTTTGCGCCGGTGTCTTGGCTCTTACCATGGGAACTTCATACAGTGCCTGTGCTAACGCCACACTATCTTCATCGGGGCCGGACATAGTAACCTTCATCAAATACAGTAAGCGACTGGCTTCTGATTCAGTAGCGGGAAGAAGGTCTTCAGGAATACCCATCAAATAACCAATATAACGCC
The DNA here is from genome assembly GCA_030621845.1 of Spongiibacteraceae bacterium. Classification (GTDB taxonomy): domain Bacteria; phylum Pseudomonadota; class Gammaproteobacteria; order Pseudomonadales; family Dasaniaceae; genus JAUXHA01. The sequence goes on from JAUXHA010000060.1 coordinate 11,854, forward strand.
ACAAATGAATCAGGCTATGTCTTTCCGTAGCGTTATACTGGATACCCATCGCACGGCAAGCCATCATAAAGGTATAGGAGAACATTTGGTTGGTTCCCAGTGTATCCCCTATATTAATCGCCAAGCCCCAATCTTCGGGCTGCCATTTATCAGAGCTGCTAATCATCTTGCGCACCATGGCATGCATGACACGGACACGAACCGCCGCCTTAAAGCCGACACCATAACGCGTCATCGCTCCCGGCGTAGTTACGTCTTTCACAAACTGCGTGGTCTCACCCAGGCGACCGCTGGCCCGCTGAGTCAAATCACCGGTGAAGGTTAAGGGTTTGATCGCCGGAGCACTTTGATAACCAGCCATCAGCGAAACCTGTGATAAAACAATATCACCAATAGGCCCGGTACGCTGAAAGCTTTCGGCGCCTAAATTCAGTAAATAGGGATCAACCCACATGGGCACCACATCCAGCTGCGCAAATAAATTCACCAGGCTTTGCGGGGCATTTTCAATCGACTCAATACCCTCGTCCAGGGCTTTATTCAATAAATCCCTGGCATCTGTACGGCTTACTGATGTGTCGTCCAGCCAGGCATCCGCCAGGGTATCACCCTCCATCATAGACTTACCCAAGCGAATAACACTGTCATCTGAAGGCGTGGGGTCGCCTTTAATAAAATACTTCGCGAAGCCCTGCATCTGTCTCATGCTCGATGCCGTAGGCAGTTTATATCGTGTGGGAAAATCGCTTGTTTTTAACATTTGATGACCTGTTTCCTAGTAAATTCCTAGTGTATTTTACTCGCAAATCTGATATACACAAGATATATCAGCCTGCTATTGATTGATGATTGATACCAATCAAACTTATAACAACTTCTAAAAAACCATTAACGCCGAGGGTTCATGCCCATAGTACCGGCAATAATGTCACACATTATTTCATCTGCCCCACCACCTATCGACCCTAGTCGACCATCGCGATACGCGCGAGTAATCGGGTTATCTTCCATATACCCGGCCCCACCCATATATTGTAAACAGGCATCGGGCACTTCACGACAGAGTCGACCCGCTTTTAACTTCGCCATGGAGGCGATTATGGAGACATCACCGCCTTCGATATAAGTTTCACAAGCCTCGTGGGTTAGTGCCTTGAGTGAAGCTACATCCGTATAGAGTTCTACCAGCCGGTGCTGAATAACCTGATTGGCGATAAGCGGCTTTCCAAATGCCTGGCGCTGCTGAACAAACTCCAGCGTATAATCAATTTGTGCCTTCAGGCCACTGTGAGAGCTGGCGGCCGCCCACATCCGCTCTTCCTGAAACTGCATCATTTGCATAATAAAGCCATGCCCTTCCTCACCGATTAAGTAAGATTGCGGCACACGAACATCATCAAAAAATATCACCGCCGTATCAGAGCTATGCTGGCCAAGTTTTTTCATCGCGGTTGAACGGTCAATACCTTTACTGTCGGCGGGAACAATAATTAACGACTTATTATGATGCTTGTTGCCCTCACTGGTATTACATAACAGCACAATAAAATCTGCTTGCGTGCCTGAGGTAATAAACATTTTACTGCCGTTGATAATGTAATCATCACCGTCTTTACGCGCCGTTGTTTTAATCGCCGCCACATCCGATCCGGCGTGAGGTTCGGTAACCGCCACACAGGCGACCATATCACCGGCAATCGCAGGCGCTAAAAAATCACGTTTAATTTCATGACTACCAAAACGAGCCAATGCAGGCGTTGCCATATCGGTTTGTACGCCGATAGCCATAGGCACACCACCGGCACCACAGTGGTGAAGCTCTTCAACAAAGGCCATATTATAAGAATAATCCAGCCCCATACCGCCATATTCTTCAGGCTTGTGTATACCTAACAAACCCAGCTTACCCAGTTTTTTATACAACTCGCGGGCAGGGAAAATACCTTCACGCTCCCATTCATCAATAAAAGGGGCGACTTCACTTTGTAACACTTTACGTGTTGTTTCCCGAATCTGATCGTGCTCTTCTGTAAATTTCATAAGTATCCCCTCATCCTCTCACAAATTAAGATTCGTCTTCTTTTGGCGCAAATTGTGGCCAACGATCTTCAGGCCAGGGCGGGATATTCACTTCCGGTTTTTCTTTGGGCTCTGGAACCGGCCATGCATCACCCCAGAGATTACTGCCGCCATCAACCTTAATAGTTTCACCGGTAATAAAGTCAGCCATTGGCGACAGCAAAAATAATACCGCAGCGGCAATTTCCTCGCAGGTGCCAAAGCGCATGCTCGGGTTTAATTTCCAGGTATCATCCATCAAGCCCGGAGGGTAGTTGTGAAAACCGGTTGAGACGATAGAGCCCGGCGCCACACAGTTAAGCTTGATTTTGTGATGCGCCCACTCTACCGCTAATGTTTTAGTCAGGTTTTCTACACCCGCACGCGACGCGCCGGTATGCGCCATCAAGGGGAAACCGCGCCAAAAGTCAGCGACGATGGTGACAATCCTGCCACCACGATCATACATACCTTTTTCTGCAGCGACCTTATACAGGTTCCAGTTGCCATTAAGATTGGTATCGATCACCGCCTTCCAGCCTGACTCAGAAATAGACTCAGCCGGTGAGGCAAATTGACCGCCACCATTGCTGACCACGAAATCCACGGGGCCAAAATGCTCTACAACAGCATCGAACATTGCCTCGATTGATTCGCGCTTGCGAATATCACAAACAACGGGAAATACATCGGTGTTGTAATCGTGGCTCAGGCCCTGGGCCGCGGTCATTAACCGAGACATTTTTCTCGAGGCAATAGCAACCTTTGCCCCCAACTGGGTCAACTCCTCAGCAATGGCCAAACCAATACCGGTACCGCCACCGGTCACTACAATAACTTTATCGGTAAACAAGCCATCTCTAAAAATACTGTTACCTGATTTTTTTTGATCATCAGCCATGTTTATTCTCCCAGGGCATCTACGGCATAAAAGTCAGGGTGCGTCAAAATTTCATCGGGCACCATAATCGTGATATCCAGCAACATTTGCGCCGTCGCCTTACCTTGAGCATCATAGCGTAGTGAGGCTGTGCCACCACCACCCAATGCCTGATACATTAAGAAGTTAAAGGTATCAAAACCCGGCAGGGGATAACGTTCGACGCGCCCCTCAACCAGGTGCGCCAGGTAATCACGCACATAATCCGCGGTCAATTGCTCGGCAATCAGCGGTAAAAAATCTTTACTGCGCGCGCAAATACCCACATTGATAAAGTCACCCTTATCGCCTGAGCGGCCATAGGCAAGACTCAACAGCGGCACCGCAACACCGGAAAAGTTTCGCTCAGAAACCTGATCACTGACGCTGTCCGGCGCAGACGCCGGTGGCTGCTGCCAAATCGATGCTGATGGCGGTTCAAGAGCCAAAGGCTGGTCATTGATAGAAACCTTAACCTCGACAAGCTCCTTGGGTATCAGATAGGAATTTAACTGGATATAAGGCGATGCTTTGGGACGACCACCGCCACCACCACACATCCCTTGAGCCATACCCAAGCCGACTGAAGGTGTCTCCCTGGCCAACAGATTCAAGGCATCACGACTGTTATGATGGGCGGCAAATTTTAATATCACTTCGCGGCTATCGCGCATACGACTATGGGGGCCATAAGTATCTTCCGCCCCCATCACCTCGATGGAGGTTTCCCTGAAGTCCTCAAAACCCAGCTGCTTATACAAGCCTGACGCGCGAGCCAGAATAGACTCAGCTACACGACGTCCTTTTTTCGCCGCATCACGGCCGCCAATCATTAATAAAAATGTCATCCGATAGCCATCGGCTACCTGCGCACAGGCTTTATAATAAGGTGTCGGAGGCAAGCCCCTTGCACCTTCAACTTTCACTCTATGATTACCCAGATCGGTAAGTTTTACCTCGCTAAAATTGGCCACTACATCGGGCAATAAGTAAGCCTTTGGATCGCCAATTTCATAAATAACCTGTTCTGATACCGAAGCAATATTAACAATACCGTCACTAAGCTCAGGCTTGGTTAATACAAAGCTGCCATCGGCGCTACACTCGGCAATCGGATAACCCATATTGACCCAGCTTTCACTTTGCTGCCAATCGGTCATCAAACCGCCAGTAGACTGCGGCCCACACTCTAGCAAATGCCCCGCCAGGCTACCCTGCGCCAGCTTATCAAAATCCTCCAGCCCCCAACCAAACTCATGCATCAAGGGTGCAAGTACCAGGCAACTATCGGCCACACGACCAGTAATCACGATGTCCGCCCCCGCATCCAGTGCAGCAACAATTGGCCACGCACCAAGATAGGCATTCATGCTAATCATTTTTTCACATAACAGCTCACCGGATTGCATTTCTTTAACTGGCAAGTCACGCAGCTGGTCAAATTTCGGCACCATATCATCGCCATCGACTACGGCTATTTTTAATTCAATGCCCTGAGCTTCAGCTAACTCACGAAGTTTTTTGGCTGCCGCATGGGGGTTCACGCCACCACCATTGGTAATGACCTTTATGCCCTGTTGTTGAATATCTTTTAGATTATTCGACAATATTGGGTTAATAATATCTATCGCATAACCCAGCTCCGGCGACTTCATATAAGCCCGCGTCATAATCGCCATGGTGATTTCAGCCAGGCACTCATAAATCAGGTAATCAAGTTTCTTCGTTGCTAATAACTGTGGCGTGGCAGTGAGTGAATCGCCCCACATGCCCGCTGCGCCGCCAATAATAACCGTGTCTTTTTTCATAAATTCACCTTGACCCTGTTACAAATAAGTTTATTCATCGTCCGGAGTCACTTCAATAAGAAGCCCGCCCGTTGCGACCTGCTGTCCTTCGTTGACCAATACCTGCGCTACCACACCATTACAATTGGAGAACATCTCATGTTCCATTTTCATCGCTTCAAGCACTAACAAGCCCTGCCCCTTAGTGACCTTATCGCCCTCTGACACCATAATCCGGGTGATGGCGCCATGCATGGCTGCACGGATATTATTATCGGCACCCGCGGCATCTCCAGCATTTGCTTGCTGCAAACTATCGACAAGGGAAAATTGATGATCGCCTACATCCAGCTGCAAGCTCCCCGCACCGGTATCGATCGCCCAGGCATAATCCCTAAGGCCGTCACATTGATACTTAACCAGGCCATCGTGCCACTGTAAAATATGTATCTGAATAGTTTCATCAGCGATACTGGCCGAGTACAGATGATCGGCATCGATGTTGATATTGACTTCAATATCTTTATCCGAACCCTGCACGCTCAAGCTGAACACCGAGCTATTTACACCAGTGGAACGCCAAAAACCCAATACAGGAAATTCAGCGCCACCCACCTCGCAGAACAACGCAGCCGCCAACGCCAATTGTTGATGATTTGGCTGTAGCCGTTGCGGCCCATCTTCACCATAGGTCTGCGCAATAAAATCGGTAGTCAC
>JAUXHA010000155.1 GCA_030621845.1 Spongiibacteraceae bacterium
TCTGCAATTGCAATCGGGGCAATGGCTATCTCTTGTAAGCTGTGCATTTTGATTGATTATTGAAAGCCGCTGGCAAATTGTCAACAAGAAAAATACAAACCACAGCGTTTGTAAGATTAACCTTGTCCTGATTGTTTAGCTCGCCTCAAAAATCGCTACACATTACCGGGAAAATATTGGCTGATGCAGGGTAAACAGACTGACATTGGCATCAATTTCCGCTAATCTATGCGCCTTTTTACGGGCAAGCAGCCCGGCTGTCTGCGGTAACCAACATGCTCAACAATGATTCCCTTTCACAACTCAAACAACTCAAGCAAGACATTGAAGACAGTAAGGAATTCGCCGAAGGTGTCGTTAAGGGCACCCAGCAAAAATTTGGCTTTGTCATTCTTGATGATGGCAGGGAGGTATTCCTGCCGCCCGGGGAGATGGAAAAGGTATTCCCCGATGATCGCATCAAGGTGCAGATATTTACCGAAGGAAAAAAGAAAACCCGGGCACAGCTTGAGCAATTGCTGGCATCACCGCTACAGGACTTTTGTGGCCGCTACGTCATCAAGGGTAAAGGGCACTTTGTCGCACCTGACCTGCCCCGCATGAGTCGCTGGATATTTATTCCCCCCGCCGCGCGCAATGGCGCAGAAGACGGCGATTTGATTCACTGTAAAATCAGCCGCCACCCCTATCCCCAAGCCAAACCCCAGGCCAAAATACTGACGATTATCGGCAAGGCAGGCCAGCCGGGTATTGAAACCGATTACATGATTAGCAAGTTTGGACTGGATGCAGACTGGCCCCAGGATTGGCAGCAATCACTTATCCAGGATGTCGACACCGGGCGCGAGGATCTCAGCGCGTTGCCCCTGGTCACTATTGATGCCGCCAGCACCCTCGACATGGACGACGCGCTGTATGCGATAAAGCGCGACGACAGCTGGCAACTGACCATTGCTATTGCCGACCCGACAGCATTTATCAGCGCCGACTCTGCACTGGACAAAGAAGCCCGGCGGCGCGGCACGTCCACTTATTTTCCCGGTCATGTACTACCCATGCTCCCCGGAGAACTGGCCAATGAGCGCTGCTCACTGCTGCCAAATCAACGCCGACCGGCCTTAATTTGCCAAATGACGGTGTCTGGCCAGGGCCTGATCAGCGAATACCGCATCGTAGAAGCTACCGTCCAGTCCCAGGCCAAGTTGAGTTATCACCAGGTGGCCCGCTTTATCGATGGCGAGATTGACAGCATTGATTGTGCCGATACCGTGACCGCTTTGGCTGAAGCCGCCCAGGCACTGCGCCAACAGCGTGAGAGCAGCCATATCGTTATAGAAGACCGCCCGGAATTCAGGCTGATACTTAATCCGCAGGGAAAAATCGACCGGATCGAAAAGCAGCTAAAAAGCAGTGCCCATATTCTGGTAGAGGAGTGCATGGTGGCGGCCAATCGCTGTGCAGCAGAAATGCTCGGCGACAAGGGGCTATTCAATACCCATGCCGGATTCAGGCCAGAACGATTACCTGACGCCAAAAAACTCGCCGAGGAACAGCTGGGCATCACTGATATTGATGTCTCTGAACCGGCGGGTTATCAGCAGTTGATGAAGGCGGCGACAGGGAAAACTACCGACATCCCGGTCAAATCAGTATTAAGCCGCCTGCTGGAACGCGGTCGCCTAAGTGCGCTGCGATTACCCCATTATGGTATGGGCCTGCCCGCCTATACCAGCTTTACCTCGCCCATCCGCCGCTACAGCGATATGCTGGTACACCGGTTAATCAAGGCACAGTTGCAACAGCAGACTATCGCGTCCCCCGACCAGCATAGCCTCGATAAACTCCAGCTCAGCCTCGACAATAGCCGCCAGGCACGCATGCAGATGGAACAGTGGCTAAAGTGTCAATTTCTCCTGCCGCTTCAGGGCAGCAGCGCCCCCGGGGTTATTTCCCAGATCAACAGCCGAGGGTTTACCGTGCGATTGAATGACAGCGGTATTGAGGGGTTTGTAGAAAGCAGGAGCCTGAATAAAAAGTTCAGCTTCGACCCGATGCGGCTGAAATTGAAAAGTGATGACCAGGTTTTTCAGCTGGACATGTCGGTGAGCGTAGTCATTGAAACTATCGACTGCGACCAGCGCAGTATTCGATTCACCGTAACGGATACCGTAGCGGCTGAATCTAGCTTGCGGCCTGGCTCCTGAGCAAATGGCGCTTGGCATTGATTTTTTCACGGCGCTTGACGCGCTGAATATGCAGTGACAAATCCATTTTGCACAGCCCACACGTCATGGTGTGAGGCTGTTTATGCGCACAGCGCGGGCAAATAATGTTGCTGTTAACCGGCTCTGCTTGAACCACCTCAGCAGCGACCGTGACGCTTTCAGCATCAGCCAGTTTGACCGCATCGGCCTTGATAACACCCAGTGCCCCCGCCCTCGCCAGGACATTGCGTAACTTCATTGCCTGAGCCTTACCAATACCCCGCTTTAATGCCACCGGCTTGCCGGTAAATAGTCGCTCAACTTTTTCCAGAGGCAATTTAAAGACATTGGCAATATTGCCCTTTACCTGGGACAGCTCAAAGCCGTCGGCAATGTTGCCGCTCAACACAACGCTGAATTTATCTGACATCAACCCACACCCTCTTACACTAATGGCTAGCCCATTTTGCTAAAGCCAAAATATAAATCTGACCTGGCTAATAGTAACCAAGCTGAATCGGTCCGTCTTAATCAGAGTGAATAATGCCCAAATCCGTTGGGCCAAAGAAAACTAACACCTAATAAGGTAGTTTAACCAAGCCGAACCGCCAGCATTATGACTCGATATTAGAGGGTTTTGTCAATATTTCACAATTATAGGGGGGGATGGAGCGATTACCTGATTAACGACGCACCGGCAGGTCACGACGACGAGATTGCAGGCCCGCCAGATACTCCCGCTGGCGCTCATACTGCGACTTTAAGATAGCCACTACCTTGATCATTTCATCCACACCCATGGCGCGCAGATATTCGCTGAAATCACGTCGACTGGCGTTGAGCAAGACTTCATCATGGTCTGCTAACAGGTCCAGGATCAATTCCTCCCGGTCATCAAGCTCGGATTCAGCATCAAATATCAGCTGGGTAAAAATATCAACTATCGACATTTCATCTATCAAACGCTGGTCTTTTTTACTTCTAGCCATAATCCGGACATCCAATGCCGTTAGCACGAACTAACACCTGTCTTGAAACCAGTATGGACCAATTTCCTGAAATGCACAAAAATTGTGCCAACACCTTCCCCTGGACTCTTTTTTCATTTACTTTATTGACTCACGACAATAGAGGAACAGGTGATGCCTACAGGGTGGTATTTTATTCTAGGGGATATCCTCTCCGGGGTTCTCGCCGGCGTTGTCGCTGCGCTGTGCTGCGTCTACTTATTTGATCAGCAATGGCCAATGTTTATCGCCATGTTCGCCGCGATGCTAGTCGGCATGGTAGTGGCCATGGTGCTGGCCCTGCTGCTGTTAATGCGCTTTTTTGGTGCCATGGAAGTGATGATCCCCACCATGCTGGCTGGAATGTGGGCCGGGATGATCGTCGGCATGCGCGCGTCGATGTCCTCATTGGCAACCATTGACGCCTGTCTTTATGGCGCACTGATCGGTTTGTTGACGGTATTATTTTGCTGGCTTGTTAACAGCCGCCTGCAAGGAGTGACAAGTCATGACTGATACACTTACCCGCGACAAGTGGGACCGGGCCGCATCGACCTTTGATTTGATGGCCGGGGGTGGCGCTGAAAAACGCTGGAAAACCGCCAAACAACACTTATTCAGCCACATGGGCGATGGCACTATTTTATTTATGGCACTGGGCACCGGTCTGGATATCCCGGTTTTCCCGCCGGGAAAGACCATTACCGCCATCGACATCAGCCCCAAAATGTTACATTGCGCCCAGCCGCGCATTGCTGCCTACGATGGCAGCATTAACGCGCTCACCATGGATGTCCATGCCATGGATTTCCCCGACCAGCATTTTGACCAGATATTTACCTCCTGCACTTTTTGCTCAGTACCCAACCCTGTAGAAGGCCTCCGCGCGATAAAACGGGTACTTAAGCCCGGTGGCGAACTTTTCATGTTCGAACACACCGGCAGCCAATTTTTTCCCTTCAAGTTAATGATGGATATCATGACACCCCTGAGCAGGAAAGTAGGCCCGGAGATGAACCGACCAACCAGCGCCAATGTCAGTGCAGCCGGTTTTGAGATCACAAAAATTGAGAATATCTATCTGGATGTGGTGAAAACGATTTATGCCAGAGTGCCGTCCTCACCCCCCGAAAGCAGTCGCGACAGCCCGGAACAGGCCAGCTAACGCCCGTTACAAGCGGCAAAGTTAACAATTTTCTTGCCTGAAACACAAAAGTCGCTTGTTTACTGAAAAATAGTCAATACACTATGCCCCCATCAGGGTAATCCCCTATGCTATATCCGCTTTAAGTGCTTTAGGATAGTACCTCTATTGTAATGGCCTGGAACTATAGCAACACCCGCTTGTCTTTCAGGGAACGACGAAGGATTGAAATTAGTTGACTTATGAGGAGTGGCGCGATGATGAATCCAGACAGAGCCAACACTATCGGAATAAAGGCTTTCAACCTCGAAGCACCGCTGCGGTGGAGCCAGTACCAGATATTGCATCTGGTGGAAGAACAACCGCAAACTACC
>JAUXHA010000045.1 GCA_030621845.1 Spongiibacteraceae bacterium
CCAGGCGACGGTATATTCCCAGCCAGATGATTGCTGGTTGAGTACCTGGAATTGGTCCAGGGAATGGAACGGGATTTCCTCGAACTCAATACTGTTTGAGCTAATAGGCATCAAGCGTAGTTCGGCCCAGACAATGACACCCGTTAAGCCCAGTCCACCGATGGTCGCTGCGAACAAATCCGGGTGCTGTTGCCTGGAGCAGACCCGGCGCTCTCCCGAAGATTGCAGCAACTCAAAACATTCAATATGAGAGCCGAAACTACCCTTTAAATGGTGATTTTTACCATGGATATCATTTGCGATGGCACCACCTACGGTGACGAAACGCGTCCCCGGAATTACCGGTAAGAACCAACCAGCTGGAACCAGCAGGTCAAGAATCTCACCCAGCTGCACTCCCGCTTCGACCTTAAGTCGCCCATCGTGGCGGTTAAATTCGATCATTCGATTTAAGCGTGAGGTATCCAGCAGGACACCGTCCTTATTAAGGCAGACGTCGCCATAGCTACGTCCATTGCCAAATGGAATTACAGGTAGGGAGTCTGTTGAGGGCAGCATTTCAAAGCGCCAGTCTGCGGTTTTCACCTGACTGGCCTGGCAGTGTGGGTTTTTATTCCAGCTTTGGTAACTTCGCGTCATGGTATGTTCACGCCCTTTCGGGCTTTCAGTCCGGCACTGGTTTGATGGCGAGCTAGCCAGTATTGGTACTGCTCAAGTAGCGAACCATATTACCAGAAAAACAATAGCAGCCACCATATAGCTCTTGTTGTCCCTGATGGCAAACAACACCGGGTCCTGGTCCAGTATTCCGCGTCTGGCTAGTAGCCATATCCGGCTTATCCAGTACATTAAAATCGGGCACAGCAGCCAAATAAGTTCAGGGTGGGTATAGAGCTTGATGATATTTTCACTGTCGATATAGAGGGCGAGTACCAGTATAGCCATATAGCCACTGGTCACCCCCAGGGATGAAAGCGTTTCGGCATCGCCAGAATAATATCCCCGGCGCTGGATGCTTTTGCTCTGGCTGTCCTGGAGGCTGTAGAGTTCAGAGTAGCGTTTGGCCACGGCGAGGCTCATAAACAGGAACATGGAAAAGGCCATTAACCAGAAGGATGGGAAAACCCCCATTACCGCAGCACCGGCAACAATTCTCAAGGTATACAGCCCAGCCAGTACAATGACGTCAATGATAGCTATCTTTTTCAGCAAAAAGGAATAAGCCAGTGTGGTCAGGTAGTAAATACAGAGTGTATAGGTAAAGAGTATGGGCAGTTGAGAGGACAGTAATAATGCCATTAGTAGCAGCAGGGGTGCCAGGCAAAAACCCCAGCCAATGGAGAGCTTTCCCGAGGCAAAAGGGCGTTCTTTTTTCGTCTTGTGTTGCCGGTCTGCTCTCAGGTCACATAAATCATTAGTCAGATAGACACTAGAAGCGCACAGGCTAAAGGCGATAAAAGCCAGTGTGGTTTGGATTAACAGCTGCTCATCACCTAGCTGGTGGGCCATGGCCAGATTGACAAAGAGCAGCAAGTTTTTTGGCCACTGGTAAACCCGTGTGGCGCGTAATAGTTGTGAGAAGACACCGGGTTTTCTGCCAACTTCCAGTGTGACATTAGCGGTGGTGGAGGCTTTAGCGCTGACTTTGGCGTTGCTGTTGACCACGATACTCTCTTCGCAGTGTGGCCATATATCCAAGTCAATAGCCGCGTTCCCGGCATAGGAAAACTTCTTTTCGCCGAAGCGCCGTGTCATTTCGGCCAGTTTATTACTGCCGGACATATTGTTGTCGCTGGTGCTGGCGATAATGTCATCAAAAATATTCAGGTGTGCCGATATTTCAGTAGCCGGTTTACTGTTGGAGGCTGTGGCCAGGATGAGGGCGCGCCCATGCTTTTTTTGCTCGCGTAGATAATCCAGCAGTTCCTGGTTATAGGGCAGCAACTCCGGTGCGATGGAAGCGTTTTCAGCAACCTTATGCTTAAACCAGGCTTTGCCTCGGCTGAGCCAGAGCGGAAAGCACAATAGCAGGTAGGGTTTGCGAATAATAATATTGAGTATGCTTTCCAGCAGAACATCCGATCGAATCAGGGTTCCATCCAGGTCGACACAAAGCGGTGCAGGCTGGGCTTGAGTCATATTATCTTTCCCGGGTGATTATTGCTGACTTCGAGTGGCGACGACCAGGAATTGCCGTCCCATTACTTTCCAGGCAAGCGGTATTTTAAGGTATAGCTTGACCAGCAATAAGTTGGGGTGATTTCCATCAGACATCGTATAGGGAAGGAATTTCCCATGCTTTTCCTCAACATCAAAGCCCTTGAGTTCCAGAAGTTCGGCCAAAGAGTGTTCGGAGATTGGAATATGATGGTCCCAGAAGTCCCAGTACTCACCGGGCAAATACTTGATGTTTGGCCCCAGGCAAATGATCTTTCCGCCGGGTTTCAGGCAGCGCTGGGCTTGTTCAATTGTAGCTTCGACGGCAGCTTTATCGGGTAAGTGCTCGAGAAAATTGCTGGTGAAGACTACATCAAGGGATTGATCGGCTACTGGCCACTGGTCCGCGCAGCTCTGGTTGATAAAGTTAACGTCATTACCCAGCTTATCACCGGCATCAGGGTTGAGATCGATGGCATATTTAGTACCGGCTTTGATATTGCTAATAAATTCACCCCAACCACAGCCCAGATCCAGGACAGTGGCGTCCGTGAGGATGTAGCGCTGGAAAAATTTATCGCATAGCACCGTCCAGAGGACTTTACGGTATTGTTCGGCCTTGGTGAAACGTTTGCGGTATTGGTCTCTGAGGTCTTCGCCTTGTTGCTTTAAGTCTGGCATATTGAGTCTGGTTTATTTAGTTATAAGTACGGGTTATAGGTCTTGGTTAATGGCTTTCTGGCTTAGAGGCGAAAGTAAAATATTTATGCCCTAAAAAACTGGTAAATACCGGAAAAATGACACCGACAAAATGGGCTGTCGCCTCCCCGTTCTCCTGTCCTAGTGGAGATACTAACACAAGGTCTGCGAGGAATACGCTAATCAGCCAGGTCTGGGCCAGGGCCAGAAGGTTGACGAGAATATAATAGCCAGCCTCCTTGCTGCGGGAGTGGTCACCGGCTTCAAATACAATGTATCGTGCCAGTAAATACCCGCTCACTAAACCAGTAAAAAAAGCGAATATAACAGCGATTTTAAAATCGACAAAGAGGCTGTAAAAAAAGCGGCTGCCAAAGTTGATCATTGCCGCCAGGCCGCCAGCCAGGAGAAACTTCAGAAATTGTTTGTTCATAAATTGGGCGGCCAGTGACTTCACGGCTATTCCCCTGACATAGAAGCCAGCAGGTTACCCAGCTTGATACTTTCCGAGATTGAGCGATCTTCAGGGTAATAATATGAGGTGTCGGCAACATACAAGCCTTCGACCCCCGGGTTAATGGGGGGCAGTTGCTCAAGAAAGTTCGGCGGGCAGATTGGCTGGGCGTAACGGTAGCGACCAGCCTTGATGGTGAGTATATCCTCGTCGCTCAAATCTGGATTGATCTGTTTCAGGTATGACCTGACTTTACTGGTAAAGACTTCATTGTCTTCCAGGTATTTTGGGTGGTCGCCAGGCAGGTAAAAGGGTACGTAAACAATATGGTCCTTCAGTGGACGCAGGCGGGTGTATTCAACAACTCCCGGGATATCCATAGATTCGTCACTAACATTTAGCCAAAAATATTTGCTCAGGGGCTTTTTCAGTTTGGCCAGCACGCAGACAACAGCAATATTTTCTACTGATCGGTAGCGTTCCCGGGTGGCTGCTGGTAAATCTTCCAGTATGTCGGGTACATAAGGCAGGGGCACTGTCGATACCACCCGGTCAAAGCTTTCGTGCCCCTGTTCGGTGTTGATGCCTGTGGTTTTGCCATTGTTGATGGTGATTTTTGTAACGGGAGTTGCTAGCCTGATTTCCCCGGAGAGCGCTTCAATGGCGCCCTTGATACGATAGAGGAATGTGTCAGAGCCACCTTCCAGATAGCCCAGGCTTTCCTGTAGTAGATGGCGGCGTGAACTGCCAACCCGCTTCAGCCTTGACCAGATCCAGGCAGCAGAAAGGTTATTGGTATATTGATGAAACTTTAACTCGAACAGGGGTTTCCAAAGTACGTCGTAGGCCTCCTGACCGACCCATTTCCTGAGCCAGGTCACCGCATCAACACCGTCCAGTTTTTTCCAGTTAGAGCGTTTGGTTGAGGTAAAGGCCATCAGGCCGTAGCGTACTTTGGACAATAGGGATAAGCCCGGAAACTTGAGCAGGGCGAAGGGGTCGCCCCAGTCCCGGGTCGTCTTGTTCCAGTAGTATCCCATATAGGTATCTTGCCAGCGCAGGCTATCTTCAATGCCCAGGTCTTCCAGCAAGTCAAACAACGGGTAGTCTGAACGGCAGAGGAAGTGATAGAAACGTTCTATTTTAATCCCGTCAAAATCAAAGGAAGCAGACATGCCACCGACGATATTATCGGCCTCGAACAGGGTTACCTGGTGCCCCATTTTGAGTAATCGGTAAGTGACGGTCAGGCCCATCGGACCCGCGCCTACAACTGCTATTTTTGCCATAAAACAGAACTCGTTAAAATTTCAGTACTACTTTACTGTATACAGGGTCGGTAAGCGTAATATCAATCGCCTTGGAAAAAGGGGTTGCTTTGACATCAAATGCCGACTCCCAGTCGACCAGCTCAAAAATATCATCCGCGACAAGGGCCTTTAATTGTGCCGGAGTAAAGGGTGGGGATTTATCAAAGATGCCGTAGATACGTAGCAGCGTGTCAAATAATCGATAGGGTATTGGCAGCAGAATTGTGCGGCTTTTTATCGTTTTCTTTATCGCTCTAATAATATCAATATAGTTTAGTGTTTCACGCCCAGTGATGTTATAGGCCTGGTTGCGGATTTTTTTTTCCATGGCGGAAACGATAATGTCACAAAAATCGCCGACGAACAGGGGTTGTCTCAGGTATTTCCCATCTCCCGGAATAGGAAATAGCGGTGTTTTTTTCATAAACCTGGAGAGCCATCCAAAATGTTTTCTATCAAACCAGCCAAACATTAAGGTCGGTCTGAGGATGCAGCAGTCAATACCGCTGTCGAGGACTATCTGTTCCTGTTCAGTCTTGGAGCGCGTATAAAAATCATCGGCGATAGAATTCACTACCGAGGAGCTGATATGAACCAGATGGCAGCTTTGTGGGTTGATCGCTTTCAGCACATTCTCTGTGGCGAGAATGTTATTTCGTTGAAAGGGCTCATAGTCTTTCGCGCCAATTTGAGCCTGCAGCATAATAACCTGGGAAGCGTTTTCAACATCTTGCTGCCAGTCGCCGGGTTCAGCCAAATCAACTTCAATACAGCGGATTGAAGGGTGCATTTTTTGTAAAATGGCCAGGTTGTATTGGTTTTTATCGAATACGACCAGGTTGTTATAGTCCCGCTCGACCAGTTTGGCGCACAGGTTTTGGCCGACCAATCCTGCGCCACCAGCTAAGATAATAGGTCTGTTTTTGTCTGTCATTGAGGGGCTTTAATCAGTGTCGATGTTGGGTAAATTTATTGACAAAATCCTAGCAGAAATGAGGTCTTTTTTACATGGTTAATTCAGTTTTTTCCTTAGCCAGACTTACTTCAGGGGCTTTCTGTCGGGGCAGAGGACCTGATTAATGCTGGAGATGTCATAGGGTAACGTATCAGTGGCCATTTTACTGAGTATAAGCGGCGCCTGTTGTTGATATAGCCAACGCCGATTGATCACAGTGGCCTCGGGCAGGTCTTCCATGTGGTCCAGTTTTCCGGGGCTTGTATAGACATCGGCGAGCTGGCCATTGAGGTACATTTCGATTTCAATCAGGTCGTCGTTATTTTTCCAGCTAGTGAGTCGCTGGTTAAAATTTCCTGTGATGATAACGGCGGTACAGGCTTTTGATTCATGCCAGTCAGCGCTGAGTTGGTGTTTGCCAAAGCTGGCAGTTATTTTATTTTCAGCTGTCACTTCAAGCTTCCACAGTCGCCCCTGGCTGGCGACGACCTCGTTATCAGGATTTTCACTATTAGCTTGCTGGTCACTAGGGCGTTTGTCAGGGGGAAGACCGATGGCAAAGGTGAAACCATTAAAGCCGGGGCTGCGGACAAAGTCCAGGCCGCTCAGCTGCAGTTCTTCATTTGTTAGCTGCTGCTTGAAATTGGGGGTGTGGATATCCTGATGCCACTCATAGTAGGCCTGTTCCAACTGCCACGCTAGTTGCTGGTCATCACCTGTTACGGGCTTTGGCAACATGGGCGGTTGGGTTAAGTCAGTCAGGGTGGGAACAGAGTCCCACTTGACCCAGGGCCAGCTTTTATTAATTCGCCATGCGCCATCGGCGGAAACCACGGAATAACCAAATTTCCTGTGCGCAACCCGCTCCCAGAATAATTGCCGTTGTGGCAGCTTTTGGCCTTTCAGGCTGGGTGAAAAGTCGATGCCATCAAAATTATCCTGTGGGCTAAGCCCTAATAGGGATACCAGAGTGGGGTAGATGTCGTAGATAGCCACCACTTCATGGCTGACCGAGTTTGCCTTTATTTTACCCGGCCATCGAATCATCATCGGCGTGCGAACGCCTCCTTCAAGGTAAGTTGCCTTGTGGCCGGGGTAGGGGGAATTGTTATCGGTGGCCTCATTGGTGCCACCATTATCACTGGCAAAAATAACTATCGTATTGTCAGCCTGACCCGATTTTTCCAGGGCCAGGAGTATTTTATTTATGCTGTTGTCCAGTTGATGGACAAGCGCATGGTATTTGCCCTCTTTAGTATCGGGGTAGAGTTTACTAAACGCTTTGCTCGGGGTAACAGGGTTGTGGGGTGCGTAAAACCAGACATTGATAAACCAGGGGCTCTCTCCCTTCAGGGCTTTGATCTGTTTGATAGTGTGCGTGGTTAATACATTGGTTAAGTGGCCTTTGTATTGTTTTTCGGGTTCGGATTCTGTTCGCAACCAAGGGTTAATATAAGTGGGCATCCTCAAGATAATTTCCCCCTTGGATTTTTTGCCGCTAAGCCGCCATTGGTTCAGGAAGCCAAGCCAGCCATCAAAACCCTGAGCGTCAGGGTAGGCGGCCGGTAATGTATCCCCGGCGTGCCACTTGCCAATATGATAGGTTCTGTACCCTTGTTGCTGGAGGTTTTCCGCCAGGGTAGTGATGTCCGGGGATATGCCCCTGCCGTTGGGGTTGAAGCCCAGCCTGGCGGGGTTCATCCCTGTCAGCAGTGCGGCGCGACTGGGGGAGCAGGTGCTATAGGTGTAATGACGGGTAAAGCGAATTCCTTCTTGAGCAAATTGGTCAAGCGTCGGGGTGTGAATCGCTTGATTGTTGTTGTAAATAGTTATGTCATTGTAACCAAGGTCATCGGCCAGCAACAGCAGGATATTGGGTCGTTGTGGAGAGGTCGAAGATGCTGGCGGTGTTGTTTTGTCTTCACAGCCAGTAATCAGAATAAATACCAAGGTGATAATGACTGTGCGTAAAGATGAAATCTCGATAACAGGCTCGATTTTGGTGTTTTTGGACATTTAATATAAGGAACCTGTCCTTGCCATACAATGATTAAGGACTGGATAGCCTGTGTTCCAGTGGCCTGATGCGAATTTTGGCTGTGTTGTTAAAGATTAGTGAGGCGATCTTTAACTTTCATGTATGATTTTTTCAATCGTAGCCGGTGTGACAGGGGGCTATTTTTTGTGTGACATAACGATTAGCATAAACGAAAATAGTCTTTATCGAGCTGTCCATGGATGGCAGGCGTAGTAATTTATGCGGTTAACCGTTTCAATAGTCACTTTTCGATCTGATCCTATATTGTTTGCAGGCACCCTGCAGTCTCTTTGCGCTTCTGTTGGCTATGCAAAGGATGTTTTTCCCGACTTAAGCTGTGAATTACGTATCATTGAGAATGACCGCTATGAACGGCGTAATTTCAAACAACTTGAAGGCCTCTTGAAAACCCGTAATTGGGATGTGTTTGACGATGTAATTATCAAGGTGGCAAGTTCTAATCTTGGTTATGGACGGGGGCATAATCTTGCCCTTTATGATTCTCTCTCAGACTTCCATTTAGTTTTAAATCCCGATGTATCCCTGGATGCCAAGGCAATTTCACAGGGCTTGGCTTATCTGCTGGGTGATCCTGAAACGGTACTGGTGAGCCCCGGGGTCGAGGATGCTGAAGGGAGTCCGTTGTATCTGTGTAAGCAATTTCCACGGGTGTTCGATTTATTATTGCGCGGTTTTGCACCTGTTCGAGTGCAGCATTTATTTGAGCCCCGGTTGGCTCGCTATGAAATGCGCTCACTGGCCAGGCAATCGGGCCCGGTCAGGGATATTAAAATTGTCAGTGGCTGTTGCATGCTGATACGTACTGAAACGTTTAAGAAGGCAGGGGGGTTTGATGTGAAGTTTTTCCTTTATTTCGAAGATTTCGACCTGTCTCTTCGGCTGGCAAAGTTAGG
This sequence comes from Spongiibacteraceae bacterium, assembly GCA_030621845.1. GTDB lineage: Bacteria > Pseudomonadota > Gammaproteobacteria > Pseudomonadales > Dasaniaceae > JAUXHA01. The sequence continues at coordinate 8,528 of JAUXHA010000045.1, forward strand.
GCTTGTGACTTACCTGCCGAGTATGAAAATTATCCATTATGGCGGGCATGCGGCGAAAAAGGGCTGGAAGCATATTTTGTTATTTGCCTCTTCAGGTCTGAAATTTTACCGGCGTTATGGTTGGCGCTGGTACTAGGGCTGCGGGACGGGTGAATTAAGCCCGGTTTCCATCTGTTTTATGCGTCCATATGGTTTATCCTGTCGTCCTGATCGCTAAGCTTTAGCAAAGATATAATTGGAGACTGGAAAATGAGCAAGTCACCGCTGGTGATATTCGATACTACGTTGAGGGATGGCGAACAAAGCCCCGGCGCCTCGATGACCCGGGATGAGAAGGTTCGCATTGCCAAAATGCTGGAAAAAATGCGGGTCGATGTTATTGAGGCTGGTTTTGCTATTGCCAGTGAGGGTGACTTCGAGGCGGTTAAGGCGGTAGCGGAGGCGGTGACGGAAAGCACTGTCTGCAGCCTGGCCCGGGCCAATGACAAGGATATTGATCGGGCCGGTGAAGCGTTAAAGCCAGCCAAATCCTCACGTATTCACACATTTATCGCCACCTCGCCTATCCATATGGAATACAAGTTGCGGATGCAGCCCGCCGAGGTCATCGAGCGCGCCGTGCAGTCCATCGCTCGCGCCAGTCGATTTACCGATGATATTGAATTTTCCTGCGAAGATGCTTCCCGCTCCGAGTTTGAATTCCTCTGCAGGATTATTGAGCAGGTGATTGATGCGGGAGCGACCACGATCAATCTCCCCGATACGGTGGGTTATGGTGAGCCTGCCCAGTACGGTGCCCAGGTGGGACGCCTGATTGAAACGATTCCCAATGCCGACAAGGTGGTGTTTTCGGTACACTGCCACAATGATCTCGGGCTGGCAGTGGCCAATTCCCTGTCGGCGGTTTTACACGGTGCCCGGCAAGTAGAGTGCACTATCAACGGTCTCGGTGAGCGCGCAGGTAACGCCTCGCTGGAAGAAATTGTGATGGCGGTCAGAACCCGCGCCGATGTGTTTCCGGTGACGACGGCGATTGACGCCAGTCATATTGTGCCGACCTCCCGGCTGGTGTCTTCGATCACCGGTTTTCCAGTGCAGCCCAACAAGGCAATTGTAGGGGCTAACGCCTTTGCCCATGAATCGGGTATTCACCAGGACGGGGTGTTAAAACACCGTGAGACCTACGAGATCATGCGCGCTGAAGATGTCGGTTGGCATACCAACAGGTTGGTGTTGGGCAAGCACTCTGGCCGCGCTGCGGTGAAGGCGCGCTTTGAAGACCTGGGTATTACCTTCGATACGCCGCAGGGGCTGAATGAAGTGTTTACTCGTTTCAAGGCGCTGGCGGATAAAAAACATGAGATTTTTGACCAGGATTTACAGGCCTTAGTCGGTGAGGCTACCGCGCCTGAACTGGCAGAGAAATACCACTTACTCAAGCTGGAGGCCCATACGCAATCCGGATCAAAGCCTTCGGCAGCGATGACCCTGCGCATAGACGGTCGCGCAGAGCAGACTTCAGCCGATGGCGACGGTCCGGTGGATGCCGCTTTCAAGGCGATTGAAAAATTGGCCAATAGCCAATCAGAGCTGAAGTTGTATTCGGTCAATGCCGTCACCGAGGGTACGGATTCATTGGCTACCGTCACCGTGCGGCTGGAAAAGTTGGGAATGATTGTTAATGGTCTGGGCGGCGATACTGATATTGTGTTTGCCTCGGTCAAAGCCTACTTGAATGCATTGAACTTGCTGGAATCGGATACTGTCAAGGCGCATCCCCAGCGGGAGGGGGTGTAGTGTTGAATGAATTGCAGCGCCAGGCTTACCTGCAGTCGATGGGCGTCGATGGCTACTTTCCCCGTCGATTATTACCCGGTGCGCTGGCTTCTACGCAGTGTGAGCTGCCGGTGCTGCCTGCAGTGGAATCTATACCAGAGCTACCTGCCCGATCGGCTCCCAAGCAAAGAACAGGGCCGGTACGAGCCAGTGAGTTACTGGATTTACCGCAGGCCATCAAGCCAGGGACTGAAACAGAATCACTGGCGCCAGTGCAAGGCGAGATTCCAACATTTTCCCTGTCGGTAAGTGCGGTGGCGGGTCGCCTGCTTATCGTCGATGATTGCCCGTTGGCGCAGCTGAGGAATCGAGACTACCTGACATTATTGCAGAATATCGTACTGGCACTGGGCTTGGGAAAACAACAGTTGGCGATGCATTCCTTTCAGTGGCCAGAAACCATGAAAGGGCATGCCGATCGGGGCGCGGCGGCTGCCAGCCAGGCCTTGCAGGCTTTTTTAGCCCGACAACTGGAGCTGGGTGGTATTGGCCAGTTGTTGTTAATGGGCGAAGCGGCCAGCCGTTTTGCTGCGGATAAAGATTTACCACGGGCGACACTACTGCCCTATGAACCTGCGGAGGCAACCGTATTGTCGACACTGAGTGCCAGCCGGATGTTAGCGGAGCCTGAACTGAAGCGGGATTTGTGGCAACAGCTGCAGCCGCTTTGCCAGCTATTTAAAAACGCGTAATGCAGATTAGGCCAGTGCGCATGCCAGATCTGGAGCGATTGGTGGCGATAGACGCAGAGGCCACAGCTTTTCCCTGGTCGAAGGCAAAATTTATCGAAAGTATTACACCCTCGGCACCTTGTTTTCTGCTTGAAGAGCGCGGGGTAATCGTTGCCTTTGCGGTTTTTTCCCAGGTTCTGGACGAGGCCAGTTTGCTAAATATCGCTGTGCTACCCGCGCAGCAGGGCAAGGGTTACGGCAAGGTTTTGCTTGAATACAGCCTGGCGTTTATTGCCAAATCAGCCGCTAACTGTTTTCTTGAGGTGCGTGCATCCAATCAAGCGGCGATTCAGCTCTACCGTCACTGCGGTTTTGAGACGGTGGGTGAGCGGCGCAATTACTACCCGGCAACGCAGGGGCGTGAGCACGCGCTGGTCATGCGTTTGCTGTTCACACAACAACAGGTGGATTGATATGGAAGTGTTGGAAACCCAATGGTGGTTGATGGAAATTCCTCCTGAGTGGGAGGTCGAGCAGCTCGATGAACTGATTGTAATCAGTGACGAGGACGGTGTTGGTGAAATCGCCATCACCACCCTGGTTAAGGAGAGTGGCAGTATTGATGAGCAGGAATTAGAACAATTAGCCGCTGAGACGGCGGCGCTGGCGGGTCGGGGCGAGCCCGTGGTGCTGGGCGATTTCAAGGGCTATCACTACCGTTTCGAGGAGCCGGATGAAGCGGTCAGGGAGTGGTATGTCGGTGAGGGAGTGAATTTATTACTGGTGACCTATTGCTGCGGGCTGGATAATGCGGGCATGGATGATGCAGCGGTTGATGCTATTTTGTCGACATTAATGCTCAGGATTGATGAAGTTTGATTTCCTCGGCCAGTTCCAGCATACGCGGCGTGAACAACGCGCTGTCTAGTTTGGCTTGAGGCTGTTTTAGCAATGCCTCAAACGGCACTGTACCCAAGTGCCTGTCCCGCAGTAGATGAATCAATTTCAAGGTTTTAAAACCGTCAAACCAGTGCTGCAAATGTTGCTGGCGAGCACGCCGGGTTTTCCCCTGGCGACTGCTGTGTGCCAGCGCCTGTTCCAGACCCTGTGCGGCGGTGAGTTTTTGCAATAAATCACTGTCGATACCCGGCGGACTCTTGTTGATTAATGCTTCGCTGTCAGCGTAATGCTCCAGCCATTGTAGAAATGTCTTGAGATAGACAAAACTTTCGGGGTGGTAGAGTGGCATCGTTAATGGCTGCTCGCTGCGCGCCAGATTCCGCACCGCGGGCCCGGTGCCAAAAGGGACTCGAGTTGATTCTCTCGCCTGGAGATGAATCAACGGGTCTTTCAGCGAAACAATGCTTCCGGTTTTGGCGGCTTTGTTTAACAGGTAAAAATCTTCGGCGCCCGATCGTTTAGGAAATCCCCTGACCTGGGCATAGTGCAGGTAGTGTATTGAAAGCGTACTGCCGATGCTGTGGTAGGCGTAAGGCGACCCTGCCCACTGCAGACCGGCGACATAGTAGTGCAGTGAAAATTCATACAGCAGTGTGGGCAGGCGGGGGCACTGTGGGTCGGTATAAATATGCTTGAACGGATATACCGCTACGGCGGTGCGTGGCGGTAGTTGGTTGGGTGCCTGAAAATAATTCTCGGGCAGCAGGGCATCGGCGTCGGTATTAAATATCCAGGGCGAGTGTATTTGTCCCCGGTGTATCAATGCGCAGAGCAGGTCGGCAGCAATTTTTCGTGCCAGCCCCACACCCTGTTCGGCGGGGATCGGCGGGTGAGAAAGACAACGGTCGATGACGAGCAAAGCACTGCCATGGTCCAGCGGATAAAGCCGTAACTGCCCGTTATCGCTTTGCCAAAGCGCTTGTTGCGGCTGGTCAAAAAAAGCCTGTGACCAATCCGTGTCGAGGTCATTGTCGGGACGGTTGATAACCAGGGTAAGCAGGGTGCGGGAATTGCGCTCGGCGAAAGCAACAAAGCGGGGCAGTACGGCAGCGGGCTCCCGATAGACAGGGATTAATAAACCCTGCTGGTAAGAACCCGGCAAGTCATGCAATAACTGTACCTCGGCTTCTGCATAGTGATGCAGATATTTATCCAGTGCGCTCATTCAGTGAAGCGCTGCCCTGATGGTTTGCCGGGCAATAATCTCGGCTTCTATGGCAATTAATTCACGGCGTCGATGGTCGACGATAGATTGTTCAAAGTACTGGTAGGCCAGGTCAAAAAGTAAATCCAGGTGGCGTTCTTCTGAGCGGCTAATGGAGGTATAAAAGTTTTTTAAGGTGCCGGGTTCCAGCGCGCTGGCAACCAGGCCAAAGCGTTCGGCGCCGCGCGCTTCGATAATGGCGCCAACCAGTAGCCGGTCTAGAAAGTATAAGTCGCTGCCTTTGCGCAAGGCTTTGCGAAACTCATTTACATAGGCATCTTTTTCGTCACTGGCTGTGATCTGGCCGCGACTGTGAATGATTTTGACGACTTCCCGGTAATGGGTCATTTCCTCCACGGCAAGATCGGCCATGGCGGCGACCAGTTCAATTCTATCGGGATAGTGGGACAGCATGGAGATGGCCATGCCGGCGGCTTTCTTTTCAGCCGCCGCGTGGTCGAGTAAAAAAGCATCAAAATCAGCCAGCACCGCCGCCACCCACGACGGAGGCGTTTGGTAGGCCAGTTTAAAATCGCGCATCTATGATTGTTCCTGATAATATGAGCCGCTATTATAGGCAGGGCTGGCCTTCACTCCCAAGGGGTTTATAATAGCTTTAGCTATCGTTCATGGTCGGATTGTTTCACCGTCCGCCAAAATCAATCAAGGAATCACTATGATCATCAAGCCACGTGTCCGCGGTTTTCTGTGCATCACTACCCATCCCACCGGTTGTGACCTCAATGTTAAAAGCCAGATTGACTATGTTAAGGGCAAGGGTGTCATCGAAGGTGGACCCAAAAAGGTGTTGGTGATTGGTTCTTCTACGGGCTATGGATTGGCTTCACGCATTACCGCCGCATTTGGCAGTGGTGCGGCGACACTGGGTTTGTTTTTTGAAAAACCGGGTACTGAAAAGAAGGCCGGCACCGCAGGCTGGTATAACTCGGCAGCGTTCCATCGCTATGCTGAAGCTGAAGGACTCTATGCGAAAAGTATTAATGGCGATGCCTTTTCCGACGAAATTAAGCAAAAGACCATCGATACCATTAAGGCAGATCTCGGCCAGGTAGACCTGGTGATTTACAGTCTGGCTTCTCCCCGTCGCCAGCACCCAAAAACCGGTGAGGTGCATATGTCTACCCTCAAGCCAATCGGTAAGGATATCGTCCAGACTGGCATAGATACCGACAAGGGCTTGTTGAAGCAATTCAGTATCGAGGCGGCCAGCCAGGAAGAAATTGATAATACCGTGGCGGTAATGGGCGGTGAAGATTGGCAAATGTGGATTGATGCCCTGGATCAGGCCGGTGTGCTGGCGGAGGGTTGCAAGACCACAGCCTATACTTATCTGGGTGAGAAAATCACCCATGATATTTACTGGGATGGCACCATTGGCCAGGCCAAGAAAGACCTGGATAAAAAAGTGTTGGCGATACGTGACACCTTGGCCGGTCGCGGTGGTGATGCCCGTGTTTCGGTATTGAAAGCGGTGGTGACCCAGGCCAGCTCAGCCATCCCCGTAATGCCCCTGTATCTTGGCCTGTTGTTTAAAGTGATGAAAGCCGATGGCAGTCATGAGGGCTGTATTGAACAAATTGACCTGTTATTTCGTGAGAGCTTGTTTGGCGATTCGCCACGGTTGGACGAAGAGGGTCGTTTGCGTGCCGATTACCGGGAGTTACGCCCTGAGATTCAACAGCAGGTTGCTGATCTGTGGTCACAGATTAACGACGATAACCTTAATGAGCTCAGCGATATGCAGGGTTATAAGGATGAATTTTTGAGGTTGTTTGGCTTTGGTATTGACGGCGTTGATTACGACGCTGATGTTGATCCGGTGGTAAGCATTGGCAATATGGCTTAGGTCGTGTGGCTTGAGCGCGGCCATGGAGTGAGCAGGCGATGAGTGGAGCGTAGCAGGAATGATTGAAATTAGTCACGACCACCCCGTTCAGTTAACCGAGCGGGTCAGTCGCCTCACTGCCAGCAATGCGGGGATGATGACCGGCCCTGGTACTAACACGTATCTCGTCGGCCAGCGGCAAATCGCCATCATCGACCCTGGCCCCGCTGACCAGGCCCATATCGATAGGCTACTGGCCGCAGTGGGGGATAGGCTGAAATGGATTCTGGTTACCCATACCCACCCTGACCACTCACCGGCAGCCCAGGCCTTGGCCGCGGCGACAGGGGCAAGGGTGATGGGCAATAAGCTGGTCGATAATGATGGCTTCCAGGATGACAGTTTTGCGCCCGCGCACAGCTTTGCCCATGATGAGTGCCTGGTCACCGATGAATTCACCCTGCGTGCGCTGCTAACACCGGGCCATGTGGGCAATCATATTTGCTACCTGATTGAAGAAGACGGTCTGTTACTGACCGGTGATCACACCATGCAGGGTTCAACGGTGGTGATTATTCCCCCCCATGGGGACATGCAAGATTATATTACTTCGCTAAAACTGCTACTGGATTACCCCTTGACGGCGATGGGGCCGGGTCATGGTTTATTAATTGACAATCCGGCGGAAGAAATCCGGCAGTTGATCGATCATCGATTAGGGCGGGAAGAAAAGGTTGTGGCCGGCTTGCGGCAAAGCGGAAAAGCCCTGCTCGATGAGTTGGTGCCGGTGGTCTACGCAGACGTTGATGTCAGTTTGCACCCGATAGCACGCTATTCGCTATGGGCACACCTGATTAAGTTGCAGAAGGACGGCAGGGTAGAGCAGCGAGATGATCAGTGGCTATTGCGTTAAACAATAGCCACCGTGTTTTACTTCTTAATGCCTGTTGGCGCTGCGTCGCTTAACGCCGATCAGGCCTAGCAGGGCAGAGCCAAATAACCAGGCGGCAGCGGGCACTGGAACGGCACTAATACCGGCAACAGCGAGTATTTCCTCGTCACTCAGTAAAGCAATACTATGACCATAGTGACTGTTTAAGGCATCAATAATCTGGTTGGCAATCAAGGCCTGAACAATGGTGTTGGGGTGTAGGCCGTCATCAGCGAGATAATAATTGGCATGTGATTCAGTGGCGCAGCCAAGGCTATTACAGGGGCCGGTTCCCTCCGCGCTGATATCAGCAGCGCTGGCTGCAGTATCCAGTTCAATAATTAAATCACCAATGGTTATCGCGCCGTCCTCATTGACCCGATCGGGGTCGGAATTATAGCCAAATAGATCGACGGTGGCGATGCCGCGATCGGCTGCGCCTTGAAGTAATAGGGTGTTAACCGCGTTTATGCCATCAAGAATTTCCGGGTTGGAACCACCCGCGGTGCCGGCTGGGATCAGGGCCAGTAAAACATCAGCACTGTCAGCGGCGAGCAGGGTGTCAACACCGGCCAGAATGGAATTGGCGATATCATCGATATAGGCCTGGTCAATTACCGCAGTTGGGTCGGCTGTCCAGTTACCATCGAAGTCAAAAACATTGGTGTGATAAAAGAAATCATTGGAGCCGATACCGACAAAGGCGGTATCAACATTGCCAGCAGATATTTCCTGGGCCAACGCTGTGGTTTGTGTGCTCAGGTAGGAGGAGCCTACCTGAACATTATCAACCTGTAAGGTGAGAAAATTGCTTATATTCATCGTGGTATTGTCGCTGGCAGCGCCGCCGGCAGTGGCGTAATTGTATTCGTAACCCGAGTAGCGAACACTATCCCAAGTGCCGTCATCAACACTTTTGTAGCCACCAAAGTTAAAATCGCTGCTGCGGGTTTCGGCCAGTACTTGCCCCCAGCTAAAAGCTGCGAGGTCAGAGTTTACCTTGGCAGCGCCGCCGAGGTAGTCATCAGTGAGACTGTCCCCGGTCATGCCCATATTGATCTGAGCCTGTGCCAGCGAGCCGAGGACGACCAGGGGCAAGATAGCCAGTTTTTTGTTTAGGAAAGACATCATACTTCTCCGTATTTTATTATTAGAATAAGATTTGTTCTATTATAGCTATTAGATATAGGCAAATATCATGCTAAGGTAGGTATTGCCTTGTTAATCAACGACTTAAGAAAAGTCGGGGCAAGATGAAAATGGCGATATGTAAATAATCCCGACACTTGTGGGTTTATATGTCGCCTATTGGTGCGCTTTGTACGGCTGGTGCCCTAACTCCCCCTGCTAGCGGCGCGAAAGCTTTATAAGGTATGCTCTGGAAATGACAAACAACATCGATATATCCACCGAACGTCGTGAATACGACCATGCCAGCCTGCGCCGCGAGGATTTGCTGGAGGACCCCATTGTGCAATTTGAACAGTGGTTGGGCAGCGCCAAACAGCAGGGTGTGCGCGATGCCACGGCGATGACTCTGGCGACGGTGGACGAGCGGGGCATGCCATTCCAGCGCATGGTGTTGTTAAAAGGCCTGGATGACAGGGGCTTTGTGTTTTTTACTAATCTGGGCAGCCGCAAGGCGCAACAGTTGTCGGGCAACCCGCTGGCCTGCTTACATTTTGCCTGGTTATCCGAGGATAGACAGGTCATTATCAACGGCAAAACCTCGCCCTTGAGTCGCGGTGAAAATTTACGTTATTTTCTGACTCGGCCACGGGAAAGCCAACTGGCGGCCTGGGCATCAAAACAGAGTCATCCCATTAGCACCCGTCGGGTGTTGGAAGAAAAATTTCGCGAGCTAAAAGCACAGTTTTCTGCGGGCGAGATCGAATTACCTAAATTCTGGGGCGGTTATCGGCTTGAGCCTGAAAGTATTGAGTTTTGGCAGGGCGGGGAGTCTCGCTTGCACGACCGTTTTCTTTATAGCAGGGTGGACGGTGGCTGGCAGATAGAGCGATTATCGCCTTAATTTTTCCTCCAATGGTCCGGCAGGGGGCTTTGTCTCGTAATGAGCAGGCTGTAAGTGGCTGAATGCTTCATGCATGTGCTGTTGGGTGTTTGCGCGGGGGGGGTATTTTTCGTAGAAATGCCATGAGAAAATTACGCAAACTCTTGCGGTCGTCCGACATAGCTTCTATTATGGCCGCCTTAATCGTCGTCTGACCAGGATTTCAGTCCATGCCATCCAGCCGCGCCGTTGCCGAAACCCTTCCCCAGCTCGCCGAGCTGGCTGCCAGCCAGTTTGCCGGTCGCATTGCTATTGAAGACGGTGAGGTCTCCCTCAGTTATACCCAGCTCAATGAGGCGCGTAAGCAGGCTGCCAAGGCCTTTATCGCCCTCGGCCTTGAAAAGGGCGACCGTGCGGCTATCTGGGCGCCCAATATCCATCAGTGGATTATTGCGGCCATGGGTATGCAGAGTATTGGCGTGGTGCTGGTGCCGCTGGTCAATCGTTTGCAGGGTGCTGAGGCGGCGGACATTTTGGCTCGCAGCGGGGTTAAAGTGATTCTTACTTACCCCGAACTGGAAAATGGCTCGTCACTCGATATGCTGGCTGCCGAGACACTGCCCGCGCTGGAGCATCGTATTCTTTTGCAGGGGCGGGATGACCGCGCGCTGGTTTGGGATGATTTCCTCGCCAGGGCAGAAGAAATCACTGACCAACAGTTACAGGCACGCATCGATGCAGTTAAGCCCGATGACATTATGGATATGCTGTTTACCTCGGGTACTACCGGTAAACCCAAGGGGGTGCTGTGCAACCACCAGCAGAATATCCAGGTCTTTTCTATCTGGTCAGAAACCATTGGCCTGGTACCTGAAGACAACTACCTGATTATCAATCCCTTCTTCCACTCCTTTGGCTATAAAGCCGGTTGGTTGGCGGCGATCATCCGCGGCTGTAAGATTATTCCCGCCCAGGCTTTTGACCGCGAACAGGTGATGGCGCAGATTGAACGCGACAAAATTACCGTGATGCCCGGTGTGCCGTCGATGTTTGAAATGATTATTAATGATCCGAGCCGGGAAAACTATGACCTCTCCAGCCTGCGGGTTTGTACTACCGGCGGCGCGGCGGTACCGGTGCAACTGATCGTTGAAATGCGCGAAAAACTGGGTTTTGAGCAGGTGTTTACCGCTTACGGGCTGACCGAGTCCACTGGCATGGTGACCATCTGCCGCCCGGATGATGACAGTGAATTGATTGCCACCACCTGTGGTCGGGCACTCGATGGTATTGAGCTGAAATGTGCCAACCCGGCCACCGGTGAAGAAGTGCCCCGGGGCGAAGAAGGTGAAATTTGGGTGCGCGGTTACAACGTGATGCAAGGGTATTTTGAAATGCCCGAGGCCACCGCTGAAACCATCACCGCCGACGGCTGGATGAAAACCGGTGATATTGGCGTAATGGATGCGGCGGGCTATTTGCGCATCACCGATCGTTTGAAAGACATGTACATCATGAACGGGGAGAATGTTTACCCTGCAGAAGTGGAAAAGGCGCTTTACAGCCTCGACGGGGTAGCGCAGGTTGCTGTTATTGGTGTGCCAAAACAACCGCAGGGCGAAGTAGGTATGGCGTTTATTGTGCCGGTGGCAGGAATCGCTATTGATGAGGCATCGGTTAAGGCTTTTTGTGCTGAGCGGCTGGCGCGTTTTAAAGTGCCATTTCACGTCCGTTTTATCGAGCAGATGCCGATGAACGCGATGGGCAAGGTGGTCAAGCCCGAGTTAAAGAAATTGGCTTCCGGGTTAATGCCGTGATGACCGCAAACGATGCGGGTGATGCTGTGGTGAGCCGTATCGAGGGTGACGGCAGTGTTTCCCTCGATGATATCGATTACCGAATTATGGGTTTATTGCGCAAGGATGGACGTATGCCTTATCGCGCGCTGGCAAAAGAGCTTGGGCTCACCGAGGCAACAGTAAGGGCGCGGGTGCGTAGACTGGAAGACAGCGATACCATGCGGGTGGTGGCAGTCACCGATTATGAAGCGGCGGGTTACACCATGATGCTGGCTATTGGTATCCAGGTGGAAGGGCGTCCCGCCGACGAAGTGGCCCACGACCTGGCCAGTTTTGCGGAAGTGTTTTCGGTCTGCCAGGTGGTGGGTAACCTGGATATTGAAATACTGGTGGTGGCTCGCGACCAGGAGATGCTGAATGAATTATTATCAATTAAATTGGCCACGGTCGTCGGTGTCAGTCGTTTGTTTCCCGCAATGGCCATGGATGTGCTGAAAAACCAGCCTAATTGGGTGCCTTTTGGCGGCGGTGGCGAGAGTGATTAAGCGCCAGCTGGATGAGCTCGATCGGGGTATTCTTGAGTGGCTGTCCCAGGATGCCCGTACCAGTAATCGTAAGATCGCGACGGAGTTGGGTGTTACCGAGGGCACGGTGCGATCGCGGATCAAACGAATGGAGGAGGATGGCCAGATTCGTATCACCGCGATTAACAATATTAATCGATTGGCCAATCCGACACTTGCATATATTTGGGTAGAGGTAGATAAAAGTAGCCAGACGCAACAGGTAGCAGCCAGTCTCTCGGCGATCCCGGAAATCGGTTTTGTCGGGGTGATGCTGGGCCGTTCCGATATCCTGGCGATCACCATGGTGCAAAACAATGCCCAGTTGGCGGACTTTCTGCACACGACCATTAGTGGCATTGCCGGGGTACGCCGTACTGAGTGTTCGCTGGGGGTGAATTTTGTTAAGCACAACTACCGGATGAGTCGAATTGTTTGATCAAGGGGCAGGCAGCCAGATAAAGCTGTGTCAGCGAGGTCTATTGGGATGCGTAAAAATTCAGACTATTAATTGATAGAAATGCCAGTGCTGGGGTAGAATGCCCCGTTATTGCGTAAAATTTGAGAATCCAGTTTTTCAACAGAGGAAACAGTATGAATAAGCAAATGACCGCACAGCAAGTGGTCGCCGAGCTCAAGGATGGTATGACCATCGGGATCGGTGGCTGGGGGCCCCGGCGCAAGCCGATGGCGCTGATCCGTGAGATTCTGCGCTCTGAGCTGAAAGACCTGACCATTGTGGCTTACGGTGGTGCCGATGTCGGCATGCTCTGCGCTGCAGGCAAGGTTAAGAAAGTGGTCTTCGCTTTTGTCTCGCTGGACTTTATTCCACTGGAGCCTTATTTCCGCCAGGCGCGCCAGGGTGGTGCTATCGAGACCATGGAGATCGATGAGGGCATGATGTTGCTGGGCCTGCGTGCTGCCGGTTGGGGGCTGCCTTATATCCCCACCCAGATCGGCCTGGGTACCGATGTGATCAAGGTCAACAAGGACATCAAGGTTATCGACAGCCCCTACGATGACAAAGAGTGGGTGGCGATGCCCGCACTGAAACTGGACGCGGCGCTGGTTCACGCCGATCGCGCCGATGAGCGCGGGGTTTGCCAGCTCAAGGGTCCGGACATGTATATGGATGAGCAGATGGTGCGTGCCGCCGACAAGGCCTATGTCAGCGTTGAAGAAATGGTCGATACCGCTTACTTCGCCCAGGGTGACGAGTCCCGCTATGTGTTCTGGGAGCGTTCACTGACTAGCGGTGTGGTAGCTATTCCCGGTGGCGCTCACCCGACTTCCTGTAGCCCGGCTTACGGTTTCGATGTGCCCCATACCAAAGA